>NZ_JAGIQL010000041.1 GCF_017813245.1 Streptomyces montanisoli
AGCTCTACGGATCTCGAGACCGCGCCGGGCGCGGGCGAGACGGGCAGCGGCCAGGACGCGTCCCCGTTCGGCGACCCCGGCCACCAGGACCCGTACCAGGACGGCGCGAACCAGGGCGGCGCGAACCAGGCCGACCCGTCCCAGCCGGACGCCTACCAGTCCGATTACCAGGCCGACGCCTACCGCGCGGACGCCTACCGGTCCGACGCGTACCAGGACGGCGCCCCGCACACGGGCGGCCCCGGCACCCCGCCCTTCGGCGTCCCGGGCACCGCGGGCCCCGGCCCGGACGACCGGCCGAACGGCCCCACCGCGGGCCCCGCGACCGGCGGTTCCACGCTCGGCTCCATGCCGGCGGGCCCCGGCCACACCCCGCCGTTCGGCACGCCCGAGGTCCCGGAGTTCGGCGGCACGCCCGCGCACGGCACGCCCGCGCACGGAACGCCCGCCCACGGCACGCCCGAGGTCCCGGAGTTCGGCGGGCAGCGCCCCGGTGCGGCCGGCACGCCTCCCCGCCTCTCGGACGACACGGCCATCCTGACGCCCCAGCAGCTCGCGCCCGAGCCCGGCACTCCGGCCGCAGGCCACGTGTCGGGGTCCACGCTCAGCAGCGGCGCCCCCATCACGCCGTCCGATCAGCGCACTGCGCCGTTCCCCGGCTCGGGCACGCAGGGCGGCCAAGGCGCACGCCCCCGCCCCGACCTGACGCCCCGTCTCGACGACCGCCCCGCGCCCGGCCAGGGCCCCGGCCCCGGTAGTGCGGGCCCTGGCGGCCCCGCGGCTGCCGCACGGCCCGCAGCGGCGGCCGCGCCTGCGGCTCCCGCGAAGCCGGCGGCCAAGAAGAAGGGCCGCTCGAAGCCGGTACTCGGCGTGGTGGCACTGCTCGTGATCGCGGGCGGCCTGTACGGCGCGGGCCTCGTCATGAGCCACACCGACGTGCCGAAGGGCACCACCGTGCTCGGCGTCGACATCGGCGGCTCCACGAAGGACCAGGCCGTGGACACGCTGGAGAAGCGCCTCGGCAAGCGCGCGACCCTGCCGCTGAAGCTGACCGTCGACGGTAAGAGCAGCACGCTGTCGCCGGAGAACGCGGGCCTGACGCTGGACGACCAGGCCACCGTCCAGGCCGCGGCGGGACCCGACTACAACCCGGTCGACGTGGTGGGCTCGCTGTTCGGCAGGCAGCGGCCCATCGACCCGGTGATGCCGGTGGACGAGGAGAAGCTCACGGCCGCCCTGAACGGGATCGCGGGCTCCCTCGGCTCCGAGCGCGAGGGCACCATCACGTTCGACACCGGCAAGCCCGTCGCCGTGCCCGGCAAGGCGGGCACGGGCCTCGACGTGGCACGCGCCAAGCAGTCCGTGCGGGACGCGTACCGCAACCAGGTCGAGACGGGCAGCTCGGTCTCGGTGACACTGCCCACGGTGGAGCAGCAGCCGACGATCAGCCAGGCCGACATCCAGCAGGCGATGAAGGACTTCGCGAAGCCGGCGATGTCCGACCTGGTCACCATCAAGGCGCCGAGCGGTGCCTCGATCCAGTTCGGCCAGATCTCGCTGCCCAAGATCCTCTCGATGAAGGCGGTCGACGGGAAGCTGGTGGACAGCTACGACCTCAAGGCCCTGAAGAACGCGTACGGCTCCGCGTTCGACGGCGTCAAGGTCAAGCGCGCCGACGGCTCCTCGACGGCGGTCACCCCGCAGGACATCGCCGACCAGCTGCGGGTGGCGCTGCGCGGCAAGACGTCCGCCGAGCGCACCCGCGAGATCGGGTCCCCGACGAAGGGGCTGACCGGCTGACGCGTCCTGCCCCCGGCTGACGCGTCCGGCCGGGGGCCGCCTCGCAGCGCACGTGTCACGAACCCGGCATGACATCCGTCATGCCGGGTTTCCCACATTCGGCACTGCCCCCGCGCGCCACCCCGTCGGCAGGATGGAGCCCATGAAGACGACAGCTCCCCCCGCGACCGCGGTGGCGTCCTTCGCCGACGTGTCGAAGGCGTACGGCCGGGTGCGCGCCGTGGACGGCCTCACCCTCGACCTGCACCCCGGCGAGACCGTGGCCCTGCTCGGCCCCAACGGCGCCGGCAAGTCCTCCACGCTCGACCTGCTGCTCGGGCTGCGCACGCCCGACTCCGGCCGCATCAGCGTGTTCGGGAAGAGCCCGCAGGCCGCCATCGCCGCAGGCCATGTCGGCGCGATGCTTCAGTCGGGCGGCCTGATGGAGGGCGTGCGGGTCCGCGAGATCGTGGGGCTCGCCTGCGACCTGCACCCGAAGCCGTACCCGGTGGACGAGGTGATGGACCGGGCCGGCATCGCGCAGATCGCGGACCGCATGGTCGACAAGCTCTCCGGCGGCCAGGAGCAGCGCGTGCGGTTCGCGCTCGCGACGGCGGGCGCGGCAGACCTGATCGTGCTGGACGAGCCCACGACGGGCATGGACGTGACGGCGCGCCAGGCGTTCTGGTCGACGATGCGGGAGCAGGCGGGCCAGGGCCGTGCGGTCCTGTTCGCGACGCACTACCTGGAGGAGGCCGACGCGATCGCCGACCGGGTGCTCGTGCTGCACAAGGGGCGGCTGCTCGCGGACGGCACGGCGGCCGAGATCAAGGCGAAGGCGGGTGCCCGGCGCATCGCGTTCGACCTGGAGTGCGAGATCGACGAGGCGGCGCTGCGCGGCCTGCCCTTCCTGGCCTCCCTGTCGCTCTCCGGCACGACGGTGCGCATCCAGTCGCACGACGCCGACGCCACCGTGCACGCCCTGTACGGTCTCGGCTGCTACCCCCGCAACCTGGAGGTCTCGGGGCTCGGCCTCGAACAGGCCTTCGTGGCCATCACCGAGGCCGAGGAGGCCAGGACGTCGTGAACACCCTCATCAAGCTGGAGATCACCCGCACCCTGCGGAACAAGAAGTTCATGTTCTTCTCGGTGGTCTATCCCGCGGGCCTCTTCCTCGTGATCGCGGGCCCGCAGGGCGACTCCGTGGTCAGCGGTACCGGCGGGCTCACCATGGGCGCGTTCTACATGGTGGCCATGGCGTCCTTCGGCGCGCTGACCGCGGTGCTGATGGGCAACAGCGAGCGCATCGCGAAGGAGCGGGAGAAGGGCTGGGTACGGCAACTGCGGCTGACGGCGCTGCCGGGGCGCGGCTACGTGCTCGCGAAGATCGCCAGTGCGGCGGTGGTGTCCCTGCCGTCCATCATCGTCGTGTTCCTGGTGGCCGTGGCGATCAAGCACGTCCATCTGGCAGCGTGGCAGTGGCTCGCGCTCACGGGCGTGATCTGGGCGGGCAGCCTGTGCTTCGCGGCGCTGGGCGTGGCGATCGGGTACCTGGCGAACGGTGACGCCGTGCGCCCCATCACGATGATCATCTACTTCGGCCTGTCGATCCTCGGCGGGCTGTGGCTGCCGACCACCTCGTACCCGCAGTGGCTCCAGGACATCACCACCTGGCTGCCCACCCACGCCTACGCGGGCCTCGGCCAGGCGATCGAGCTGGGCGGCGCGCCGCACGGCAGGGACGTGGCCATCATCGTCGGCTACTTCCTCGTCTTCGCGGCGGGCGCCGCGTGGCTCTACCGGAAGGACACCAGGAAGGCGTGATGGCGAGGACAGCGGGGGGCGAGCGGCCTGGCGGCGGTCCCGAAGTGCCTATCGGCAGGCCACCGGAGAACCGCCGGCAGGCGATGGTGAAGCTGATGTGGATCGGCATCTGGCTCGCCTACCTCGCCCCGCCGCTGGGCGACCTCTCCGGGGGCGGGCACGGCCCGTGGGCCACAGTGCTGGGCGCGCTGGGCCTCGCCGCTTTCGTAGCCGTCTACCTGCTGCTGGTCTTCCGGTACACGAGCAGGGCTCTCGGCTCCCACACTCTCGACTGCCTGCTGGCGGGGGTGCTCGCCCTCGCGGTCTGCCTGTCGCTGACCATGGGCTCGCCGTGGCTGGTCCTGTTCGTGTACGTATCGGTGTCCGCAGGGGCGGTGCTACCGCTGCGGCAGGCGGCGGTGGCGATCCCGGCCACCGTGGCGGTGCTGCTGCTCGTGTCCCTGTCGCACGGCTACGACGGCGGGTTCACGCCCTGGCTGGTCACGCCCGCGCTGCTGGGCGGGTTCGCGATGTCGGGCGTGCGGCAGCTCGTCCGCACGACAGTCGAGCTGCGCGAGGCGCGGGTCACGGTCGCGGCGCTGGCCGCCAACGAGGAGCGGCTGCGCATGGCCCGCGACCTGCACGACCTGCTGGGGCACTCCCTGTCGCTCATCACGCTCAAGAGCGAGCTGGCCGGACGGATGCTGCCCGACCACCCCGACCGGGCGGGCGAGCAGGTCGCGGACATCGAGCGGGTCAGCCGCCAGGCGCTGACGGACGTGCGGGAGGCGGTCAGCGGCTACCGCAGGCTCACCCTGTCCGGCGAGCTCGCGGGCGCGCGCACGACGCTCGCGGTGGCGGGCGTCGAGACGCGGATGCCGGTGGAGGCGCCCGCCGAACTGCCGGGCGTGCTCGGCACGGAGTCGGAGGCCGCGCTGGCGTGGTCGCTGCGGGAGGCGGTGACCAACATCGTGCGGCACAGCGGCGCCGGGAACTGCGAGATCCGGCTCGCGCCGCGCCAGACGCTGGACGGCCTCCACCTGCAGCTCACGGTCGAGGACGACGGCCACGGCCTCGGCTCGGCGCCGGCCGGCAACGGCCTGACGGGGCTCGGCGAGCGGCTCGACAAGGTCGGCGGCACGCTGGACGTGCGCTCCTCGCGCTCCGGGGTGACGCTGACGATGCGCGCGCCGTTGGACCCGGCCGCCCCGCAGGATCCGCCGGATCCGTCGCGGGGGGCGGGTCTGACAGGATCCGGTGCATGAGCGCGCAGATCCGTATCCTCCTGGCGGAGGACCAGTCCATGGTCCGTGAGGCGCTCGCGGCGCTGCTCGGCCTCGAAGGCGACATGACGGTCGTGGCGCAGGTCGCCAGGGGCGACGAGGTGGTGGCGGCCGCCCGTGAGCACGCGGTCGACGTGGCCCTGCTGGACATCGAGATGCCCGGAATGACGGGCATCGACGCGGCGGCCGAACTGGCGGCCGCGCTGCCGTCGGTGCGGGTGGTGGTGCTGACGACGTTCGGCAGGCCCGGGTACCTGCGCCGCGCGATGGAGGCGGGCGCGGCGGCGTTCCTGGTGAAGGACGCCCCGGCGGCCGGCCTCGCCGACGCGGTGCGCCGGGTGCTGCGCGGCGAGCACGTCATCGACCCGGTACTGGCGGCCGCGGCCCTGGCGGAGGGCGCGAACCCGCTGACGAGCCGTGAACGCGAGGTCCTGGCCGCCGCGTCGGACGGCTCCACGAACGCGGAACTGGCACGGACGCTGCACCTGTCGCAGGGCACGGTGCGCAACTACCTGTCGACGGCGATCCAGAAACTGGCGGTACGCAACAGGGCGGAAGCGGTCCGCACGGCGAGAGAGAAGGGCTGGCTCTGACGCCACCCCGGCAGCCATGAGTCACCCGCCAGAAGCGACGTCGACGCCGCGCCGCACGGCGGACGTCGCCCCGGCTCCCCCCGGGGGGGGAGCCGGGCACCCCGCGCCACGCAGGCGTGGGACCGGCCCGCGGCACGCCGTGCCGGTGGGGCAGCCAGGGCCAGGGCACCTGGGCACACCCCGGCGGCCACCAGCGGGGGCCCCCGGCGCCGCGCCGCGTCGCAGGCGTCGCCCCCGCTCCCGCGACGGGCACAAGGCCGGCGGCCCCGACCGACATGCGGCCGGGGCCACGCGGGCCGGGCACGGGGCACACGCCCGGTGGCCACCGGCTGGGAGCCCGGCGCCACGCCGGGTGTCGGGGCCGCTCCCCCTGGACGTCCACCCTGCGGCCGGCCACGGCGGCCCGAGCCACACGCGCCGCACGAACGTGTACGCCCCAGCGGCCCGCACGTCGAGCGGACGGCTCGCCCCCACCGGGCGCCAGCCGGGCGGTGCGGGCGCCGGGAAACGGGGCGGCCCCGCCCTCCGGGACGGGGGGGGCGGGGCCGTGTGCGCGTGGGCGCTGGGTGTCAGGACTTCTTGGCGTCCTTCTCCAGCGACCGCAGCGCCGGGTCCATCACCACGTCCTCCTTGCGGGCGCCGACATCGATGGTCGGGTCCTCGGGGAAGTGGCAGGCCGTCAGGTGCCCGGCCTTGTTGCCGCTGAGCTGCACCAGCGGCGGCTCCTCCGTGGCGCACTTGTCCTGCGCCTTCCAGCAGCGCGTGCGGAACCGGCAGCCGGACGGCGGCATGATCGGCGAGGGCACGTCGCCGACCAGGCGGATGCGCTCGCGCTTCTGCACGTCGATGTCGGTCTCCGGCACCGCGGACAGCAGCGCGTGCGTGTACGGGTGGCGGGGCCCGCTGTAGAGCGTGTCGCGGTCGGCGATCTCGACCAGCTTGCCCAGGTACATCACCGCGACGCGCTGCGAGAAGTGCCGCACGATCGACAGGTCGTGGGCGATGAAGACGAACGCGATGCCGCGCTCCCGCTGGAGCTCCTGGAGCAGGTTGACCACCTGGGCCTGGATGGAGACGTCCAGGGCCGAGACGGGCTCGTCCGCGATGATCAGCTTCGGTTCGAGCGCGAGCGCCCTCGCCACCCCGATGCGCTGCCGCTGGCCGCCGGAGAACTCGTGCGGGAAGCGGTTGTAGTGCTCGGGGTTGAGGCCGACCGTCTCCAGCAGCTCCCGCACCCGGGCCTCGCGGCCGCCGGGCGGGTTGATGTCGTTGATCTCCATCGGACCGGAGATGATCTTGCCGACGGTCTGACGGGGGTTGAGGGAGGCGTACGGGTCCTGGAAGATCATCTGGATCTCGGACCTGATCGGCGCCAGTTCCCTGCGGTTCGCGTGCGTGATGTCGCGACCCTCGTACTTGATCGTTCCGCCGGTCGGCTCGAGGAGCCGGGTGAGCATCCGGCCCGTGGTCGACTTGCCGCAGCCGGACTCGCCGACGAGGCCGAGGCTCTCGCCGGGGAAGACGTCAAGCGTCACGCCCTCGACGGCCTGGACCGCGCCGACCTGCCGCTTGAAGGGGAACCCCCCGTAGATCGGGAAGTGCTTGGTCAGTCCCTCGACTTCGAGCAGCGGGCGGTCCTTCACCGCCGTGGCGCTGTCGCCGACAGCCTTGGTCGTCTTGTTCTCGCTCATGGTGATAGCCCCAGTCGCCGGTACGTCAGCCCAGCCGGGGCTGAATCTTCTCGATGAAAACTTGCCGTTTCTGCTCCGCCGTCAGGTGGCAGGCGGAACCCCGCCCCGCGGGCAGCGCCGGCCGCTCGGTCGAGCACGCGCTGCCCCCGACCAGGTCGACGAACTCGCACCGGGGGTGGAACGGGCAGCCGGACGGCGGGTTGAGCAGGCTGGGCGGGGTGCCCGGGATCGGCCGCAGCGGTTCGTCCACGTCGCCCGAGAGCCCCGGCATGGAGGAGAGAAGGCCCCACGTGTACGGGTGCTGCGGCGACTTGAGGACCTCGCGCGTGGTGCCGCGCTCCACGGCGCGCCCCGCGTACATCACCAGGATGTCGTCGGCCGTGTTGGCGACGACGCCGAGGTCGTGCGTGATCAGGATGATCGCGGAGCCGAACTCCTGCTGGAGGTCCTTGAGCAGGTCGAGGATCTGCGCCTGGACGGTCACGTCGAGCGCCGTGGTGGGCTCGTCCGCGATCAGCAGCGACGGGTTGCACACCAGCGCCATGGCGATCATCGCGCGCTGGCGCATGCCGCCGGAGAACTGGTGCGGGTAGTCGTCGACCCGGTTCTTGGGGTCGGGGATGCCGACCTTGCCGAGCATCTCGATCGCCCGCGCGCGGGCCTCGCTCTTCGAGGCGCCGGTGTGCTTGCGGAAGGGCTCGCCGATCTGCCGGCCCACCGTGTAGTACGGCGAGAGCGCGGTCAGCGCGTCCTGGAAGATCATCGAGATCTTGTTGCCGCGCAGCCCTTCGAGCTGCTTGCGCGACAGGTCGGTGACGTCCTGGCCGTCGACCCAGATCTCGCCCTCGACCGTGGTGGTCTCGGGCGCGTGCAGGCCGAGGATGGAGAGGTTGGTCACCGACTTGCCTGAGCCGGACTCGCCCACGATGCCGAGCGTCTTGCCGCGCTCCAGGTCGAAGGAGAGCCCGTTGACGGCCTTGACGATGCCCCCCTCGGTGGAGAAGCGCACGTTGAGGTCGCGGACCGAGAGGAAGGACTCGGAGGCGGTCGGCGCCGGGGCGTCCTCGGGCTTGGTGAGTGTGGTCACTGTCGATACTCCTAGGACAGCCGTACGCGCGGGTCGATGAAGGCGTAGCACGCGTCCACGACGATGTTGCACAGCAGGATGAAGGCGGAGCTGAACAGCATCACACCCAGGGTCATGGGCAGGTCCTTCTGGATCACCGAGTCGCGGGCGAGCCTGCCGATACCCGCGAGGTTGAAGGTGATCTCGGTGACGATGCCGCCGCCGAGGAGGGCGCCGATGTCGATGCCGAGGATGGTGACGATCGGGATCAGCGAGCCGCGCCACGCGTACCGGAAGAAGACGTACGGGGCGGACATGCCCTTGGCGCGAGCCGCTCTGACGTGCTCCTCCTGGAGCTGCTCGATCATCGAGGAGCGCGACATACGGGTGTACTGCGCGGTGAAGATCGTGGCCATGACGGCCCAGGGGATGACCAGGCCGCTGAACCACGCAACGGGGTTCTCGCTGATCGGCGTGTACGACGGCATCTCCAGCCAGCCGGTGGAGATGACGAGCGCCAGTACCACGAGCGGACCGAGGAAGTAGATCTGCAGCGAGCTGAGCACCAGCGAGCCGCCACTGAAGATCTTGTCGGTCAGGCTGCCCTTCTTGTAGGCCGCGAGCATGCCGGCGCCGAGGCCGACGATCAGGAAGACGATGGCGCCGCCGACCATCAGGGAGAGCGTCAGCGGGAAGCGGTCCAGAATGGTGGACCAGACGTTGCGGCCGTTGGCGAAGGAGACACCGAGGCAGGGCGCCGCGCAGTGGCCTCCCTGGATGTCGCGGCCCATCACGATGCCGACGACGTAGTGCCAGTACTGGACGGGCACGGGCTGGTCGAGACCCAGGTTCTTGTGGACGACCGCCAGCGCGTCAGGCGTGCAGTTCTTGCCGCAGGCCAGCAGGGCGGGGTCCTGCGGGATGGCGAAGAACATGAAGTACGTGATCGCACTGATCAATACGAGGATCAGGAAGGCGCCGAACGTCCGGCGAATGAGGAATTGAAGCATGGCTGGTCGCTGCTCTCAGGACGGCGGCTGCGGTGAAGGGTCGGATGGCATCCGGCACCCCGATGGTGCGCACTCCGCCGGGTGCGCACCATCGGGACCGGACTTACGGGCTGGTGCTTCCTGCAAGAAGGGTTACTTCTTGAGGAAGACCTGCTTCACGTCGACCTCGTTCAGGTCGTTCGAGTAGCGCAGTCCGCCGACGTTGGAGCCGAAGATCTGGAACGTCTTCGTGAAGTACACCGGGGCGGCGGGGTTGATCCGCTTGACGATGTCCTCGTGGATGGCGGTCCAGGCGGCCTTGGCCTTGGCCGGGTCGGTGATCTTCTCCGCCTTCGCGATGTCGGCGTTCACCTTCGGGTCGTTGATGTGCGAGTAGTCCGAGGACCCGTCCTGCAGGTTGGTCCCGTCGTACGACGGCGGGATGACCGTGGAGGCCGACGGCCAGTCCTGGCCCCAGCCGGTCATGTACAGGTCCATGCCGTTCTTGATCTTGCCCATCTGCTCGTACCAGGTGGCGTTGTCGACTTCCTTCGTCACCGGGTCGAGGCCGATCTTCTTCAGCATGTTGGTGATGACCACCGACTGCTGCTGGCGGATCTGCGTGTTGGCGTACGCGTAGACGACCTTCTTGCCCTCGGCGCCCGCCTCCTTGATGAGCTTCTTGGCCTTCGGGATGTTGCCGTTCGGCATCTTCTTCTTGCCGAAGGGGTCGAAGTTCGGGTCGAAGCCGGGCAGGGTCGGGGCCAGCAGGCCGGTCGCGACCTCACCGCCGAAGGCGCCGCCGTCGAGCTTGTACATCTGGGCGCTCGGCATCGCGTACGCGATGGCGTCGCGGATCCGCTTGTCCTTGATGCGGTTCATGTTGAAGTTCATCTGCCACACGTAGGGCTGGTAGCCCTGGATCGTGCGCTTCATGGCGGCCTTGTTGGCGGTGACCGTCGGAACCTCGGTGGTGGCGACCGCGCCGGTCCACATCATGGCGTTCTTGTCGTTCCCGCGGTCGGCGAGGATCGCCTTGGTCTGGTCCTCGTTCTGCACGTTGAGGTTGATGTCGAACCCGTCCACGTACTGGTGGCGGACCGAGTCGGTCTTCGGGTCCCACTGCGGGTTCTTGACCAGCGTCATCGACTTGCCGGGCTTGAAGTCGGCGATCTTGTAGGGACCGGTCGACAGCGGCATCTGGTCGTACTTCTGCTTCGTGTCGCCCTTGATCGGCACGGCGGAGTAGCCGGGCATGGTGAGCGCCTGCGGCAGGTCCGGCTCGGGCGTCTTGAAGTGGAACACGACGGTCTTGGCGTCGGGCGTGGCGAGCACCGAGTCGGGCAGGTGCTTGCCGTCGTAGCCGCCCTTCGGCAGCGCCTTGCGGTAGCTGGAGCCGGCGCCGGAGAGCCACTGCTGGACGTACGTCGGGCCGTCCGTCTCGAAGGACGCGTACAGGCGCTCGATGGAGTGGCGGATGACGGCGGACGTGATCGCGTTGCCGTTCTGGTCCTTGATGCCGTCCTTGAGCGTGTACGTCCAGGTCTTGCCGCCGTCGGACTCCTTGCCCGAGTCGGTGGCCAGGTCGCCGACGACGGTCAGGTTGCCGTTGGCGTCCTGCGCGTACTGCGTGAGGCCGCGCTGGAGCAGGTCGTCGAGGACCTTGCCGTCGCTGACGTAGGTCTGGCCCGGGTCCAGGTGCGAGAAGTCGCTCTTCTGGTAGACCTGCATGGTGCCGCCGCTGTGCGCGCCGGGCACGGCGGGGGCCGGGCCCGTGGAGGCCGCCGCGTCGCCGAACTTGACCGGCTCGCTCATCTTCTTGGCGTCCTGCTGGGTCTTCGTCTTGGGCTGACCCTTGCTGCTGTTCCCGCTGCCGCCCCCACACGCGGTGAGCGCCAGCGAGCCGGCGGCGACGGCTATGACCGCGGCCTGCGTTCTGCGCGAGCCAAAGATCCTCATGGTGGTGAGTACCTATCTTCAGTAGTGATCGGGCGGTACTGCCTGTGCGCGGCCTGAATCCGCGTACCTGGAGCGGCAGGTCCCCTCAGCGGGGAGCCGACGGATGTGTCAGCGCCCGGACTTCGGGTCGAAAGCGTCTCGGACCGAGTCGCCGAGGAGGTTGAAGGCCACCACGAAGATGACCATCGCGACACCGGGGTAGAGCATGTACCACGGGTCGAGCTGGATGTAGTCCGCACCGTTGGCGAACATGCGACCCCAGTCCGGGGTCGGCTCGACGAAGCCGACGCCGACGAACGACAGGAACGCCACGTTCAGCACGGTGTTCGGCAGCTGCAGCGTCGCCTGGACCAGGATCGGCGACCAGAGGTTCGGCAGCAGCTCCTTGCGGATGATCCGCCACGGTGAGGCACCGGAGATCTTCGCCGCCTCCACGAACTCGCGTTCGCGCATGGTGAGGGTCGCCGCCCTCATCAGACGGGCGATACCCATCCAGCCGAGGCCGCCGACGACGGCGATGATCGCACCGGCGCGCAGCCAGGTCGGAGTGTTCTCGTCCGGGGCGACGAAGGCGGCGGTGATGACCGGCATCGACGCGATCATGAACAGCTGGGAGGGGAAACCGAGCATGAGGTCGGTGAACCGGCCGAGCCAGTAGTCGATTGTTCCGCCGAAGTAGCCGCCGACCAGGCCGATCAGGACGCCGACGACCACGATGAGCACCGTGGCGCCGAGTGCGGTGAAGATCGACGTGCGCATGCCGTACAGCAGCTGCGTGAAGACGTCACGCCCGAGGTTGGGCTCGATGCCGAACCAGTAGCTGCCGGACGCGCCGCCGAACGAGCCGGCGGGCATGTTGAACTCGTTGAGCAGATCGAGGCTGTTCTGCCCGTACAGCGTGTACGGGTCCTTGCCGTACACCTTGCTGATCAAGGGGGCGAGCAGCGCGATCGCGAAGAAGAAGATCACGACGCACGCCGATATGATCCCGGTGCGGTCACGCCTGAAACGCCGCCACATCAGCTGGCCGGGAGACAGACCCTCCTGGGTCTTCGTCTCCTGTGCCCCGTCCTTGGTGAGGGCGTCCGGGCCGTTTCCGCCGGGGACCGAGGTGTCCTCGGTCTGCACTGGACTTGTCACGATCGCCCTTCCCCCGTGGGGATCACCATCGCGCGCACGACCCGTGTGGTGCTTATGGCACCGCGCATGGGGTCCTCCTCATGAGTCCACTTGTCACTTGCGAGAAGGGCGGTTTCTACGCGCGCTGACCCAGCGGTGCCGACGCGCGAGACGCTTGCCCTCAGTGTGCTCGTGAGTCGTCGCCCCCCACAGCGCATGACCCATTGACCCGAGCTCAATGGAGCCAACTATTAAGTACGTCCGGGCCGTAAACCACACTTAAAGGGTCTCGTTTTGACAACATCAGCCTGTGCCGTCCGCCCGAAATCCGGACAAAGCCAGGCCAGACAGACACCCGCGAAACGGACCGTTACCATATGTTCCGGAGCGCGACGTCCGGTATGCGGACGCACGTCACACAAAAATGAGTTGCTGAACGGCTTGATCAAGATATAGAAAACGGCCCGCCCCCGCCGCGTGCGCGGCGAGGGACGGGCCGGTCAGGCGTCGCGTCAGGAGTGCTTGGCGCGCGCGGCGGCGCGGCCGCGCATCTTCTGGTCGAGCACGACCTTGCGGATCCGGACGGTCTCCGGGGTCACCTCGATGCACTCGTCGTCGCGGCAGAACTCCAGGGACTGCTCCAGCGACAGCAGCCGCGGCGGCACCAGGGACTCCGTCACGTCGGCCGTGGAGGAGCGCATGTTGGTGAGCTTCTTCTCCTTGGTGATGTTGACGTCCATGTCGTCGGAGCGCGAGTTCTCGCCGACGATCATGCCCTCGTAGACCTCGGTCGTCGGCGACACGAACAGCACGCCGCGCTCCTGGAGGTTCGTCATCGCGAAGGCCGTCACGACGCCGGCGCGGTCCGCGACCAGGGAGCCGTTGTTGCGGGTGCGCAGCTCGCCGAACCAGGGCTCGTGGCCCTCGAAGATGGAGTGCGCGATGCCCGTGCCGCGCGTCTGTGTCAGGAACTCCGTGCGGAAGCCGATGAGTCCGCGCGCGGGCACCAGCCACTCCATGCGCACCCAGCCGGAGCCGTGGTTCGTCATGGTCTCCATGCGGCCCTTGCGTGCGGCCATCAGCTGCGTGATGGCGCCGAGGTGCTCCTCGGGCGAGTCGATCGTCATGCGCTCGACGGGCTCGTGGACCTTTCCGTCGATCTCCCTGGTGACCACCTCGGGCTTGCCGACGGTCAGCTCGAAGCCCTCACGGCGCATCGTCTCGACCAGGATGGCGAGCGCCAGCTCGCCGCGGCCCTGGACCTCCCAGGTGTCCGGGCGCTCGGTGGGCAGGACGCGCAGCGACACGTTGCCGACGAGCTCGCGCTCGAGGCGGTCCTTGACGAGCCGGGCGGTGACCTTGTGGCCCTTGCCGCCCTTGCCCACCAGCGGTGAGGTGTTGGTGCCGATCGTCATCGAGATGGCGGGCTCGTCGACCGTGATCAGCGGCAGCGGGATGGGGTTCTCGGGGTCGGCGAGCGTCTCGCCGATCATGATCTCGGGGATGCCCGCGACCGCGCAGATGTCGCCGGGGCCCGCCTTCTCGGCCGGCTTGCGGGTCAGCGCCTCGGTCATCAGCAGTTCGGTGATGCGGACGCTGGACACGCTGCCGTCGCGCTTGATCCACGCGACGGTCTGGCCCTTCTTCAGCTCGCCCTGCTCGACGCGCAGCAGCGCGATGCGGCCGAGGAAGTTGTCCGCGTCGAGGTTGGTGACGTGGGCCTGGAGCGGCGCGTCCGCGTCGTACTCGGGCGCGGGGACGTGCGAGAGCAGCGTGGAGAAGAACGGCTCCAGGCTGTTGCTGTCGCCGGGGACCGTGCCGTTCTCCGGCTTCGTCAGGGAGGCGACGCCGTCGCGGGCGCACGCGTAGACGATCGGGAACTCGATCTGGTCCTCGTCGGCGTCCAGGTCGAGGAAGAGGTCGTACGTCTCGTCGACGACCTCCTCGATGCGCGCGTCGGGGCGGTCCGTCTTGTTGATGCAGAGGATGACCGGCAGCTTCGCGGACAGCGCCTTGCGCAGCACGAAGCGGGTCTGCGGGAGCGGGCCCTCGGACGCGTCGACCAGCAGCACCACCGCGTCGACCATGGACAGGCCGCGCTCGACCTCGCCGCCGAAGTCGGCGTGGCCCGGGGTGTCGATGATGTTGATGGTGACGGCGTCACCGCCGTCCTTCGGGTGGTACTTGACCGCGGTGTTCTTCGCCAGGATCGTGATGCCCTTCTCACGCTCCAGGTCGTTGGTGTCCATCATCCGCTCGTCGAGATGCTCGGCGGCGTGCGCGGCGAAGGCTCCGGCCTGCTTCAGCATGGCGTCGACCAGGGTGGTCTTGCCATGGTCGACGTGGGCGACGATGGCGACGTTGCGGATGTCGTGGCGCGTGGGCATGCTGACTGGCGCTTCTCTCGATCGTGGGATGAGGCGGCTGTCGGTCTGGCCCGTCCGCCCGCCGGCGGTCACGCACGGCTGTGTCCATGGTACGGGGCCGCGACACCCGGGGCCCGCCGCAGTCCCCAGCCTCCGGCCGGGAGGCGGCCTGACGCCGGGCGGCGGCCGGCGGCTCGGCGGCGTCCGGCGCTGGGGGCGCGGGGCGCGGGGTACTGAGTTCGGGTCGGGACTCGGACATGAGCTTGCCCGCCGCGTGTGCGGCGGGCAAGCGGTTTTCCATGATCCCGCGGGTGTCCGCGCGGCCGGTCGGCTCAGAGGCTCAGGAGTCGTCGCCCGAGTCGTCGCCGGACGAGTCCGCGTCCTTGGACGCCTTCGCCGACGCGGACGCCTTCGCGGACGCGGAGGCCGACGCGGACGCCTTGGCCTCGGGTCCCGAGTGGCCCTTGAGCGACGTGAAGCCGATGTCCTGGTAGCGCGGCGTGCGGAAGCCGAAGGCGCCCACGTTGCGCACGTCGTTCCTCGCGGCGACGAGCTGGGGCCGCTGGTAGAGCGGGATGGAGCCGGCGGCGGCCCAGATCCTCGCGTCGGCCTTCTTGAGGAGGGCGTCCTCCTTGTCCTGGTCCAGCTCGCCCACCGCCTGATCGAACAGCTGGTCGATGCGGTCGGTGCCGACGCGGGTGTAGTTCTGCTCGACCATCAGCGACCCGTCGGACGCCGGCTGCGGCTTGGCGTAGATCGGCCGGCCGTCGGTCGCCGGGTAGGCGGTCGCGGGCCAGGAGTACAGGGCCAGGTCGTACGCGCCCGAGGCGATGTAGTCCTTGAAGAAGCTCGCGTCCGGGACCTTCGTGAGCTCGGCCTTGATGCCGATCTTGCCGAGCATGTCGGCGATGCTCCCGCCCACCTTGCGCAGCTGCTCGGAGTCCTGGCCCGAGGGCAGGACGAAGCGGAGCGTCAGCGGCTTGCCCGCCTTGCCGAGCGGGCCCGCCTTGCCCGCCTCGCCCGTCGAGGCCGAGGGCGCGGCGGAACCGGCCGGGGCGTAGGCGCCGGCCATGCCGCCCGGCTGCTGCTCCATGGGCTTGTCGTCGGAGGAGTCCCCGTGCTTGTCCTTGGCGGACTTCGACGGGCTCGCGGACTTCGCGGGCTTCGCGGGCTTCGCGGGCTTCGCGGACTTCGACGGGCTCGCCGATGCGCTCGCGTGCGTCTTCGAGCCCGCCGACCCCTGCTTGTCCGCCTTCGGTCCTTCGGACTTCTTCCCGCCCGCGTCGGTCCTGTGCCCCTCGCTGCCCGCCTTGGTGGCGTCCTTCGGCGTCGCTCGCAGTCCTTCGGGCGTCCAGCCGGCGTCCGCGAGGAGCGCGCGCGCCTGGTGCGTGTCCTGCTTGCCCAGCGCGTCGCTGGCGTCCGCGTAGGCCGGCTGGCCCGACACCGCGAGGTGGCTGCCGAGCGTCCTGGACGGCAGGCCGAGCGGCTTGAGTACGACGTCGGCGAGCTTCTGCCGGTTGATGGCCCGCGCGACCGCCCGCCGCACGCGGTCGTCCGAGAGCGGCCCGGTCTCGCCGTTCATGGCGAGCTGCGTGTAGGCGGGTTCGAGCGACTTGCGCACGGAGAAGTCCTTCAGCGACTTCTGCTCGTCCTGGAAGTTCGCGAGTTCCTTGCCCTTGAGCTTCGCGGCCTGCGCCTTGGTGGCGGCCCTGTCCGCGGCCGCGCGCCGCGCCGCCTCCGCCTTCTCCTTGGCGGTGGGCTTGTGCGCCTTGTGGCCCTCGGCGCCGTTCGCGCCCTGGGCGGGCACCCCGGCGGGGCCCGAGGAGCCGGAGGCGGAGGAGACGCGCCGCGCCGTGGCGGTGTCGACGGCGGCGACGTCCAGGTCGCCCGCGGCGAGTGCGGCGGCGCGCTTGCCCATGGGCACGGCGCGCAGCTCGATCGCGTTCAGCTTGGCGGGCTGCCCCCACCAGTGCGGGTTGCGTACGAGGGTGGTGATCTTCTTCTTGCGGTCGACGGACTTGACGGTGAAGGGCCCGGCCGTGGTCTTCAGCGACGCACGCGCGTCGTCGTTGAAGGCGCTCGGCGTGGCCATCACCTCCTTCGGGTACAGCGGCGTGAACAGCGCACGCCAGTCCGCGTAGGGCTTGCTGAAGGTGACCTTGACGTCGAGGTCGTTCTTGCCGCGCTGGATCTTCTCGATCCGGTTGTAGCCGGCGTTGCGCGCGGTCCAGAACGCGGAGTTCTTGCCCCGCAGCGCGTGCCACTGGGCCACGAAGTCGGGCGCGCCGATCTCCCGACCGTTGCTCCACACGGCGGCCTGGTTGAGCTTGTACTCCACGACCTGCTTGGGCTCGCGGTCGACGATCTTCGCGGACTCCACGTAGTCGCCGTTCGGCTTCGGGGCGCCGTGCTCGTCGAGCGTGAACAGCGCGGGCAGCACCGCTGCCGCGATGCGGCTGGTCGTGGAGTCGGCGTCCGCCTGGAAGGCGTTCAGCGTCGCGGGCACCGTGTCGACGGCCCACTTCATGGTGCCGCCCTGCGCGAGCGAGTCGCGGGAGGCCGGCGCGATGTCGGCGGCCGCGGGGTCGCCGTTCTTGTTGTCCGAGCCGCAGGCGGACAGCAAGGGCAGGGCGAGGACACCGGTGGTGAGGAGCGCGACGGAACGGAACGTCCGGGAACACGTCCTCCCGGAGCATGTCCTCCCTCGTGGGGCGCCGACCTGGGACATGACTTGTACCTCTTCATCCTGTTTTGTGGAATTTAGAGATGATCACACCTATGTCGCTCCACTGAAGTGGCCGATACCGGGCCCGGCCGGGAGACACGGCGGCGAGCTGCGGCAACGCCACTCGTGCGGCCCATTCGCGTACGCGCCCTTCCCAAGACGGATGTGACGCGGAACACTCTCAGACACGCACAGGAAGCCGCCCGGGGCACGCGTCCCGGGAGCCTGCGTGCCCCCGCGACCGCGGAAGTGAGGGAACGACATGTCCCTGCAGGAAGAACTGACGGCGGTGCGCCGCTGCCTCGACGACCTGGTCCGCACGGTCGGACGCCTGGAACAGAGCCTCGCGCAGCTTCCCGAGGACCGTCTCGGGCACATGCCGGCCGGCCGCGTCGACCTGGTCACCATCCCCGACACCCCGTACGACAGCACGCTGTGGACGGACTCGGACGACGAGGGACTGGGCCTGCGCGACCGCCGCGCACCGTAGGCACTTCTATCCGGGAGACCCCTTGGCCACCGGCACAGAACCCCCTCGCGCCCCCTCCCCGCCGGCCCGCGGCACGGGCGCCTCCGCTCTCACGGGCGTCCGCTCCCCCGGCCGCGCCGCGGTCGCCGCCCGCCACCTGCGCACCGACCGCTGGTGGCTCCAGCCCGCGGGGACGGCGGCCGGCCTGCTCGCCTTCGTCGCGTACTCCGTGTGGCGCGCGTTCGCGAACGCCGACTACTACGCGGCGCCCTACGTGTCGCCGTTCTACTCGCCCTGCGTCGCGCACGACTGCGTGCCCATGAAGGGCGGCGCCGACTGGGACGTGTTCGGCGGCTGGTGGGGCCTGTCCCCCGCGCTGCTCGTGCTGATCTTCCCGCTCGGCTTCCGGCTGACCTGCTACTACTACCGCAAGGCCTACTACAGGGGCTTCTGGGCCTCACCGCCCGCGTGCGCCGTCGCCGAGCCGCACGCGAAGTACACGGGCGAGACGCGCCTGCCGCTGATCCTGCAGAACGTCCACCGGTACTTCTTCTACTTCGCGCTACTGGTCGCCGGCGTCCTCACGTACGACACCGTGCTCTCCTTCCGCGACGCGGACGGGGCCTGGGGCCACATGGGACTCGGCTCGCTGGTCTTCGTCGTCAACATCGCGCTGATCTGGGCGTACACCCTCTCCTGCCACTCGTGCCGCCATCTGATCGGAGGCCGGCTGAGGCACTTCTCCAAGCACCCCGTCCGCTACCGGCTGTGGGGCTGGGTGGGGAAGCTGAACGCGCGCCACGCCCAGCTCGCCTGGGCGTCGCTGGTGAGCGTGGCGGTCGCCGACTTCTACGTCTACCTCGTCGCGTCCGGCGTCTTCGGCGACCCGCGTTTCCTCTAGACGAAAGCCCCCGACAGGAGAGCCACCAGACATGACGCAACCGGAACGCTCGCAGTGGGACGTCGTGGTCGTCGGCGCGGGCGGCGCCGGTCTGCGGGCCGCGATCGCCGCGCGCGAGAGCGGCGCCCGTACGGCCGTGATCTGCAAGTCCCTGTTCGGCAAGGCCCACACGGTGATGGCCGAGGGCGGCATCGCCGCGTCCATGGGGAACGTGAACGCCGGCGACAACTGGCAGGTCCACTTCCGCGACACCATGCGCGGCGGCAAGTTCCTCAACCAGTGGCGGATGGCGGAGCTGCACGCCAAGGAGGCGCCCGAGCGGGTGTGGGAGCTGGAGACGTGGGGCGCGCTGTTCGACCGCACGCCCGACGGCCGCATCTCCCAGCGCAACTTCGGCGGCCACCAGTTCCCGCGCCTCGCGCACGTCGGCGACCGCACGGGCCTGGAACTGATCCGCACGCTCCAGCAGAAGATCGTCTCGCTCCAGCAGGAGGACTTCCGCGAGACCGGCGCGTACGAGTCGCGCCTGCGGGTCTTCCAGGAGTGCACGGCCACCCGCGTGCTCAAGGACGGCGACCGCGTGTCGGGCGCCTTCTGCTACGCGCGCGACTCCGGCGACTTCTTCGTGCTCGAAGCGCCCTCCGTCGTCCTCGCGACGGGCGGCATCGGCAAGTCGTTCAAGGTCACCTCGAACTCGTGGGAGTACACGGGCGACGGCCACGCGCTGGCGCTGCTCGCCGGGGCGCCGCTGATCAACATGGAGTTCGTGCAGTTCCACCCCACCGGCATGATCTGGCCGCCGTCCGTGAAGGGACTGCTGGTCACCGAGTCCGTCAGGGGCGACGGCGGGGTCCTGCGCAACACCGAGGGCAAGCGGTTCATGTTCGACTACGTCCCCGACGTCTTCAAGGAGCAGTACGCGGAGTCGGAGGAGGAGGGCGACCGCTGGTACGACGACCCCGACACCAACCGCAGGCCGCCTGAGCTGCTGCCGCGCGACGAGGTCGCACGCGCCATCAACTCCGAGGTGAAGGCGGGGCGCGGGTCGCCGCACGGCGGCGTCTTCCTCGACGTGTCGACGCGGATGTCGCCCGAGGTGATCAAGCGCAGGCTGCCCTCGATGTACCACCAGTTCAAGGAGCTGGCGGACGTCGACATCACGGCGGAGGCCATGGAGGTCGGGCCGACGTGCCACTACGTGATGGGCGGCGTCGCCGTCGACTCGGACTCGGCGGCGGCTCTCGGTGTGCCCGGCCTCTTCGCGGCGGGCGAGGTCGCGGGCGGCATGCACGGTTCCAACAGGCTCGGCGGCAACTCCCTGTCCGATCTGCTGGTGTTCGGCCGCAGGGCCGGGGCGCACGCCGCCGCGTACGCCGGCTCGCTCACGGCGCGCCCCGCGGTCGACGACGTCCAGGTGGACGAGGCGGCGGCCGAGGCGCTGCGGCCCTTCAGCGCGGAGGACGGCGCGGGAACCCCTTCCGTGCCCGCGCCTGACAGCCCGGGGGCGCAGGCACCGCCCGCGCAGGCACCGCCGACGGAGGCCCCGCCCGCCGAGAGCCCCTACACGCTCCACCAGGAGCTCCAGCAGACGATGAACGACCTCGTCGGCATCATCAGGCGCGCGGAGGAGATGGAGGAGGCCCTGGTCAGGCTGGGCGAGCTGCGGGCGAGGGCGCGCCGCGCCGGAGTGGCGGGGCACCGCCGGTTCAACCCCGGCTGGCACCTCGCCCTCGACCTGCGCAACATGCTGCTCGTCGGGGAGTGCGTGGCGCGCGCCGCGCTGGAGCGCACGGAGAGCAGGGGCGGGCACACCCGCGAGGACTGGCCGTCGATGGACGCCGCCTGGCGCCGCGTCAACCTGCACTGCGCGCTCGCTGACCCGGCGGGCACGCTCGCGGCCGCCGATCCCGAGCGCGGCCAGATCGCGCTGACCCGGCGGGAGACACCGCCGGTCCGTCCCGACCTGCTCGCCCTGTTCGAGAAGGAGGAGCTGGTCAAGTACCTCGCCGAAGAGGAGTTCCACGAGTGAGCACGAGCACGGGAGCGGCCGCGTCCGCCACCTCGTACGAGGCCCGCTTCCGGGTCTGGCGCGGCGACGCGGACGGCGGCGGCCTGCACGACTTCCGCGTCGAGGTGAACGACGGCGAGGTGGTCCTCGACATCATCCACCGCATCCAGGCCACCCAGGCGCCGGATCTCGCCGTCCGCTGGAACTGCAAGGCCGGCAAGTGCGGCTCGTGCAGCGCGGAGGTCAACGGCAGGCCGCGGCTGATGTGCATGACGCGCATGACGGACTTCGCGCGCGACGAGACGCTCACGGTGACGCCGCTGCGGGCGTTCCCCGTCCTGCGCGACCTGGTCACGGACGTGTCGTTCAACTACGAGAAGGCGCGCGAGGTGCCCGGCTTCGTGCCGCCGCCCGGGGTCGCGGCGGGCGAGTACCGGATGGACCAGGTCGACGTGGACCGGTCGCAGGAGTTCCGCAAGTGCATCGAGTGCTACCTGTGCCAGAACACCTGTCACGTCGTGCGCGACCACGAGGAGAACAAGACCGCGTTCGCCGGGCCGCGCTTCCTGATGCGGGTGGCGGAGCTGGACATGCACCCGCTGGACGCGGCAGCCCAGGCGGGGCTCGACCGCAGGCGCACGGCGCAGGAGGAGCACGGCCTTGGCTACTGCAACATCACCAAGTGCTGCACGGACGTCTGCCCGGAGGGCATCAAGATCACCGACAACGCGCTGATCCCGCTCAAAGAGCGGGCCGCCGACCGCAAGTACGACCCGCTGGTCTGGCTCGGCTCCAAGATCCGCCGCCGCGGCGCGGCCTCCGGCCCCGGCGCCTGACGCGCCGGGCCCGAAAGACGGCCGCGCGCGGCAGCGCGGGGCTCAGCCGAGGAGCTTGATGATCGCGTCGGTGGTGTCCGTCTCGCCGAGGCGCGGGAAGATCCGCTCCACCGCGTTGCGGTGCGTCTCCGCGTCCATGTCCGTGACGGCGTCCGTCGCGACGGTCACGTTGTAGCCGTGCTCGTACGCGGCTCGCGCGGTGTTCTCGACGCCGATGCTGGTGGCGATGCCGGTCAGCACGATCCCCGTGACGCCGTGGCGGCGCAGCTGGAGGTCCAGGTCGGTGCCGTGAAACGCGCCCCAGACCTGCTTGGTGACGACGATGTCGCCGTCCTGCCTGCCGAGCCCCTCGGCGAGGTCGGCCCAGTCGGCCGGCGGGCGGCCGCCGGAGGACGCGTTCTCGGTGCGTCCCGGCGCGCCGCCGGTGACGCGCACGAGCACGACCGGCAGACCCTTGGCGCGGAACGCCTCGGCCAGGCGCGCGGAGCGCTCGACGACCTCGTCGGCGCTGTGGACGGTGGGCAGCGAGACGATGCCCTTCTGCAGGTCGACGACGACCAGGGCGGTCTTCGCGTCGAGTGTGGTGGCGGTCATGGCGCTCTTCTCCTTGATGGTTGGGCAAGCGATGTGGGTGGCGTCCGCGCCCTCAGGTACTCGTACGGGCGCCGCCGCGCAGCGCCCGGTCCGTGAGGGTCACGACGATCAGGAGCACCCCGAGGCAGGCCGACACGGCGGCCATGAGGTGCAGACCGCTGTCGCCGGCCTGCCGGCCGTAGGCGAGGGCGATCAGGCTCGACGCGGCGATGGCGCCGATGTACTGCGCGGTGCGCTGCAGCCCCGCGGCGGATCCGATGCTGCCGGGCGGCGAGTACGACTGGACGGCCGCCTGGTTGCTGGTGCCGATGAGGCCCTGCGGTATGCCGAAGCACGCGCCCGCCACCAGCAGCAGGATCAGCGGCGTGCCGCTCCCGACGAAGACCAGCAGGCTCGCGCCGCCGAGCAGCAGGACGGCGGCCAGGGCGAGCGGGCCGCGTATGCCCTTCGTCCGCGCCCCGAGCAGCGAGCAGACCAGCGCCGTCAGGGACATGGGCAGCATCACCAGGCCGGTCGTGGCGGCCGTGAAGCCGCGCCCGTCCTCCAGCCACTGGGTGAACCCGTACATCACGCAGTAGATCAGCAGGTAGCTGATGCCATGCCTGAGGTACGTGCGGGTGAGCGCGCCGTTGCGGGCGAGCGTCCTGAGGTCGATGAAGGGCTGCCTGGCACGCAGTTGCCAGCGGGCGAGGACCAGCGACACGGCGGCGAACGGCGCGAGGAGCCACCAGATCGGGTGGCCGAGGTCCAGCAGGAAGAACGCGAGGAGCGTCAGCGCCGTCGTGAACAGGCCGATGCCCAGCGGGTCGACGGAGCGCCACACGGAGCTCTGCGCCCCGGCCGCGGGATCGGCGGCACGCGCCTGGGCGCGCGCGGCGCCCGTCGCGTCCTTCGGCACGAAGAACAGCGCGAGGACGAACGCGGCGACCGCGACGGGCAGGTTGACGGCGAAGATGGCGCGCCAGCCGAAGAACCCGACGAGCACGCCGCCGAGCGTGGGGCCGACGGCCGCGCTGCCGAGCCCGGCGAAGGACAGCCGGGCGAGCACGGGGCGCGGCGGCGTGCGGCCGACCCTGCGCCCCTCGTCGCGCAGCACGGACATGGCGGCCGGATAGGCGGCCGACGTGCCGACGCCGAGCAGCAAACGGGAGACGAGCAGCCAGACGAACGACGGCGCGAGCGTGCCGACGAGGCCGGACGCGAGGACGACGAGCAGCCCGCCGAGGAAGACGCGGCGCGGCCCGAGCGAGTCGGCGAGCTTGCCGAGCACGGGCTGGGCCACGGCGCTCGCGAGGTAGAGGACGGAGATCAGCCACGCCGTGTCGGCCGCGCCTACGCCGAAGTCGTGGCCGATCGACACCAGCGCGGTGGAGATCATGGTGGTGTTCAGCGGGTTGAGCAGCGACCCCATCAGCAGGGGCAGCGTCAGCCGTCCGGCGAACCCCTTCGCCGTCTTCCCCGTTACCGAGGCCTGTTCCAACGTCTCGCTGTGCGTGTCGTCCTCTCCGTCCGTTTCGGCGTCCGTCGGGGGTCGCGGCGTCCGGGACGGCCCGGTGCCGGTGGTGCTCACGTGCGAGGTGCTCACTTCTCGGTCAGCCGCCGCAGGAGGCCCGCGGCCTCGGCGAGCGTGCGGCGCTCTTCCGCGTCGAGTTCTTCGGCGATCACCTTTGACAGCCAGGTCTGCTTCGCGGCGCGCACGCCCGCGAGTACGGTGCGCCCGTCGTCCGTGACGGACATGACGGACTGCCTGCCGTCGGCGGGGTCCGGCGTCCGCTCGACCAGGCCGCGCTCCTCGAGCGCGCCCAGGGTCAGCCGCATCGACTGCGGCTTGACGTGCTCGGCGCGCGCGAGGGCGGCCGTCGTGGCGGGCCCGTCATCGGCCAGGCGCACGAGCACGGAGCGCTGCGAGGGGGTGAGGCCCGTGCCGGGCGCGGTCGACCTGAGGCGCCGGGAGAGCAGGCCGGCCATCGTGGCGACATCGGCCGCGACCTCCTCGGGCGTGGGGTCCTGCGCGCGTTCGGGCATGCGTCCAGAGTAGGAAAACGACAGGCAACCTTGCAAGTTTTCCTGTCGTTCCCTGCGTCACTCCCGCTTCGGGCCTGCTTCAGTCCCGAGTCACTCCCGCTTCAGTCCTGAGCCGCGCCCCAGCCCTTGCGGTACGCGGCCCAGTCGCTGTCCGTCGCCGCGAAGTCGACGTACAGGCCGACGCCGAACCGCTTGCGGTGCACGTCGTTCCTGCCCAGCGCGAGCCGCACGCCGTGGATGGCGGCCGCCGGCGTCTCCGCGTACCCGTGGTGGCTCATGTCCTCCTCGCGGTAGAAGGGCAGCCCCATCAGCAGCTCGGTGCTCCTCGGCGTGGCCGCGAGCGCGAGTGCGGTCTGCTGGGCGACGTACCCGCCGTACAGCGACTCCAGGGGCATCGCGGTGTCGTACGACATGACCGCGATCTGGTCGACGCGGCGCGCGACCTGCCCGAAGTACGCCTGCGACCACCACTTGGGGTGCCCGGTCAGCGCGCCGGCCGCCGCGTGCAGCGACGGCAGCGGGTCAATCTGGGCGGCGGCCACCGAGAGCGGCGCGCCCCTGGCCGCGGTCAGCGCGTGCAGGCGGTCGAGGAGGCGCAGGAAGTCCTGGTCGCCGGAGTGCAGCGGCTCCAGGTCGAAGTGGACGCCGTCGAATCCGGCGTCGAGCACCTGCCGTGCGGAGGCGACGACGGCGTCGCGGGTCGCCGCGCTGGTCAGCCGGAGGCCGTCGGGCGACTCGGTGGCGAGCACGTCGCCGAGCCACGCGTCCACGCGGACGCCCGGCATCGTGCGGTGGACGGCCGCGATCAGCCGCCCGGCGTCGGGGTAGCGGCCCGCGGGCAGGGTGCCGTCGTGCTCAAGCGGGCCCGCGTGCACGTACAGGTCCGTGATGCCGGTCCCCTCGATGCGGCGGGCGAACGCGGCCAGGTCGGCGTCGTCCTTGCGGCCGTCGACCCAGGCGTGCCCCATCCACACGGCGTCCATGCCGCGGGTGCGTGTGCCGTCCTTGATGTCGCCCGTGTACGCGACGCGCAGCGCGACGGCGGCCGCGAGCACGGGCACGACGACGATCAGGGCGACGGCGATCGCGATCCGCCTCGGCCATCCCGGGCGAGGTCCCCGCCGGGCCCGCGTCCACCAGGCGCGGCCGCGCCGCCCCTCCGACGACCCCGACCCTTCACGCGCACGCTCGGACACCGCGAACCCCTCCCCGGCCGCGGCCCCCCGGCCGCGGAGGGATCAGGGTACGGGCGGGGGCGGCGTGACCTGCGGGGTCGCGGTCAACCGTTTCCGTATCAGGACATGCGTCGACACAGGTCAGTACCTGTCAGAACATGGAGAGCAACTGCTCGACGGTCGGCTCCGCGGCGCTCGCGCTGCCGGGCAGGGCCAGCTCGAACCAGACCGTCTTGCCGCGCGGCGTCCTGCGCGAGCCCCAGGCCGAGCTGAGCATGCCGACCAGTTGCAGGCCGCGGCCGCCCTCGTCGGTGTCGCGCGCGCGGCGGCGGCGCGGCTGGACGAGGCCCGCGTCCCACACCTCGCAGACGAGGGTGCGGTCGCGCAGCAGGCGGAGTCTGATCTCGCCCTCGCCGTACCGCATCGCGTTCGTGACGAGCTCGCTGACGAGCAACTCGACCGTGTCCACCAGGGGTTCGAGATCCCAGGCGATGAGCTGGGCGCGCGCGTACTCGCGTGCCCTGCCGACCGAGCGCGGCTCGCGCGGCAGGCGCCAGTCCCCCACGGCGTCCGCGGGCAGGCCCTGGATGCGCGCCATCAGCAGGGCGATGTCGTCCTGGCCGTGGCTCGTCTCCAGCGTCGACAGGACATGGTCGGCGACGTCCTCCAGCGGGCGCTCCGCGTGCGCGAGCGAGGCGCGGAAGGCGCTCAGGCCCTCTTCGAGCGTCTGGTCGCGCGACTCGACGAGGCCGTCGGTGTACAGCGCGAGCAGGGAGTTCTCCGACAGCTCGACCTCGACCTGCTCGAACGGCTCGCCGCCCACGCCGAGCGGCACGCCGGGCGGCACGTCGAGCAGCAGCGCCTTCTCGCCTGGCTCGACGAGCACGGGCGGCGGATGGCCGGCGTTGGCGAACGTGCAGCGCCGGGTGACCGGGTCGTAGACGGCGTAGACGCACGTGGCGAGGTAGACCTCGGCGAGGTCGGCGTCCCTCGCCTTGTGCGCGACGCGGGACGCCTGCTGTGCCCCGTTGGGCGTGCCGAGGCCGCTGGCGATCTCGTCGAGGGCGCCGAGCACCTCGGCGGGTTCCAGGTCGAGCAGCGCGAGCGTCCGCACGGCCGTGCGCAGTTCGCCCATGGCGACGGCGGCGCGCAGGCCGCGGCCCATCACGTCGCCCACGACGAGGGCGGTCCTGTGGCCCGGCAGCTCGATGACGTCGAACCAGTCGCCGCCGACCTCCGTGGCCGCGTTGCCCGGCAGGTAGCGGCAGGCGATGTCGAGGCCCGCGGCCTCGGGGTCGCCCGGCGGCAGCAGGCTGCGCTGGAGGATCAGGGCGCGCTCGTGCTCGCGCCGGTACAGGCGCGCGTTGTCGATGCAGACGGCGGCGCGTGCCGCGAGCTCGACGGCGAGGGCGTGGTCCCGGTCGCCGAACGGCTCGCTGCCCTTGGCCCGCGCGAACTGGACGAGCCCGACGACCGTGTCGTGCGCGACCATCGGCACCGCGAGCGTGGACTGCAGGAGGCTGCCCTGGCGGCCCGGTATCGACTGCACCTGCGCGCTGCGCAGGGCGATGGCGCTGTGCGAGCCGAACGGGAACCGGTGCACGGCGCCGACCTCGGGCGAGACATATCCGTCGTGCGGGTCGCCGGGGCCCGAGAGCGGCCCGTCGGAGACGGCGCTCGCGAAGGCGACGCGCCGCAGCCGCGCCGTGCCGCCGCCCGACTCGTCGGACGAGGCGGCCCACCGGCCGGGCGGCGCCTCATCGCCCGTGAGCAGGGACTGGTACAGGTCGACGGAGGCCAGGTCGCAGAAGTTGGGCACGGCCACGCCGAGCAGTTCGCGCGCGGTGGTCTCCAGGTCGAGCGAATTGCCGATGCGCGCGCTCGCCTCGTTGAGCAGGGCGAGGTTGCGGCGGGTGCTGGCGGCCTCGTGCGCGGCGATGTGGCGCTGCGTGACGTCCGTGGCGACGGCGGCGACGCCCAGGGTGCGGCCCGAGCCGACGCCCACGCCGACCCGGTACAGGTTGAGCGACCAGTGCCTGCGCTCGCCACCGTACGGCGGGACGCCGTTCAGCTTGAACTCGGTGACGGGTTCGCCCGTGTCGAGCACGCGCCGCAGCGCCGCGTCGAGCCGGTCGGCCTCGCCGGCGGAGAGGTAGTCGGAGGCCGCCCTGCCCCGGTGTTCGCCGACGCTGCCGCCGAACACGGTGGCGAAGCGCTCGTTGACCCGCCGCACCGTCAGGTTCGTGCTGAAGAGGATGAAGCCGAACGGAGATTGGCCGAATATCGCCTGCGACGAGGCGAGATCGCTCTCGATCCGGCGCAGCGCGCGCACGTCCACGACGATGCAGACGGCGCCGCGCTCGCCCTGGTCGGTCTCACTGGGCATCACATAGACCTCGGCCAGGCCGTGGCCGCGCCGCCCGCCGCCCCGGCGCCCGCCCTCGGCCGCGTCCCCTGTGGCGCCCGCGTCCTCGCCCGCGTCCGCTCCCGGGGGCAGCAGGTACGGGACGAGGCCCGTCCAATCGTTGCCGTCGAGGATCTCGCTGAGTTTGCGGTAGCCCTTCGCGCGGAATTCGGGAGGTACGAAGACCCCCAGCGGGTCCTTGCCCCTGACATCGCGGGCCGGCAGGCCGAACAGCTCGGCCGCACGGCTGCTCCACTGGTCGATGAGGCCGTCGGGCCCGATCGAGAAGGACGCCACCTTGACATAGTCGTAGAGAGAGCCCTGCGGGCTGCTCTGCCACACGACGTCGTCGCTCGTCGCCTCTGGCGCCTCTGGTGTCTCGCTCACGCGACCGTCCCCTCCAGCTCACGCACCGGACCGGCCATGCCCCGCAGTATCCAGCACCACGGGCCTGGCTGACACGGCGTTCACGATCACAGCAAGGTCTCGTTCTCTCCGGACCTGCCCGAAACCCGCCGCGACCGTCGTCCCTTGTGACTTCTAACCATGGAGAGGCAGCTCGAACCACACGGTCTTACCTGTCTTACCGCGCCGCGTGCCCCAGCGACGGGCGGAACTGGCCACGAGCTGCAGACCGCGCCCGCGTTCATCCTCCGGCCCCGGCGCGCGCTGCACGACGGGGGCGCCCGGTACCTGGTCGGAGACCTCCACCAGCAGCACGCTCTCGCCGTCGGAGAGCGCACGGATCTCCAGGCGCATGCCGATGGGCCCTGGCGCGTACGTCAGCGAGTTGGTGACCAGCTCGCTGACCAGCAGCATGGCCACATCCTCCACGCCCGGCGAGAGCCGCCAGGCGCGCAGGGTGTCCCGCACGTCATGGCGGGCGACGCGCACGGCACCGGGCTCGGAGGGCAGGATCCACTCGGCGGACTCGTCCTCGGTGTCGATCAACCCGACCACTTCCCACAGCACCTGACGCCCCCGTTGTCTCGATCGTTTCGGGGATCATTCTGCCCATACCCGAAATTAGCCGTAAACTACCGCCTGAAGTCGCATGGGACAGAGCGAGCACCGTACCGACAGCGCCGAGAAGTCGCCACATCCCTGATATGCGTTATGCCCGAACGGCCGTCCCATACGCCGGAGGACACGGCCGGGCAGGGGCGCGCGTGATGGCCGAGGGGGGCGCACGGGGGCTCGAACAGACATCTGGTTCGCCCGGGGCGCGTGCTGTCCGCCGGTGCTGCGGGGCCGAACCGGCCCAGATGAGCGGTCACGCGCGCGTGCCGCCTTCCCGCACTAGTACGGGCCCTAGGGCGTCGAGCGCCGCGAGGACGGCAGGGCGGTCCGCGTCCAGCCAGTCGACGTCCGCGACGGCCTCGGCCGCCGTGACCCAGCGCAGCGCGTCGTGGTCCTGCAACGGGCGCGCCTTGCCCGAGACCACCCGCGCCGTCCAGACCCGCAGCTCGTAGCCTCGCCCGAGCGGCCAGGAACCGGGCACGCGCGCGACGGGTTCCGCCACGATGCCGAGTTCCTCGCGCAACTCCCGTACGAGGGCGTCCTCGACGCTCTCCCCCGGCTCCGCCTTTCCGCCGGGCAGCTCCCAGCGGCCGGCCAGCTCAGGGGGCGCGCTCCGGCGCGCCGCGAGCAGCAGGCCGTCGTCGTACACGGCGCCCGCGACGACGACCCGGGCCTCCGTTTCCCGCTCCGTCATGCGCGGGAGCCTACAAGCCGCCGCGCCGGGCCCTACGGAGCGCTCTGCTCAACCCGCTCCGGCAGCTGAACGTCGGCCGCGCGCTCCGCGTGCTCGACGCAGTAGAGCGTCCCCTCCTCGCGGCGGCCGTCCAGGCTCTCCGCCAGGCGCTGCGCCTCGTCACGCGTGGCGTACCAGGCGACGCGGTAGCGGTTGCCGTTGCCGTCCTCGCGCACCACCTGCCAGGGCAGCGCCGTCCCCCCTTCGGTCACGGCCGCACCCCCGGTCGTCTCGCCCCTGCGCCCGTCGCATCTCCCCAGAAAACCCCTATGCGCATATGCCGGAGCGTACGCCTGGGCCTTACGCACCGGATGCGGGGTTACACGAAGAGACAACTTCCGGCCAACAATCCGCCGAAAAGCGCGGGCGCGTGAGCCTCGTAGGCGCCCCTCAACACGCCCCCTGGTGCGCCCCCCGCGCGCCGTGTCGGCGGACGGCTACTTCACGGCCAGGTGGTAGGCGATCCTGAACCGGTCCGCAGGGACGACCACGTCCGCCGTCTCGACCGGCCGCCCGGACGCGTAGTACGTGCGCTCAAGGACCATCACCACATGCCCGGGCACGCCGCCGAGCGCGAGCAGCTCCTCCGCGAGGCCCGGGCGCGCGCCGACCTCCTCGTGGACGTTGTCGACGACGACGTCGATCGCGGCCATGCGCTCGACCACCCCGCACCCGCCGAGCGGGCCCTCCTCGGGCAGCATGACGGGCGTGCGCCCGGTCACGGCGAGCGGTTCCCACGAGGTGGACAGCATGATCGGCTCGCCGCCGTCCCTGAACACGTAGCGTGTGCGCATCACCCGGTCGCCCGCGGCGATCCGCAGCCTGGTCGCGACCTCGGGCGTGGCGTCCTCCTGCTCGCTGTGCGACTCCCAGGTGCCGTGCGCGCTCTCGTCCGCCTGCTCCTGCCTGAAGGGGCTCGCCCCGGCAGCGGGCAGGTAGCCGGAGCGGGCGATGCGGCGCGGCACCGGCCGCTCGCGCACGTACGTGCCCGACCCCGAGCGCCCCTCGACCAGGCCTTCCGCCATCAGGACCTTGCGCGCCTCCAGGGCGACCGTGTCGGAGACGCCGTACTCCGAGCGGATGCGGGCCTGCGAGGGAAGCCGGGTGTGCGGCGGCAGTACCCCGTCGACGATCTTCTGCCGGAGATCGCTCGCGACGCGCAGATAGGCCGGCTGCTCACCGAACGCCACGTGCCCTCCCTCAGAGTTGACAGTCAGCTACAGAGTGGCAACCCGTGATCGAGAGCCGCAAGCATGGGCCATGGTTTCACCCGAAGTGATGCATTGCTGGCCGGGCGCGCATGAATTCCTCCGGGGCCAGAATGGATGTCCCGGCGCCGACGAGGACGTAAGGGGAGACGTGTGCCGCGCGAAAAGGATCACCAGGAACGGAAGCCGGAGTCTCAACGAGGAAGCCGGGCCCCGCGGTCGGGAGGCCTCGCCGCGAGGGGCGTCGCGTCCCTCACGTCCCGCTGGGCGGCGCGGCTGGACGCCGGGCACGACACCGTGTTCTCGGCGGCGGGCGTCTGGCCGCTGCTCGCGCTGCTGGCGGAGGTGGCGGACGGTCCCGCGCGACGCGAACTCGAGGACGTGCTCGGCGCGCCGGCGCAGGAGGCGGCGAACGCGGCACGCGCGCTGCTCGCCGAACTCCCGGCGGCGGAAGGCCTGAACGCCGCGCTCGGCCTCTGGACGCGGCGGACGCTCCCGCTCGACGCGGCGTGGCTCGCGACGCTGCCCGAGGGCAGCCACACCCCGCTGTCGGGCGACGCCTCGGCCGACCGCGCGGCGCTCGACGCGTGGGCGTCGCGGCAGACGGGCGGCCTGATCGACCGGATGCCCGTCGAGGTCGACGCGTCGACCCTGCTGGTTCTCGCGAGCGCGCTCTCGCTGACGACGGAGTGGACGCACCCGTTCGAGGACCACGCGACGCACGACCCCGCCTCGGGCCCGTGGGCTGGAGCCGGCCTGCGGATGCTGACCCGCCGTACGGCGGGCATCGATACGGTGTCCGTGGCGCACACACCGGCCGGGCCCGTCACGATCGTGCGGGTCGAGGGCCTGACCGGCATCGACGTCCACCTCCTGCTCGGCGACCCCGGCATGGGCCCCGGCGAGGTCATCGGCGCGGGGACGGGCGTCCTGACGGGCCGTCTCGGTACGACGCCCGCCGAGGAACTCCCGTACGGGGACGACGTGGCACCCGGCCTCACGAAGGACGAGACCGAAGGCGCGTTCCCTGCCCCCCGGATGCTGTCGCTGCGAACACCGCCGTTCCACCTCACCGCCGACCATGACCTGCTGCGCATTCCGGACGTGTTCGGCCTGACGGCGGCCACGGACGCCACGCGCGGCCACTTCCCCGGCATCGGCGCGTTCCCGCTGTCGATCCGGGCGGCGGCGCAGTCGGCGATGGCGGAGTTCGGCCCGTTGGGCTTCAAAGCGGCGGCGGTGACGGCCATCGCCACACGGGCGATGGCCGTCAGCGGCGGGCGGTTGACGCGGGTCACGGCGACACTGGACCGCCCGTTCGGCTTCGCCGCCGTCCAGCGGTCCACGGGCCTGTGCCTGGCCACCGGCTGGGTGGCGACGCCGCGGACGCGGGCGTAGGGCGCGCAGAGCGCGCGACGGACCTCGTCCGAATCCAACCGGTCGTCCGCATTGGCGATCTTGCGCGAGAGCGCTCGCAGGGGATAGACCGGGGAGATAGATGGCGCATACACCGACAGCCGTCTGCACGGCCGTGCCCGCACAGGCACGGCCCTTCCCCGACACCCCCCACACAGAGCGGAAGTATCCATGTGCGGCATTACGGGATGGCTCTCCTACGACCGTGACCTGCGCGACCCGGCGTCCGCCTCCACTGTCGACGCGATGACCGAGACGATGTCCTGCCGCGGCCCCGACGACTCAGGCACCTGGATCGCGGGGCCCGCGGCGCTCGGCCACCGCAGGCTGGCGATCATCGACCTGCCCGGCGGGCGGCAGCCCATGACCCTGGACACCCCCGAGGGCACCCTCGCGATGGTGTACTCGGGCGAGACGTACAACTTCACCGAACTGCGCGAGGAGCTGGCCGCACGCGGCCACCGGTTCACCACCGACTCGGACACCGAGGTCGTGCTGCACGGCTATCTGGAGTGGGGCGAGGCCGTCGCGGAGCGGCTCAACGGCATGTACGCCTTCGCCGTCTGGGACCAGCGCACCGAGCGGCTCGTCATGATCCGGGACCGGATGGGGATCAAGCCGTTCTACTACTACCCGACCGCCGACGGCGTGCTGTTCGGTTCCGAGCCGAAGGCGATCCTCGCCAACCCGCTGGCCGCGCGCCGCGTCACGCTCGACGGCTTCCGCGAGGTCTTCGCGTTCGTGAAGACGCCGGGGCACGCCATCTGGGACGGCATGCGCGAGGTGGAGCCCGGCACCGTCGTCACCGTCGACCGGGGCGGCCTGCGTACGCACACGTACTGGTCGCTGCGGACACAGCCGCACACGGACGACCGTGACACGACGGTGGCGCGCGTGCGTGAGCTGCTTGAGGACATCGTGCGCCGCCAGCTCGTCGCGGACGTGCCGCGCTGCGTGCTGCTCTCCGGCGGCCTCGACTCGTCGGCGCTGACCGCGCTGGCCGCGCGGCAGCTCGCGGCGGCCGGCGGCGAGTCGGTGAACAGCTTCGCCGTCGACTTCGTCGGGCAGACGGAGAACTTCGTCGCGGACGACTTCCGGCCGACCCCCGACGCGCCGTTCGTCCACGATGTGGCGCGCGAGTCCCGCACGAACCACAAGGACATCGTCCTCGACTCGCACACCCTCGCCGACCCGGAGGTGCGGGCACGGGTCATCCGCGCCCGGGACATGCCGGTGGGCCTCGGCGACATGGACGCGTCGCTCTACTCGCTTTTCAAGGCGATCAGGCAGCACTCGACGGTCGCGCTGAGCGGCGAGTCGGCGGACGAGGTCTTCGGCGGTTACCGGCAGTTCTTCGACGAGGAGGCGCGCAAGGGCGGGATGTTCCCCTGGCACGCGGACTTCGCCCGCATGCGCGCCGCACGCGCCGGCCACGGCGCCCCCGGGGGCGGCGGCGGACCCCTGGGCATCCTGCGCCCCGAGGTCACGGCCGCGATCGACCTCCCGTCGTACGTGAGCGACAGCTACGCGTCCGCCGTGACGGACATCGAACGGCTGGCGGGGGAAAGCGACTTCGAGTACCGGATGCGGGTGATCTGCTACCTGCACCTCACCCGGTTCGTACGCGTCCTGCTCGACCGCAAGGACCGGATGAGCATGGCGGTCGGCCTTGAGGTGCGCGTGCCGTTCTGCGACCACCGGCTGGTGGAGTACGTCTACAACACGCCGTGGTCGCTGAAGTCGTTCGACGGCCGCGAGAAGAGCCTGCTGCGCGAGGCGACGGCGGACGTGCTGCCGCGCTCGGTCTACGACAGGGTCAAGAGCCCGTACCCGTCGACGCAGGACCCGAAGTACGCCCTGGCGCTCCAGCACCACGTGAAGGACCTGCTGGCCAAGCCCTCGCACCGCATCTTCGACCTGCTGGACCGCACGGCGGTGGAACGGGCGGCGAACGAGGACGTGCAGGGCGCGGGCCAGTTCGCCAGGAACGGCCTGGAACGGGCGCTGGACCTGTCGATCTGGCTGGACACGTACAACCCGGAGCTGGCCCTGTCCTGACGGGCCGGGCCACGGGCCGCCCGCGCGTACGTCAAAGGGCGGGCGGCCCACAACCTTGCTTCCCCGTCAGGACGCGCCCGCAGCGGTCACCCTGGCCCGACCGCCTCGTCGCCTCGGCGTGCTGGTCCCACCACCGCAGCAGGTCTGACGGGCCCGTGCCGCTGGGCGGACTGTTCTCGCTGGCCGGGTGTGCGCCGCAGGATGCGTAAAGGGCGCTCGCCCGTTCAGCCGCTGCCGTGCACGGTCACACCGCCGATGACGGACGTGCCACGTGTGGCGCGCGGGCGGACGGTCCAGAGGGCGGCGACCTGGTCGACGAGCAGCAGCCCGCGCCCCGACTCCCCGTACGCCGCCGGGTGCGCGACGGCGGGCGTGGCGCTACGGCCGGGCGTCCCGGTGCCGGGGTCGGAGACGGCGAGCCAGTAGTGCCCCTCGGCGGGCCACAGAACGAGCTCGACGAGATCGCCCTCGCCGGCCCGCGCCCCGTGCCGCACGGCGTTGGTGACCAGCTCGGACGTCAACAGGCCCAGCTCGTCACGCAGATGGGGCCGCAACGCGTACGGCAACGCCTCGGCCACCGCGTGCCGGGCACGCGGCACGGAGGACGGGTGGGCGGGGAACCGCCAGCAGGCGGGAATGCGGGGGATTTCGGGCATGGCGAACTCCATTGCGGTGGCGTGCGGTTGAGGTCGCCGGTGGCATGCCGCCCTGGTCGCGGACACACCCGTCCCAAGACAGACGGGCACGCCCACGCGGTGCACTTCCGACGTCGCGGTGTGTAGCGTTCTCGGCACTTACAGTAGAGCAGACACGTGGCAAATTAACCACGCCCTTCACGGGATTAGCCACTTACTGGTGAACTTGTTGCCCGCAGAGCCCGTTGTTGCCTGACACAGAGGGACCGATATGCCACCCAGAACCGTCCTCACGCAACGTCAGAAGCGCCTGGGCAGCGAACTCCGCAAGATGCGCACGACAGCAGGCCTGTCCGCCGAGTACGCAGCCGGTCTCCTCGGCGTTGACCGAGGCAAGATTTCCAACATGGAGTCGGGGGTTCGAGGGATCAGCGGCGAGCGACTCAAGACGCTTGCCTGCAACTGCGACGTCACCGACGAGAAGTACGTGGAGGCTTTGGCCGAGCTGGCCGAGCCCAGCGCGGGCTGGTGGGAGCGTTATCGGGGCAGTCTGCCCCAAGGGCTGCTCGACATCTCCGAACTGGAAGCCGACGCGGTACGACTGCGGGGTGCGAACACCGTCCACGTGCCGGGCCTGCTGCAGACCTCCGAGCTGGCACTGGCGATCTTTCGGTGCGCCGTCCCCGCACTGCCCGAACACGAAGTCGCACTTCGACTGGCGCTGCGAACAGAACGCCAGCAGGTCATCACCGGAGACGAGCGGATCCCCTACGTGGCCGTTGTCCACGAAGCCGCCCTGAGGATGCAGTTCGGGGGGCGCGATGTAGCGAGGACGCAGCTGCGGTACCTGCTGCAGGCCTCCGAGCGTGACAACGTCACATTGCTCGCGCTTCCCTTCGCACGCGGCGCCTTCCCGGGCGCCGGGCAGACCGTCGTCTATGCCGAAGGGCGCGTGCCGCAGCTCGACACGGTGCAGGTGGACAGCTCCCACGGTCCTGCCTTCCTGCACGCCGAGGGCCAGCTGGCGAAATATCGCGCGCAACTTGACCTGTTGGAAGAACTGGCGCTGTCACCTGAAAGCTCTCGTGACTTCATCCGCAAGATTGAGCAGCAGTTGTGAGGAGACCTCCTATGCCCGAGATCACCTGGGAAGACCCCTTCTGCGCCGAAGGAAGCTCCTGCTTCCAATTCGGCACGGACGCCGACGGCAACGCGTACATAGCCGTCAACGGCCAGGAAGACCACTACCTCACCGACACCACCGAAGCCCTCCGCACCCTCATCACCGACATCAAGGCAGGCAAGGCCGACCACCTGCTGTAGCCAACAGGCCAGTGCCGTCTCGCCGCCGACGGCAGCGAGACAGCACGACTCGCGGGTCTCTGCCAGCGGTATTCGCCGGATATGACAAACCTGCATGATCACGCGGAGCGGCCGACGCTCTGCAGCAGATCCGCCCCGCCACCATCGCCAACGGCGCTTACCTGGCCAACACCCTTGCCGGCTGGAGGCAGCAACAGCCCCGCGACGATCCAACCTGCAATAAACCTCCGAACCGCACGAGTTCGGAGGGCCGAGGGCGACGCACAGCGCGCCCGGACCTCGGCATCGGGCCCTGCGCGTGACAACTACAGTCAGGGAAGCTGCGGAAGAACTATTTCCCAATCGCGCAGGCGGGCATGAGCCGTACCGCCGACTATCCGCGCAAGACGGACTGCGGGAGTCGCCAGGTTGCGCGCCGCACGCAGCCGCCGGATCTCGCTTATGTCCAGGTCGCGCCAGTGCGCAGCCAGATTCCCGGCTTCCCGGGCCGTGATGGGAACCTCCGTGAAGAACAACTCCACCAACCAAGTGGGGTCGAGAACGACGACGCCCTCCATCGGAGCAACGCGACTGATTAGCAGCGACGAAAGCTCCAGCAGCCTAGTCACCCTCTCTCTGCCGTCCATATCGCCTGAGGCCACGGCAGCGTCCAGCGCGTACACCAGAGCCGCCGAACGCCTTGTCCAGGGAACAGAACTCGGCACATCGCCCCCGGTAGAAAGTCGGAAGGTGAGGTCCTCGACCACAGTGCGCCATTGTTGCGGGCCGAGACTCGACGGCTCAGGGGCGCGACCCGCCAGCACCCGGCAAAGTGCTGCGGAATCGAGAGACACCAACGTATTCATGTCATACATCAGAAATGGATCCCTGCTGCGACAAATGCCGCTCTGCCGATTTCCAAGCTCTCTTCCGAGGGAAGGAAGTGTCCGCTGTGATTGTTGATCTCCAGTCCGAAGTATCCGCTTTCCGAGGATCCTGCTATGTCGGCTTCCCCGGCGGCTCGCACGGGAGCGCCACCAGTGAGAACGGAGTGAAACATCTCCTCTCCGTTGACGGACTTGGGGATGACGACCAGGCTGCCGTCTTCTCGCACAGCCCACTTCACCGTACCCGCGTCGATAGCGGCGTCGAAGCCGGGAGTGCCAGGGGCCGAGGGTGACACGTGGAGCTTCTCGGCCATGGCCAGCTCTCCCGCGAGCCTGTCAGGAAGGGTATTGGGGAACAGTTCACATGCACTGTTGTGAACGAGCACCGGCGTGCTGCCAGCAAAAACATAGAAGGTATGCAGGTGGTCAACTGTGAGGTCGTAGACCACACGTGGTGCCACGCCCGAACGGTCCCGTACCTCGCTCACCGTGCTGATAGCACCATCCCGTCCTCTCAGGTGATCGCCTCTGGTGAGATCCGCTGCGAAAACCCAGCCGCTCCCCGGGCTGTAGATGCGGTGGCCTGCGGTGCTGATGAACTGTGAACCGTCAGTGAGCGTGACGGTCACCAGCCGTTCAGTGAGATGGTGGAAGGCAGCGGTCACAGGTTCAGATCGCTGTTCTCCCGTCAACGGATCAGTCGCCAGTACCCGGTCGCCCTCTTTGAGGGCAGCGATGGCCCGTTGCGAGCCATCTGCCATAAGAATCTGGGTGTCGGCAGGGAAGCTGTTCTTGAGACAGCTTTCGATCCCCTCCTCGGCCACGCGCACGCGTCGGTCGATGCCCGCCATCACATCGGCGTCGAGCCCGAGTGTCTTCAGCGCCTTGTACGCGTCGGTGATGCCGACTCCTGTGCGCAGTGCCGCGTCCAGGGCGCGTATCAGGTCGGCGGCCTTGGCGATGGTTGTGTCGGGGATGAACCAGGACGCCGCCCAGGCGCAGTTGCTGATGCTGCCCTTGGAGCACTTGACGAAGTCCTCGGTCAGGCCGTCCCAGAGGCCCTTGAGGAAGGCCTTGTCGACGATCATGGAGATGTCCCAGTTGCTGAAGTGCTTGGTGACATCGGCGTGCTGATCACTGGTCTGGCTGCCGAGGTATTCGACGGCCTTTGCGGGGCAGGAGGCTCCGGTCACGGTGGAGCCCGTGGCTGACGTGCACAGGTAGAAGTCCACGGTGAGTGTGAAGTTCAGGCGGAACGTGACGTCGCATCCGCTGTTGCCCATGCCGAGCACGCAGTCGTTGAGCGGTTTCGGGTCTCCGATCGGCGTGATCTTCTGTTTGGTGAACATCTGGCCGATGCCGGTGGCGCCGCCCTTGTTCAGGGTGTCGTTCGCCGCCGCCTGTTCGGCGCGCGTCGCGGCGTCCTGTGCTTCCTGTGCGGCTTCCTGCGCGTTCGCCGCCGCTGCTTCGGCGGTCGTGGCGTCGGCTTCGGCCTGGTCGGCGACTCCCCGTGCGGTGGAGGCGTCGGTCTCCGCCGCCGTCGCGGCGTCGCGTGCCGAGGACGCGTCGGTCTCCGCCGCGGTCGCGGAGGCGTCCGCCTGGTCCGCGTAGCCCGCTGCGGTGGTCGCGGCGCCCTGTGCGGCGTTCGCGTCCGCTACAGCGGCCGTGTTGTAGGCGACGGTCTGCGTCTCGGCCTTCTTCGCCGCGTCGGCCGCGGTTTCCGCCTGTTTCGCGGAGGCCTGGGCGTCTTGCGATGACTGCACCGCTTGCGATGCCCAGTCCGCTGCTGACGCCGCGGCGGTGGCGGCCGCCTTCGCGTCGGCGCTCGCCTTCTCCGCCAGCGCCTTCGCCTCGGCCGCGGCCTGCTTGGCCTGCGCGGACTTGGCCTGTGCTACGGCCTGCTGCTTCTGTGCCTGCGTCTTCGCAGCCTGCCCCGTCAGTACGGCGAGGCCCGCAGAGGCGTCCGTCTGCGCGTATGGCGCGCCCAACTCGATCGCGTCGTTGGCCGGCTTGACGACCTGGGCAGCCGAGTCGCGGGCGGCGGTGGCCGCCTGCGCGGTGGCGTACGCGTAGCCCGCGGTGCGCACCGCGTCCGCCCCCGCCGCGATGGCCTCCTTCTGCGAGGCGGTCGCGTCGACCTTCGCCTCGGCCGCCTTGGCCTGCGCCTCGCTCGCGAGAGCCTTGGCGTTGGCGGCGTTCCACTTCGCCGTCTCGGACGCGTCGATGGCCTCCGCCGCCGCGGCGTGCGCCTTGGTGACAGCGACCTCGGTGACCGCTACATCGGCCTTGGCGGCGTCGGCGGCGGACTGGGCGCGCTTGGCCGCGCCCTGGGCCCTCGTGGCCGCGGCGCGCGCGTTCGTCGCCGCCGTGGTCGCCTCGTTGGCGGCGGAGCGCGCGCTGGTCGCCGCGGTGGTCGCGGCGTCCGCGTCGGCCCGTGCCTGGGTGGCCGCAGCTCGGGATGCGGAGGCTGCGGAGGTGCCTTCATCGGCGTCGGCCTTGGCCTCGGCCGCGCTCGCTCTGGCCAGGGCCACATCGCGGTCGCTCTCGGCGTCGATCGCCTTGTCCCGCGCCGCGACGGCCTTGCTCTCCGCCGCGACCGCGTCGTCCTTCCTCGCCGCGGCCGTGGCGCCGGCGCCCTGCGCGGCGGCGAGCTTGTCCGCCGCGACCTGGCGCTGCGACTGGGCACGTGACTCGGCGTCCGCCGCCTTCGCCCGCTCAGAGTCCGCCAGTTCCTTCTGCGCCTTGGCGGTGTCCCGCTCGCTCTCCGCCGTCTGCCGCTTTGCCTTGGCGTCCGCCGCGGCGTTCTTCGCGGTCGCTTCCGCGTCCTCTGCCTTGGCCTGTGCGTTCTTCGCCGTGGTCGCGTTCGCGGCGGCCTGCTTCGCCTGCGCGGCCGCACCCTGCGCCGCGGCCTCGGCCTGTGCCTGCGCCTCCTCGGCCGCCTCGCGCCTGAACTCCGCCTTCGTGGCGTGCGCCTGCGTCTGTGCCAGCGAATTGAGGGCCTTGCTGTCGGACGCGGACGCCCGCGTCGCCTGGACGGCGGTGTCCGTGGCCTGCGAGGCGGCCTGCGCGGCGGCGGCCGACGCCTTGGTGACCTGGGCGGCCTGCTGTCCGTAGAGCAGGCCACGGCCACGCGGCAAGCCGGCTTGGTCGGCGATGGCGTAGGCCGCGTTCTGCGCGGCGGTGACCTTGTCGGCCTGCTTCTGCGCGTCCAGAGCCGCACGCGACGCCACGAACATGCGGCCGGACGCACGCGCCCTCGCCTGCGCGATCCAGGTGTTGACCTGGTCCTTGTCGGCCTTGGTCGGGTGATCGAAGTCGTCGGCAGGCAGCTTGAGGAAGTAGGCCTGCCAGTCGGTCAGCCGAGAGGTGATCAGCGACTGCCCCAGCGACTCCGTCATCGCCTGCGCGGCGACCTGGAGGTCCGCCGACGCCTGCTGCTCAGCCGCGAGGATCGCATCGCGCTGATCGCGCTGGCCCTTGATCTCGGCCTGCCACTCCTGCGCCGCCACCGTCAATTCGTCCGTCAGGACGTGGTGCGGATCCTGCGGGTTGGTCGTAGTGCACGAGGCGAACCTGGCCTTTAGGTTCTCCACGTCCACCCGGAACCCCATCGACCCGGGCTCGGGCGCGGTGGTCGGAAACCCGCCGTTCTCCAGGAAGATCCGCGCGTCGTCCGCGTACATGGGATGCATGAACTGCATGTCCCACGTCCACGCGGACCAGTCGTCGTAGTCCTCGTATTTGTCCTCCGAGTAACGTGTCGTGGCGATCTTCGTCACCGCATCGACGACCTCCTTACCCGCCAGGGGAGACTGGTCGTCATAGAACGCGTCCTCGTCCTGCCAGAACCGGTCATTGACCCACTGCCGGACTCCGACCTGGTAAAACAAGTCGGGCGCCTCCTGGAAACTCGCATCGGTGTAGCCAGGAGGTATGTGCCTGCCGCCGACACTCAGGGACTTCTGCCAGGCGGCCACGCGGCCACTCAGCTCGTCGCCCTTCGCCGAGGACCATGCCCGGTCCTTCTCGAACGCGACATCCAGCGGCGTCCCGTCCCAGTAGTCGGGCGCGGCCGCCGCCAGCAGTTGGTCGTCAGTGCCGTCCAGGCCCGCGCGGGCGACCTTCTTCATCGCCGGGCCGCCTTTGCGCAGGACCGCGCCGAGCAGGCACTGCGCATCGCGGATCTTCTGCGCCGCGTCCAGGTCGAAGGGCGCATCCGCGCCGCCGTCCGCGGTGGGCGCGTCGGCGACAGTGGACAAGCGCGGTGTGAGCGGGGCGAGCCCGCTACCGGACACCGTGGTGGTGATCGTGGCGAGCAGGGCCGTGCCGCCGAGCAGCAGGGAGGGCCATCTGCTCAGGGCGCGACGGCGCCCGGACAGTGCGCGGATACGCATGAGTGGTGTGAGCCGATCTGTGACGGAGCGAGCGCCCCAGGGGTTCAGAACAGGACGTTGAACGCGGACCAGCCGCTGTTGCCGATCTTCACGCGGGCCGCGAACGGCGCCGATGCCTTCCCGGTGCCGGGGAACAGCCACAGGGCACCCGCCGAGTCGACCGCGATCAGGTCCGGCTTTCCGTCACCGTCCTGATCCCCCGTCGACACCAGCCGCTTGTAAGCCCCCCAGTCCGTGCCGACCGTGATACGGGAGTGAAAGGCGCTGCCCGAAGCGGCGTTGCCGGAGCCGGGATAGATGTAGAGCGTCCCGGACGTGGACCGGGCGATCAGGTCGTTGTGCCCGTCGCCTGTGTAGTCCCCACGCCCGGTCAGTGCGTTCATCCCGTTCCAGCCGGAGTTGCCGATACGGACCCTTGTCGCCAACGTGCCGCTCGCGCTGCCCTGGTAGAACCACAGGGAGCCGTCCGTGTGCCGGCCCACCAGGTCGTCGTACGAGCTGCCGCCCAGGTCGCCCGGCGACATCAGCAGGTTGTAGATGTTCCAGCCGCCGCCGATGACCTTCGTGTCGTTTCCGCGCTCCGCCGTGTAGTAGAGGGTGGAACCCATGCGGAAGTACAGGTCCGCCGCACCGGGGGCCGACTGGGCCGCCTGCACGAACTGGTCCGCCTCCCCGTACCCACCACCCAGCTTGACCGCCCGCTCCCACCCCGCGCCGGACTTCGGCTCGTAGTCGTAGAGGATCCCGTCCGACTTCCGGCCGAACAACGAAAGCCGTTTCGTGGCGGCTGGGGCAGCGGAATCCACATGCGCCCGCGTCTGACTCCCGGACGCCGCCGTGCTGAGCTTCGGCAGCGCATATGCCCCGCCGGTGACCAGCAGGATCGCGGCCGCAAGGCCTGCCGCCCACCCCATCGCGCGCAAACGCGCCGGGGCGCCTCGCCAACGACGCCTGAACCGCTCGACCATGAAAAGGATCCCCACCCACACCCCATGCAGGGCAGGTCACAGCGCCAATGGCCCCGTGGCCCAAGCCCGCCACCGGGTCGGCGACCACGGCTGGATCACGCTACGACGCGGTCATGCCAACTGTGAAGATCTGTGAAGTACCTGTGCCCTTTCTGTCATAAAGATGGCTTGAAACAGGAGTCTCGGATCTTCCGCAGGCGAACACGGCGCCCCAGGCAGGACCGGCTGCGCCGCGCTTCGCATGCCGCAGGAAATCGCTAGGGTTGTCCCATGACCGCACTGCCCGACTGGATGCGCCCGCCCCGCGCGGAAGGCTGGTTCGCGGAGGACCTGGACCGCCTCCCCGAGGCGCCCCGCCACACCGAGCTGATCGACGGAGCCCTCGTCTTCACGATGTCCCCGCAGCGGTCCTGGCACGGCCGCCTCGTCACCGCCTTGACCACGGCGCTGATGGCGCAGGCCCCCGCCGGTGTCGAGATCGAGCGGGAGATGACGGTCCGGCTGGACGCGCGCAACCGCCCCGAGCCCGACCTCCTCGCCACCACGGCCGCGTACGACAAGGACCGCACCTGGTACGCCCTTGATGTCGTGCCTTTCGTCATCGAGGTCGTCTCTCCCGAGTCCGCGCACCGCGATCGTACGGTCAAGCTCCGCAAGTACGCGGAGGCCGGAATCCCGCACTACTGGTGCGTGGAGGAGGACGAGGGCGAGCCTGTCGTCCACGTGTACGAGCTGGACGAACCGACGCGGTCCTATGCCCCCGCGGGCATCTTCCGAGGTGTCCTGAGTCGCCCGGTGCCGTTCGAGATCGCCCTGGACCTCGGCGATCTGGTCCCGCGACAGCAGGGCTGACAGGCCCGGCACATCACCGGTGACCGCTGGTGCAGGCCAGGAACTCCTCCAACGCGTCGCCGGTGGGCAGCTCGTACCCGGGCGTTCGGCTCGTGTGTGTGCCGTTCAGCCGCCGCAGCCTGATCGCCGTCTCGGCCGCAAGTACGGCCACGGCGAGGCCGTTCAGCACGACGGCGCCCTCGACCGAGAAGCCCGGTTCCTTGCAGAACAGCATCATCGGATACCCCCCGGCGGGAACGATCACATCGACGCCGAGACCGAGCAGGGGCGCGATCTGGCTGCGGAAGTCGTCCCGCACCCGCCGGTACGACTCCGGATCCGTGAACGACCTGTTGTAGTCGGCGACCTGCGTCTCCACGGCGCGCACGTCCACGACGCGCTTCCGCAGCCCATACCGCAGGATCTGCTCCTGGTGGGCGGGGATGAAGACCGGGCTGATGGTCACCAGTCCGATCCTGCGACCCAGCGTGCAGGCGTGCAGCATCGTGGACTCGCCGAGACCGATCACCGGGATGTCCACTGCGGCGCGGATCTCCGCGAGCCCCGGGTCCGGGAAGTGGCCGATCACGAACGCCTCGTAACCCTCCCTCTCGGCGGTGATCGCGTTGCGGACGGCCTGGACCGTGCAGCGCAGCTCACTCAAAGGGTGCAGGTAGCGGTCCCCGGGCCGCAGGCCATGGACGACGACCTCGTAGCCGGGCCCGAGAAGGCCGGAGAGGTGGCTGGTCAGCCGGCTGAAGTACGGCGCGTCCACCTCGGGGTCGGTAAAACTCTGGTACCAGATACGCGCGGAAGCGCCCTCGGCAGCACCCTCGCCAGCAGCCATCCTCACCCACACCCTCGTCCCGCGGAGCGACCCGTCGGCCCCACTTCTACACGGCGGGGGCGCCGTGGCCCGGTACGCCGGGCCGTGACCGCACGTACGGCGGACCGGCGCGGCTGTCACCCGCCGCCGTGCACGGTCACGCCGGCGATGACGGACGTGCCCCGCGTGGCACGCGGGCGGACCGTCCAGACGGCGGCGACCTGATCGACGAGCAGCAGCCCGCGCCCCGACTCCCCGTACGCCGCCGGGTGCGCGACGGCGGGCGTGGCGGTACGGCCGGGGGTTCCCGTGCCGGGATCGGAGACGGCGAGCCAGTAGTGCCCCTCGGCGGGCCACAGGACGAGCTCGACGAGATCGCCCTCGTCGGCCCGCGCGCCATGCCGCACGGCGTTGGTGACCAGCTCGGACGTCAACAGACCGAGCTCGTCACGCAGATGGGGCCGCAGCGCGTACGGCAACGCCTCGGCCACGGCGTGCCGGGCCCGCGGCACGGAGGAGGGATGGGCGGGGAACCGCCAGCAGGCAGGAATGCGGGGGATTTCGGGCATGGCGAACTCCGTTGCGGTGGCATGCGGTTGAGGTCGCCGGTGGCATGCCGCCCTGGTCGCGGACACACCCGTCCCAAGGCAGACGGGCACGCCCACGCGGTGCGCTTCCGGCGTCGCGGTGTGTAGCTTCCGCGTGACGCAAAGCTAGCGAACTTGGAGGCACTGCGCCATACATGCAGGGGCACATTGCCACTTTAGAGTTGGACTAGCTTCCCAAAGGCACGGCAGACTGGCGGGGCACGGCGGAGAGGACGGCATGTCGATGCGTAGCGCACCCACAGAACGGCAGCAGCGCCTCGGAGCTGAACTGCGCAAACTTCGCATGGCAGCCGGGGTGAGCACGCAGTACGCGGCCGGCCTGCTGGGAGTCGACCGCGCGAAGATCTCCAACATGGAGGCCGGCACGCGAGTCGTCAATGCCGAGCGGGTACGGACCCTGGCCAGCAACTACGACTGCACGGACAGTGGTTACGTAGACGCTCTCGCCGCCATGTCCGATGAATCCCGCAGCGGATGGTGGGAGCAGTACCGAGGCACGCTGCCGCCCGGGCTGCTTGATATCGCCGAACTGGAGTGGCACGCCAAACGGCTGCTCACGGGCCAGATCGTCCATCTCCCCGGCCTCCTGCACACCGAGGACTACGCTCGTGCGGTCTTCAACGCCGGATTGCCTGCCATGTCTCGACTTGAAGTCGAGTTGCGGGTGCAACATCGCATGAATCGGCAACGAGTGCTGGATGAGCCGTCTCCGCTCCCTTACGTCGGGTACGTCCACGAGGCCGCTCTGCGCATGCAGTTCGGCGGCCGCAAGGTGACCAGAAACCAACTGGAACACTTGTGTGTGATGTCGGAGCGCGACAACGTCACGCTCCAAGTGATTCCCGTTGGGTGCGACGGCTTCCCCGGCGCGGGACACGCGCTCTTGTACGCCGAAGGACCCGTAGCACGGCTGGACACGGTCCAACTGGATTCCACGCACGGCCCCGAGTTCAGCCACGCCGAGGCACAACTCGCCAAGTACCGCGCCCATCTCGACTGGATGGACGAGCACTCCCTGAGCCCCGAGAAGTCCCGGGACCTAATTCGGGCCGTGGCCCTTAGCCTTTGAGGAGACCTTCATGCCTGACATCACTTGGGAAGCCCCCTTCTGCGCCGAGGGCAACAACTGTTTCCGCCTCGGCACGGACGCCGACGGCAACGCCTACATAGCCGTCAACGGCCAGGAGGACCACTACCTCACCGACACCACCGAAGCCCTCCGCACCCTCATCACCGACATCAAGGCGGGTAAGGCCGACCACCTCCTGTAGCCAACGAGCCGATGCCGTCTCGCCGCCGGAAGATTTCAAGTCCAGTGAGACGGTCGTGAGGCTATGAGGTTTGTGGTGCGGGTTCCCTGCGTTTGGCCGGGTCGTTGATCCAGGCCGCCTGCGGTATCTCGGGTGGTCGGGGGCGGCGGCCG
>NZ_JAGIQL010000042.1 GCF_017813245.1 Streptomyces montanisoli
CCCCCCCCCCCCCCCCCCCCCCCCCCCCCCCCCCCCCCCCCCCCCCCTCCCCCCCCCCCCCCCCCCCCCCCCCCCCCCCCCCCCCCCCCCCCCCCCCCCCCCCCCCCCCCCCCCCCCCCCCCCCCCCGCCCCCCCCCCCCCCCCCCCCCCCCCCCCCCCCCCCGCCCCCCCCCCCCCCCCCCCCCCCCCCCCCCTCCTTCCAGGCAGCAGCCGGCACACCAAGCACACCGGTGACCGGTGTCGAGACGTGCCCTCTCCCGATCTGAGCGCCGCCAGTGCCCTCGGCTCGATCCCGAACCGCAGCCGCACCCACACCGGCAGCCGGTCCCGCAGCGCGAGCGTGAAGCGCTCACGGCGGCCCAGCGCGCCGCCGGCGGCACCGCCGGTCCGCACCGGTGACGCGGACTCGGGCGAGGATTCCGACGCGTACGCGGCGTCGGACTCGGCGCCGGGCGCGGCCTCGGATGCGGCTTCGGCTGGGGCGCCTCCCAGCAGCGCGTCCGCGCGACGGCGCGCGACGTCCGGCCCGGCAGGCGGCCTCAGCGGAGGCATCAGTGCCGTGTCCGCCTCTCCCCCGCCTGCGCGCGCCCGCCTCTCGCGCGCACGCACGAGCGCCCGGGAAGAGCGCGGCACACGGCCAGCGCCGCGGCCCGCGGAACGCGTGGCCGAGGAACGCGTGGGCAGGGACGGGGACTGAGCACGAGGACGGACACGGAGGGTCATGCCTCAACACGTTAGGTATCCGTCAGGCTTCGCGATGATCGTGGTCGAAATCTGTGGACAATCAGCCGGGTGTGGACAACCCGGCCACCCCGGCGGGTGATGCAGCACCCCGCCGTCACGTCCTACCGGGGCGACACCACCGCGCCCAGCAGCCCCGGCCCCGTGTGCGCGCCGATCACCGCCCCCACCTCGCTGACGTGCAGCTCCGCGAGGCCCGGCACCCGGTCCGCGAGCTGCTCGGCGAGCGCGGCGGCGCGCTCGGGAGCCGCCAGATGGTGCACCGCGATGTCCACCTCTCCCCCGCCCGACCGCTCCACCACGATGTCCCGCAGCCGCCCGAGCGCCTTGGACGCCGTGCGTACCTTCTCCAGCAGTTCGATGCGCCCGCCGTCCAGGTGCAGCAGCGGCTTCACCGCGAGCGCCGACCCCAGCAGCGCCTGCGCGGCGCCGATCCTGCCGCCTCTGCGCAGGTAGTCGAGCGTGTCGACGTAGAAGTACGCGGAGGTCGCCTTCGCCCGCCTCTCGGCGGCCGCGACGGCGTCTTCGAGGCCGCCGTCACCCTCGGCCGCCTCGGCCGCGGCCACGGCGCAGAAGCCGAGCGCCATGGCCACCATCCCCGTGTCCACCACCCGCACGGGCACGGGCGCGTCCCGCGCCGCGAGCGACGCCGCGTCGTACGTGCCGGAGAACTCCGCCGACAGGTGCAGCGACACTATGCCGCTCGCCCCGGCCTCAGCCGCCTTGCGGTACGCGGCCGCGAACGCCTCGGGGCTCGGCCGCGAGGTGGTCACCGACCTGCGTTTGCGCAGCGCCTCGGCCACGGCACCCGCGGAGATCTCGCTGCCGTCCTCGAACGCCTTGTCGCCGAGCACGACGGTCAGTGGGACCGCCGTGATGCCGTGGTGCCGCAACGTCAGCGGCGGCAGGTAGGCCGTGGAATCGGTGACGATGGCGACATGGCGGGACATGCTCCGGAGGTTACCCGCAGCGGCGCTGCTCAGGCAGGCGGGGCCTCGGGCAACCGGAACCACCCGTACCAGTCCCCGGCCACGGGCTCAGCTGGACGCCTCCGGACGTTTCCGCGTGCGCCAGGCCTCCTTGCGCAACGGGTTCCCGGCTGTGAAGCGCCACGGGTCGGAAGGGCCGATCGCCTCGGGCCCCCCGGCGTCCCTGTCCTCCCCGGCGTCCACGGCCTCGGTGCTCCCCGCGCCGACCGGGCCCCACTCCCGCGGGCCCTCGTGCTCCTCGACGGGCGCCCAGTGGCGCAGCGCCCCCGACTCCACGTCGATGTCCGCGCTCAGCGCCGCCAGGTCGTCGTCCGCGAACTTCCTGGCCCTGTCCCTGATCGCCCACCGCAGCGAGTCGGCGGCGCGCGTGATCTGCTCCGTGCGGTCCCGCAGCTCCTGCAGGTGGGCGCCGACCGCCGCGCGGTCCGGGTCGCGCTCGGCGTACTTGAGGTGGCTTTCGAGCTCGTGGCCATGGGCGCTGAGCCGCTCGAACAGACGCACCGACTCCTCCAGCGACGCGTCGGCGCCGACGCCCGCGTACAGCGCCTCCTGCGTCGACCGCATGGACGTGCGCAGCCGCAGCCTGAGCTGCGCGAGCTCGCCGGCCATGCCGGGCTGCCCGAGGCTCTTGGCGCGCAGCGTCGTGTCCTCCACGGAGCGGCGCGCCTGCGCGATCGTGCGGTCCACGCCCCGCTTGGCCGCCCCGACCGCCTTCACCGTCGCATACGCGCCCACCACCACCGCGGCGACGAAGAGCAGCACCAGGATGAGCAACACGGCTTCCATGGGTGCCCTCCGAAACGGTCGCGGTCCGGTCGGTCCGGGCCTCAGCGGTCCCTTCCACGGTAAACGCAGCGGGGCGGCCGCGGGTTCCTCTCGAACCCCCAACCGCCCCGTAGGGGAGACCCTGACGAGCCGCGCGAACGGGCTGCCGGCGAACGGGCTGCCGGCGAACAGGCTGCCCGGCGGACGGGCTGCCGCGCGGACAAGCTGCCCGGCTAGGCAGGCACGATGTTCACGAGCTTCGGCGCGCGGACGATCACCTTCCTGATCCCCGCGCCGCCCAGCGCCGCCACCACCCCGGGCTGGGCGAGCGCCAGCGCCTCCAGGTCGGCGTCGGACACCGAGGGCGACACGTCGAGGCGCGCCTTCACCTTGCCCTTGACCTGCACCACGCACGTCACCGTCTCGTCCACGACGTACGCCGGGTCCGCGACGGGGAAGTCCTGGTGGACGACCGTGTCGGTGTGGCCGAGTCGGTGCCACAGCTCCTCGGCGATGTGCGGCGCGAACGGCGCGACGAGCAGCACGAGCCGCTCGGCCACGGACCGTGCGACCGGCGCCGCCGCCTTCGTCAGGTGGTTGTTCAGCTCGGTGATCTTGGCGACCGCCGTGTTGAACCGCAGCGCGTCCAGGTCCTGGGTGACGCCGTCGATCGCCTTGTGCAGCGCGCGCAGGGTCTCCTCGTCGGCCTCGGAGTCCACCACGGTGACCTCGCCGGTCGCTTCGTCGACGACGTTGCGCCACAGCCGCTGCAGCAGCCGGTACTGGCCGACTACCGCGCGCGTGTCCCACGGCCGCGACACGTCGAGCGGGCCCATGGCCATCTCGTAGAGGCGCAGCGTGTCCGTGCCGTACTCGGCGCTGATCTCGTCGGGCGTGACGGCGTTCTTCAGCGACTTGCCCATCTTGCCGAGCAGCCGGCTGACCTTCTCGCCCTCGAAGTAGTAGGCGCCGTCGCGCTCCTCGACCTCCGCCGCCGGGACGGCGATGCCGCGCTTGTCGCGGTGGACGAAGGCCTGGATCATGCCCTGGTTGTAGAGCTTGTGGAACGGCTCGGAGGCCGAGACGTGCCCCAGGTCGAACAGCACCTTGATCCACATGCGGGAGTACAGCAGGTGGAGCACGGCGTGCTCCGCGCCGCCCACGTACAGGTCGACGCCGCCGTTCGGCATGCCCTCGCGCGGCCCCATCCAGTACTGCTCGACGGCGGGGTCGACGGCCTGGGCGGTGTTGGTCGGGTCCAGGTAGCGCAGCATGTACCAGCAGGAACCCGCCCAGTTGGGCATGGTGTTGGTCTCGCGGCGGTAGCGCCTGACGCCCCGTCCGTCGCCCAGGTCGAGTTCGACGTCGACCCAGTCCTCGTTGCGTGACAGCGGCGTCTCGGGCTCGGTGTCGGCGTCGTCCGCGTCGAACGTGCGCGGCGAGTAGTCGTCGACCTCGGGCAGTTCGAGCGGCAGCATCGACTCGGGCAGCGCGTGTGCGGTGCCCTCCTCGTCGTAGACGATCGGGAAGGGCTCGCCCCAGTAGCGCTGGCGGCTGAACAGCCAGTCACGCAGCCGGTAGTTGACGGTGCCTTCGCCGATGCCGCGGTCGGCGAGCCAGGCGGTGATGCGGGCCTTGGCCTCGACGACGCCGAGGCCGTCGAGGGCGATGTCCGTGCCCGTGGAGTTGACCAGCACGGCGTCGTAGGAGGCGAACGCGTCGTCCCATTCGGCCGGGTCGGTGGAGCGGCCGTCGGTCGGCTCCACGACACAGCGCATCGGCAGCTCGAAGGCGCGCGCGAAGGCGAAGTCGCGGCTGTCGTGGGCGGGCACGGCCATGATCGCGCCGGTGCCGTAGCCCATCAGGACGTAGTCGGCGATGAAGACGGGCACCTGGTCGCCGCTGACCGGGTTGGTCGCGAACGCGCCGGTGAAGACGCCCGTCTTGTCCTTGGCCTCGGCCTGCCGCTCGACGTCCGACTTCGAGGCGGCCTGCTTGCGGTAGGCGTCGACGGCGTCGGCCGGGGTCGCGTGGCCGCCCGTCCAGACGTCGTGGGTGTCGGCGGGCCAGGCGGCAGGCACGATCTTGTCGACCAGGTCGTGCTCCGGCGCGAGCACCATGTACGTGGCGCCGAACAGCGTGTCCTGGCGCGTGGTGAAGACCGTGATGGCGTCGCCCGCGCCGCCCACCGGGAAGTCGACGCGCGCGCCCTCGCTGCGGCCGATCCAGTTGCGCTGCTGGAGCTTGATGGCCTCGGGCCAGTCCAGGGCGTCCAGGTCGTCGATCAGCCGGTCGGCGTACGCGGTGATCCGCATGTTCCACTGGCGCAGCTTCTTCTTGAACACCGGGTAGTTGCCGCGCTCGGAGCGGCCGTCCGCGGTGACCTCCTCGTTGGCCAGCACGGTGCCGAGCCCGGGGCACCAGTTGACCGGCGCGTCCGAGGCGTACGCGAGCCGGTACTCCCCCAGGACGTCCGCGCGCTCGGCGTCGCCCAGCGCGGACCACGGCCGTCCGTCGGGCGTATGGCGCTGTCCCCGCTCGAACTGGGCGACGAGCGTCTCGATGGGCCGCGCCTTGCCCGCGGCCGGGTCGTACCAGGAGTTGAAGATCTGCACGAAGATCCACTGCGTCCAGCGGTAGAACTCCGGGTCGATGGTCGAGATCGCGCGCCGCTTGTCGTGGCCGAGGCCCAGGCGGCGCAGCTGCCGCTTCATGTTCTCCATGGCGGCCTCGGTGGAGACCCTGGGGTGGGTGCCGGTGGCGACGGCGTGCTGCTCGGCGGGCAGGCCGAAGGCGTCGAAGCCCAGCGTGTGGAGCACGTTGTGGCCGGTCATGCGCTGGTGGCGCGCGTACACGTCGGTGGCGATGAAGCCCAGGGGGTGGCCCACGTGCAGGCCCACGCCGGACGGGTACGGGAACATGTCCATGACGTACCGCTTGGGCCTGGCCACGAGCGCGGGGTCGCCGGCCAGGTCACCGCTGGGGTTGGGCGCCTCGTACGTGCCGTCGGCGTCCCAGAAGTCCTGCCAGCGCGCCTCGATGTCGGCGGCCATGGCGGCCGTGTAGCGGTGGGGCGCGGTGTTCTCCGCGCCGGCGGCAGCCGGGTTCGTCTCGCTCATGTCCTCAGAAGCTCCATCGGTCGTCTCTGCCGCGGGTCCCAGTCGTTTCTGCCGCGGGAACGAAAAAACCCCTCGCACAGGAGGGGACGCCGCGCTGATTCCGACCGGATCTCTCATCCGTCGGTACTGATCAGCGCGGCTCGCCAAGCAGAAGGCGTACGGCACGCATGCGCACAGGTTACCGCAGCCGCCACAAGGGCCGCACCGCGCATGCGTGAGGGCCCATCCCCTGGGGGACGGGCCCTCACGACATTTTCACCGATTGTGGAGCTAAGGAGAATTGAACTCCTGACCTCCTGCATGCCATGCAGGCGCTCTACCAACTGAGCTATAGCCCCGTGCGATGGGGCAACAGTACACGGTGACCAGGGTGGATCACCAATTCGTCGGCCGCCGCGGCGTCTCGCCGGCCGTCGCGGCGTCAGGCTCTGGCGAACGAGTAGAAGCGCTTCAGCGTGCAGTGCTCGTCGAGCAGCCGCCCGTAGATCGGCTCGCCCTCCAGCTCGCGGTACGTCTCGATCGGGTCGCCTTTTATGATCAGCGCCCGCGCGCACTCCTCGCACCAGTACTGGTAGGAGAGGTTCAGCGGGTCCATGTCCCTGACAATGGGCGTGCCGCTGCCGCACCAGTCGCAGGTACGCCTGTGTGCGCCCATCACTAGCTCCAGCTGTGGCCGCAGGCCGTGCACACGTATGAGACTCCACCGTTGTCACCGAGCACCTGTGCCACATGGGACGAGCCGCAGGAGGGGCAGTTGAGACGGGCGGACCCGTCCGTTCCGGCACGCAGTGCATCGTCGTCGATGCTGCTGGCGGACATCGTGCTCTCCTCCCGGTCCCGGCCGACCGTCCCCTCCGGCGGTCCGATTCTGCCATGGCGGGGCCGCGTGGGGCAGCCGCAATCGGTACCGCTCGCTCCGCTGACAGCCGGGTCGTTATACGCACGGCCGCGAGGCGGGCGGGACGCGGGGAGGGGAAACGCGCAGCGCCCCCGATCCGTGAACGGATCGAGGGCGCTGTCTGCGCAAAACCGTGGAGCTAAGGAGAATTGAACTCCTGACCTCCTGCATGCCATGCAGGCGCTCTACCAACTGAGCTATAGCCCCGTGTGTCCTGTGCGCTGTGCGCTGCGGACAAGAAGAACCTTAGCCTGCGGGCCGCCGGAAAGTGAAATCAGTCGTCGTCGCCCAGGACCGGCTCGGGCAGCGAGCCCGCGTTGTGCTCCAGCAGGCGCCAGCCGCGCACCCCCTCGCCGAGCACCGACCAGAAGCAGTTGGTCAGCCCGCCGAGGCCCTCCCAGTGGCGCGCCTCGAGTCCGAGCAGCCGGCCGATCGTGGTGCGGATCGCGCCGCCGTGGCTGACCACGACGAGCGTGCCGCCGTCCGGCAGGGCGTCCGCGTGGCGCAGGACGACCGGCGCGGCCCGGTCGGCCACCTCGGTCTCCAGCTCGCCGCCGCCGCGGCGCACGGGCTCGCCGCGCTTCCACGCCAGGTACTCGTCGCCGTACCGCTCGTTGATCTCGGTGTGGGTGAGGCCCTGCCAGTCGCCCGCGTACGTCTCGCGCAGGCCGGCGTCGTGCGTCACGTCGAGGCCCGTCTCGGCCGCGAGTTCCGCGGCCGTCGCGGCGGCGCGACGCAGGTCGGACGAGACGATCGCGTGCGGCTTCAGCTGCGCGAGCTGCCCCGCGGCCCGCCTGGCCTGCTGGATCCCGACGTCCGTCAGCGCGATGTCCGTGGAGCCCTGGAACCTGCCCTCGACGTTCCACCGGGTCTGCCCGTGCCGCCACAGCACGATCCTGCGGTCGCGCGGGGGTGTCTCCGCGGCGGACGCGGGCGCAGTGGCACCGCCGTACGCGCTCAGCTCGCGTCCCCGTCCGCCTCCGCTGACAGCGCCGCGTGCTCCTCGCGCCTGCCCTTCGTCTTCACCGCGTCCTCGGGGAGCGGCAGCTCGGGGCAGTCCTTCCAGAGCCGCTCGAGGGCGTAGAAGACCCGCTCCTCGTTGTGCTGGACGTGGACGACGACATCCACGTAGTCGAGCAGGATCCAGCGCGCGTCCCGGTCGCCCTCGCGGCGCACGGGCTTGGCGCCGCACTCCTTCTGGAGCCGCGCCTCGATCTCGTCGACGATCGACTTGACCTGCCGGTCGTTGGGCGCGGAGGCGAGCAGGAAGGCGTCGGTGATCGACAGGACGTCGCTGACGTCGTAGGCGATGATGTCGTGCGCGAGGCGGTCGGCGGCCGCCTGGGCGGCGGTCTCGACGAGCTGGATGGCACGGTCGGTAGCGGTCACAAGCAGGCTTTCGTCGGCGGTCGTGGAGAAGTCCAGGGTCTCACGGACCACTGACAGGCGGCGCCGCATGGCGGTCCCAGGCCCGGCGGCAGCGGGGGCCGGGCCCGGGACCCGGCCCCCCGCCGCCCGCGCTGCCGTCTCAGCCGAGCTTCTGCTTGAAGTCCTTGCCGAGGACGACGGCGACGTCGGCGCTGCCCGCCGACCCCTTCCTGACCGCGCCCGCGGGCAGCCCCAGCGTCTTGGCGACCCCGGTGGCCTTCGTCTTCTCCTTCGGGTCCGCGTACGTGACCGAGGACGAGGCGGCCGTGGCGCCCTTACCGCTGTCGATCACGGTGTAGCCCGCGTTCACAAGCTTCACGCGTGCCGTCTCCGTGGCCGACTTGCCGCCCGTGGCGTTCTTCACACCGACCCGCAGGAAGCCCGACGGGTCCGAAGCCTTCACCGAGCCGCCGAGGAACTGCTTGACCTGGCTCTCGCCCCGCGAGTCGAGCTGCCCGTCGCTCCCGACGGGCAGGACGACGGTCTTGTACCGGTCCTTCTTCGCGTGGTCGGCGAGTTTGGCGAGGGCCGCGCCGAGATCGCTGTCGGTCAGCGACGGGTCGAGGATCTGCGCGAGGGTCTGCACCGTGACGGTCGCGGCCTTCGGGTCGCTCGACAGCTTCCGCAGCGTGGCCTGCATGACCTCGCCGAACCGTTCGAGCTGCTTGTCGTCGCTCTCACCCGGCGCACGGTAAGTGGCGTACGCGACGGCCGCCTTGCCGCTGAGGGTCTGGTCGGCGCCCTTGTGGACGAGGGGCGCGGTGCCCTTCTTCGTGTCGGGCACTTCGGTGTCGGTGGTGACGTCGATGTTGCCGACCAGGTCGACGAGGTTCTCCAGGTACGGGGTGTCGAGCCGCCATGTGCCGGCGACCTTGGTACCGAGCAGGTTGCCGAGTGCCGTGCGGGTGCCGTCGGAGCCGTCCTCGTCCACGGACTTGCCGAGCGTGGTGACCGTACCGTCGTCGTTGGTCACGGCCAGGGAGTTCGGCAGCAGGACCGTGCTGCCCTCCCCCGTGGTCTCGTTGTTGACCAGCAGGGCCGTCGAGGTGCTCTTGTCGGCCGTGTTGTGCAGGTGCACCACGATGACGTCGCGCTTCTGCGGGCCGCCGGCCGCCGCCGACTGCTTCTTCGCCGTCGCGCCCGAGCCCGGGAGCTTGCCCGCGTACCAGAGGTAGCCGGCGCCGCCGACCACCACGACGGCGAGGACGACGAGCAGCGCGACGAACCGGTGCTTGCCACGCCGCCTGGCCTCCTCGCGCCGCTCGGAGCGGCTCTCGGTGAACTTCAGCCAGTCGATGACGTCCTCGGAGTCCTCGTCGGGCTCCTCGATGAACGAGAACTGCTCGGTGCGGTAGTCCTGTTCGGGCGCGGAGCGCTGCCCGGGCACGACCGCCTGGCTCCCGGTGTCCGCGTCGGCCGGATCGCGGAACTCCTGCTGCCCCGGGGCGTACTGCTGCGGCGCCTGTTGCGGCTGCTGCGCCTGTTGCTGCTGGGGGATGTTCCACTGCTGGGTGGTGTCGACCGCGGCGGGCTGCTGCCCCGTGCCGTAGTCGCCCTGCCGGCCGTAGTCGCCGTAGCCGTAGCCCTGCTGCTGCCCGTAGGGGTCGTCGTACCCGGGCGGGCGGCCCTGCTGCGGCTGCCCCTGAGCCTGCGGCGGCTGCCCGTAGGGGTCGTACCCGTAGGCCTGTCCTGCGCCCGCGCCGGTGCCGGGGTCCTGGCCGGGCACGGACGGCTGCTGCCCGATGTCGTAGCCGTAGCCGTACCCCTGCTGCTCGTCGCCGGGCTGCTCGTACACGGGCCGGCCGTACGCGTCGTACCCGAGGACCCGCGGGCCGCCGTTGTACGGGTCGTATGGACCAGGGCCGTACGGCGGCTGCTGCTGGTCGTTCACCGGTGCCCCTCTTCGGTGGGTGACTGCCGTGGGCGCTCGCGCGCCCGGTCGCTCACGCGCGGTACAGCTGGCGCTTGTCGATGTACCGCACGACGCCGTCCGGCACGAGGTACCAGACGGGGTTGCCCTTGACGACGCGCTCCCGGCAGTCCGTGGACGAGATGGCCAGCGCGGGCACCTCGACCAGGGAGACGCCGCCCTTGGGCAGCCCGTCGTCCGTCAGATCATGCCCCGGGCGGGTGACCCCGATGAAATGCGAGAGCGCGAAGAGCTCCTCGGCGTTCCGCCATGTGAGGATCTGCGACAGCGCGTCGGCGCCGGTGATGAAGAACAGGTCGGCGTCCGGGTTGAGCTCGCGCAGGTCACGCAGCGTGTCGATGGTGTACGTCGGGCCGCCGCGGTCGATGTCGATGCGGCTGACCGAGAACTGCGGGTTGGACGCCGTGGCGATGACCGTCATCAGGTAGCGGTCCTCCGCCGGGGACACCGCCTTGTGGCTCTTCTGCCACGGCTCGCCCGTCGGCACGAAGACCACCTCGTCGAGGTGGAAAAGCGCCGCCACCTCGCTCGCCGCCACCAGGTGACCGTGGTGGACGGGATCGAACGTCCCGCCCATCACGCCTAGTCGGCGCCTGCCCGGGGCGGCGGGTCCTCGCTGCTCTTCCATGCCCGCAGAGCCTACTGGCACGTGGTTTCGACCGTCGCTCAGCGGTCCCGGTTGAAGCGCGTGGTGACCCACAGCAGCAGCAACAGGATGAACAGGGCCCCGCCACCGGTCAGGTAGGGGCTCAGGCTCTCATGGCCGCCGCCCTCCGCGAGGGTGGCGAGACGGGCGGTGGTACCGGAGGCGATCATCTTCAACAGGACCTATCGATCGACGGTGGGTCGGTGACTTCGGGCACATCGTATGCGGGCCCGCGCGGCGGGCTCATGCCGACTCAGTCGTTGCCGCCATTGTCCCCGTTGTCGCCGTAGCCGCGCAGCAGGAACCAGGCGAGGAAGACCGCGCCGAGGACCATGACGACGATCACGACACGCAGGACGGTACCGGCGCCCTGCTGGCCCGCGGTGGCCAACGCCGCGGCGAGTGTGGTGGCTGCCTGCATGACGAGTGCGCTCCTCGATCTCTCGCTGACCGCGGCACCGGAAACGTTCCGGGAAGCGGCTGTGGCCCCCACCCACACGGTAGCCCCAGCGCCTAGGCTGTTCTCCGGCAGGGGGACGAGCCGGCATCCCGTGCGGGATCCCGTACGGGACAGGTGACGCAGCAAGGGGACGGGCCATGACCGACGACAGCGACCACAGCGGTGTGCCGATGCGGAAGCGCAGGCGCTTCCCCGGAATCTCCTCGCGGGCGTACGAGCACCCCGCCGACCGCTCCGCGCTGGTCGCGCTGCGGAAGCTGAGCGGCTTCGACACCGTCTTCAAGGCGCTCAGCGGCCTGCTGCCCGAGCGCAGCCTGCGGCTGCTGTTCCTGTCCGACTCGGTGCGGGTGAGCGAGGCGCAGTTCGCGCACCTGCACGAGATGCTCCTCGACGCGTCGTACATCCTCGACCTGAAGAAGGTCCCGACGATGTACGTCACGCAGAACCCGCAGCCGACCGCCATGTGCGTGGGGCTGGACGAGCCGATCATCGTCGTCTCGACGGGCCTGGTCGAACTGCTCGACGAGGAGGAGATGCGGGCGGTCGTGGGCCACGAGACGGGCCACGCGCTGTCCGGGCACTCGGTGTACAGGACGATCCTGCTGTTCTTGACGAACCTGGCGATGAAGGTCGCCTGGATCCCGCTGGGGAACGTGGCGGTCATGGCGATCGTCACCGCGCTGCGCGAGTGGTTCCGCAAGTCGGAGCTGTCGGCGGACCGCGCGGGGCTGCTGGTCGGGCAGGACCTCCAGGCGTCGATGCGCGGCCTGATGAAGATCGCGGGCGGCAACCACCTGCACGAGATGAACGTGGACGCGTTCCTCGCCCAGGCCGAGGAGTACGAGAGCGCGGGCGACCTGCGCGACTCGGTCCTGAAGATCATGAACGTGCTGCCGCGCTCGCACCCGTTCACCACGGTGCGGGCGGCGGAGCTGAAGAAGTGGGCCGCGAGCCGCGACTACCAGCGGATCATGGACGGGCACTACCCGCGCAGGGACGAGGACAAGGACACCTCGGTGACCGACTCGTTCCGTGACTCCGCGTCGCACTACGCCGACACCGTCAAGAGCAGCAAGGACCCGCTGTTCAAGCTGGTGGGAGACATCGCGGGCGGCGCGGGCGACCTGGGCGGCAAGCTGCGTGACCGCTTCATGGGCGGCCAGGGCGGCGCGGGCGGCACGGGCGGCACCGGCGAGGAGCCGACGGACGGCGGGCGCGCGGGCGCCTGAGCCGGGTGCTGAGCCGGGTCAGTGCGCGGCGGACGAGTGCGCCGGCGCCGCGTGCGTACGTGCCGCGTGCGACGGCGCCGCGTGCCCCGGCGCGCCGAGTGCCCCGCACAGGTCGCCCGTCAGGCGGCCCGGCGCGAACGGGTCCACCTCCACCGGGTCGCCCGACGGGGCGCTCGCGCCCGCGAGCAGCGGCGCGAACGCCTTGCGTGCCGTCGCGGAGCACGCCTCGGGCCCCGCGTCGACATCGCTCTGCACGAGCTTCGCGCGCTTGGTCTCCAGGTCGCCCATGTCGAAGCGGAACCGCAGCTCCCGCCGCACGGTGAACAGCGACGCCGCGTCCTTCGCCGTCCGGCCCGCGGGGCGCAGCACGTAGACGAACGTGTGGTGCGTGGTGACCTCGAGCGCCTGGTCGGCGCTCTCGCGGAAGGCCATCGTGCCGTGCGCCCGCACCGCGCCGTCCGCCTGGCGCACCTTGCCGGGGTCGAACGACACCAGCCAGCCCGCCGGCTCGTGCAGTCCGTCCGCTTCCGGCGCGGCGAACGAGCGGTCGAACTGGCCGGTCTGCGCGGGGTCGAGAAGTTTGCGTACGACATCGCGGTCCCGGCCCGCGAGGACGTCCGGGTTCATCGCCGAGGCGACCAGGTAGCTCTTGGCGATGCCGAGCGCGGTCCCCACCTGGCTCGCGGAGAAATGGGCCGTGCTCTTCGGCGGCGGCGTCGGAATGCCACGGCCTCCCGTGTGGAAGTCCTTCGCGGGGCTGTTCGCCAGCAGCTCGGCAGGGGTGCCGCCGGGCACGTCGCCGGTGGGGGCGAGGGGTATGACGGTCATCCGGAGCTGCGCGGCGGACCGCGGCGTGCCCGGCGACCTGTTCGGCTGGCGGAAGCCCAGGTAGACGGCCGCGCCGAAGGCCAGCGCGAGCAGCACGAACAGCGTCAGGAACTGGCGCGGGCCCCTTCTGGGGCCGCGGGTGGCGGCGCCGGCGCGAGAGCCGCGCACGCGCACCGCGTGCTCGCTGCCGGCCATGCGCTCGCGCGCGGAGAGCTCCTGGATGCGGGCAGCGCGTACGAACGATTCGTCGAAGACGACGGAGCCGTACTCGTCGTCGCCTCCGGGCGGACCGTCGGGCGTCCTCTCGGGCGGGTCTCCGTGCCCTGCCATATTTTCAGAGTAGGCCGCGGCAGACAGAGGTAAACGCGGCCGTAGAGGTCAACTTGCCACAGAATCGGCCATCGGCGATCAGGGCTGGGATCGGGTTCCGGTTACCACGTGCAGGGGCGCGGCCTCAAAGGCACCTCAGTTGGTGCGCGGAACTGCCGAGACCGGCGGTGCCGACTGGCGCCGTCCGCCGCCGCCCGCCTTGCCGCCGCCGTCCCCCGGGTCGTCCGACCCCTCGACGCGCGGCGCGTCTATCCCCGTCGAGGCCGGCTGCGGCGCCTGTCCCGGCCTGCTGCCGCTGCCCGAGCCGCGGGAGACCGCGGAGAGCGCGAGCGCCACCATGCCGATGCCGATCAGCAGCGCGAGGAGCCAGGCCACCGGCCGGTGCCAGCGCGCCCGGCCGCGGTAGGGGAACAGCACGCCGCCGTGGCGGCCGTACGGGCTCGGCGCGTCCGGGTCGTCGGGGTCGTACGCGCCGTGCGCGCGGGCCTCCTCCGGGTGCCTGCGGCTGTACAGCTCGTCCCAGAGCTCGTGCTCCTCCTCGGGGGCGTGCCTTCCGGCGCGCGACCTCGCCGCGTCGGCCTCGGCGCGTGCCTGGGCGGCGGCCAGCAGCCGCTCGACCGCTGACGGCTCATGGAACTCGGCCGCCCGTACGAAGGCCTCGTCGAGCACCACGGAGGCGAACTCCTCGTCCGCTCCGCGGTCGTCGTCGGGCTCCCAGCCGTCCTGGAACGGCCTGCCCCCCACGTCGTCCGCCACGGATCCAGCGTATCCCCGCCGGGTCGGTTTGGGCAGGGAGAGTCCGTCTTCTTCCCTGCCCGCGCGGTATGAACCGCACCACTTGCCCGGTGTGACCGTCCTACCTGGTGTGGCCGTCGCCGGTGACGATGTACTTGGTCGACGTCAGCTCGGGCAGGCCCATCGGGCCGCGCGCGTGCAGCTTCTGCGTGGAGATGCCGATCTCGGCGCCGAAGCCGAACTGGCCGCCGTCGGTGAAGCGGGTGGACGCGTTCACGGCGACCGTCGTCGAATCCACCAAACGGGTGAACCTGCGGGCCGCGGCCTGCGAGGTGGTGACGATGGCCTCGGTGTGTCCCGACGACCAGAGCCTGATGTGCGCCACCGCCGCGTCCAGCGAGTCGACGACCGCGGCCGCGATGTCGTACGAGAGGTACTCGGTCTCCCAGTCGTCCGCGGTGGCCGCCACGACCGTCGCCTTGCTGCGCTCGCCGTACGGCACGACACGCTCGTCGCCGTGGACCGTCACGCCCGCGTCGGCGAGGGCGTCGAGCGCGCGCGGCAGGAAGTCGGCCGCGACGTCCTGGTGCACGAGCAGCGTCTCCGCCGCGTTGCACACGCTGGGGCGCGACGCCTTGGAGTCGACGAGGATCGACACGGCCATGTCCAGGTCGGTGTCGGCGTCGACGTACACGTGGCAGTTGCCCGTGCCGGTCTCGATGACCGGCACCGTGGACTGCTCCACGACGGTGCGGATCAGCGTGGCGCCACCGCGCGGGATGAGGACGTCCACCAGGCCGCGCGCCCGCATCAGTTCGCGCGCGGAGTCGCGGTCCTCGCCCGGCACCAGCTGCACCGCGTCCGCCGGGAGCCCTGCCCCGCCGACCGCGTCGCGCACCACCCGTACGAGCGCGGTGTTGGACGCGATCGCGGACGATGAGCCCCGCAGCAGCACGGCGTTGCCCGCCTTGAGGCAGAGCGCGGCCGCGTCGACGGTCACGTTGGGACGCGCCTCGTAGATGATGCCGACCACGCCGAGCGGCACCCGGACCTGCCGCAGGTCGATGCCGTTCGGCAGGGTCGAGCCGCGCACCACCTCGCCGACCGGGTCGGGCAGCGCGGCCACGTCGCGCACGTCCCGTGCCATGGCACGCACCCGCTCGGGGGTGAGCGTCAGCCGGTCGATCATCGCCTCCTCGGCGCCCGCCTGCCTGGCTCGCTCGACGTCCTCGGCGTTGGCCGTGACGATCTCGTGCGTGCGCACCTCGAGCGCGTCGGCGATCGCGAGCAGCGCGTCGTCCTTGGCCGCGCGCGGCAGCGGCGCGAGGTCCTCGGCGGCCGACTTCGACCGGTAGGCGGCCCTGGCGACCGCGGAGAGGTTGTCGTAGGGCGAGAGCGAGGTCATGACCCGCAGCGTAGTGCGCGCGGAGCGGGCTTTCCGCCCGTATCCCGCACTGCGAGACGCCCCCGCCGCCACCGCCGGCACCGACACCCCCGCCCCGTCCGCCGAGGCGGCGGGGGCACGGGGACGGGAAGAGTCAGAACGGATGGACGCCGACGCGTGCGGCGGGCGGCGGGCCGTACCCCTCCGCCACGCGCTGGTGGTACGTCTCCCGGTCGATGACCTCGAGGCCGACGATCTCCCACGGCGGCAGCTTCGCGCTGGACCTGTGCTCCCCCCACAGCCGCAGGGCGACGGCCGCCGCGTCGTGCAGGTCCCTGGCCTCTTCCCAGTACCTGATCTCGGCGTGGTCGCCCGCGTACCTGCTGGTCAGCAGGAAGGGGTGGTCGTGCGCCAGCTGTTCGAGTGCCCGGCGGACGTCGGTGAGCGGCGCCTCGTCGCCGGAGACGCTGAGCGTGACGTGCCACAGCCGCGACACGGGCCGCGCCCCGCCGCCGGAACCCTCGGGCTCGCCCGCGGGCCGCCCGTGCCCGCCGGGGGCGCCGAAGTCGTCGCCGGCGTCGACACTCGTGAGGATCGTCTCGTGTCCCGCCGTCCGCCGGGCGTGGACGCCTCCGCCCGGGCGGATCGCCGTGCCTGGACGCACTCGTCTCACCGGCGGCCTCCTCATGCTGATCGGTGCTGCTGCTTCCCCGTGCCTGTGCTGTCCCCCCACAAAGTTGACCAGTCCGAGGCCGCCCTTGGGGGCGTTTTCGGCAACCTCCACGCCGCCGGAACGCCTCCCACACCGTTTCTCAGCCCATCGGGGGGCCGCCTCAGCGCTGGAGTACCACCAGATCGTCCTTGTGTACGACCTCGCGCTCATAGGCGGGGCCGAGCTCTCTGGCCAGGTCGCGCGTGGAGCGCCCGAGCAGCTGCGGCAGTTCCTTCGCGTCGAAGTTGACGAGGCCCCTGGCGACCGCCCTGCCGTCCGCGTCCCGCAGTTCCACCGGGTCGCCGGCGCCGAAGTCGCCCTCCACGGCGGCGATCCCGGCGGCGAGCAGCGACGTGTGGCGCTCCACGACGGCGCGCACGGCGCCGTCGTCCAGGGTGAGGGCGCCGCGCGGCGTGGAGGCGTGCGCGAGCCACAGCAGGCGGCCGCGCGAGCGCCGCCCCGTGGGGTGGAAGTACGTGCCGGTCTCGCGTCCCGCTAGCCCGTCGGCCGCGCGGCTGGCGGAGGTCAGGACGACAGGGACGCCCGCGCCCGTGGCGATCCTGGCCGCCTCGACCTTGGTGGCCATGCCGCCGGTGCCCACGCCGGCCTTGCCCGCGCTGCCGATGGTGATCCCCGCGAGGTCGCCGGGGCCGCGCACCTCGCCGACGCGCGAGGCGCCGGGGGTGGCCGGGTCGCCGTCGTAGAGGCCGTCCACGTCGGACAGGAGCACGAGCAGGTCGGCGCGTACGAGGTGGGCGACGAGCGCGGCGAGGCGGTCGTTGTCGCCGAAGCGGATCTCGTCCGTGGCGACGGTGTCGTTCTCGTTGACGACGGGCAGAGCGCCCATCCGCAGGAGCTGTTCGAGGGTGCGGTAGGCGTTGCGGTAGTGGCTGCGCCTGCTGGTGTCGTACGACGTCAGCAGCACCTGCCCCACGCGCACGCCGTAGCGGGCGAAGGAGGCGGTGTAGCGGGCGATCAGCAGCCCCTGGCCGACGCTGGCGGCGGCCTGCTGGCGTGCCAGGTCGCGGGGGCGGCGCTCCAGGCCGAGCGGGGCGAGGCCCGCCGCGATGGCGCCGCTGGAGACGAGCACGACCTCGCGCTCGCCGCCGCGCACCGAGGCGAGCACGTCGACCAGGGCGTCCACCCGGTCGGCGTCGAGCCCGCCCGCGGCGGTCGTCAGGGACGAGGAGCCGACCTTGACGACGATCCTGCGCGCGCCCGTCACGGCGTCGTGCCGCGTGTCGTGCCGCGTCTGCGCCTGCTGCCGTCCCGCTGCCACGTGCTGTGCCCCTGCTCTCCCGCTCGCCGTCCGCCGCCCCGCGCCGGTCAGCGTACGCGTACGGTCCGTGGCGGCGGACACCCTTTTCACCTGCTGGACAGCGGGTCCCGCGGCAGTGTCCCGGGCCCTCACGGCCCGGCCGGTGCGCTCAGTCCGCCGTGGGGCGCAGCGACGCGCGGAAGGCCGTGCTCTCCTCGTAGGTCGGCAGGAGCCCGCGCCGCGCCGCCTCGGCCAGCGAGGGCGCCTGCGCGTCCTTCGGTGACAGCAGCGGCTCGATGCCCTCGGGCCACTCGATCCCGAGGTCCGGGTCGAACGGGTCGATGCCGTGCTCGCGTTCCGGCGCGTAGCCCGATGAGCACAGGTAGACGACGGTGGCGTCGTCGGTGAGCGCGAAGAACGCGTGCCCGAGCCCCTCGGAGAGGTAGACGGCGTGGTGCGTCTCGTCGTCCAGGCGCACGGCCTCCCACGACGCGTACGTGGGAGAGCCGGTCCTGATGTCCACGATGAAGTCGATCACCGCGCCCCGCACGCACTTGACGTACTTGGCCTGGCTGGGCGGCACGTCGGCGTAGTGGATGCCGCGCAGCGTGCCGCGCCGCGACACCGAGCAGTTGGCCTGGGCGAGCGCCAGGTCGTGCCCGTCGGCGCCTTGCAGGTCGGCGGCGCGGAACCACTCGTGGAAGGAGCCGCGGTCGTCGGGAAAGACCTTGGGTTCGTGGATCCAGGCGCCTTCGATGGACAGGGGTCGCATGGGTGACTCAGCTTTCTGGCTCGCGTCGGTGCTCGTGGTGGGGTCCGTCACGCCCGGGAGAGGGCGCGGCGCAGCCTTCTCATGATCCGCCGGGGCAGCGATGCCCGCCTACGGGGGTCACCGGCGAGGGCGGAAGCGGGCGCGAAGGCGGCCCGTCCGTCGGCGCGCACCCGCACGCCCACCGGCAGCGGCGCCCAGCGCGGTGCGCCGCGCCGCGCGGAGGGCACGCCCAGTTCCACCTTCCAGGTGCGGCGGGCCAGTTCGGCGGCCGGGAGGGTCGCGGTGAGCACGGCGCCGCCGTCCCCGGGCGCGAGCGACGCGGGCACGCGCGTGGCGGAGCCGCCCTTGACGGGCTTGAACCGCAGGTCCGCCTCCTGCCCGGCCGCCACGTGCAGCGGTACGGGGACGCGCACGGCGCCGCCCGCGAGCGTGACGTCCTGCGGGGTGAGCGGGGCCAGGTCGCGGTCGATCCAGCTCGTCGCGCAGTCGACGTCGAGGGAGAGGTTCCCGTACCCCTGCGTCCAGTACGGCATGACCAGGCGGCGCGGCTCGCCGGTCAGGGCGCCCCTGCGTGCCTTGTCGACGGTCTCGTCGCGCACGGAGCCGAGGCGCGCGGCCTTGGACCAGCCGCAGGCGATGATGCGCACGTAGATGTCCCAGATGCCGGGGCCGAGCGGGCCGCCGCCGGCGGCCGTGGCCGGGTCCACGGTGGCGCGTGCGCGCAGCACCATGCGGAAGTCGCCCTCGCCCTCGGCCTGTTCGGAGCCTTCGGGCTCCTCGCGCGGCAGCGGCACGCGCTCCACGGTGATCTCGATCGGCTGGTAGAACTCGGCGGCGCTGCTGCGTTCCCTGACGACGAGGCCGACCCGGGCGCCGTCGACGGTGGCGCGCGTGCTCGCGCCGGCCTCGGTGATCGCTGCGAGTGCCTCAGGATCGAACGGCAGGTCGAGCAGGGCTTCGCCGTCCTCGGTGCGGAACCGCAGCGGCTCGCCCCCGATCTGGAATTCGGCGGAGAAGCCGAGGGACAGGCCCGCCTCGCCCCACTCCATGGTCTCGAGACGCCCGGTGGGCTTGATCCCGGCCTCCCAGCGGGCGTACGTCCCGACGTCCTCGAAGCGTCCTGTGGAGATCAGCGCGGCGACGATCTGCTGGGTCGGCTGGAGGCCCGCCGCCACGCCGGGGCCCATGCGCTCACCGACCACGGCGCGGATCTCGTCGTACAGCTCCTTGCGGTAGTCCTCGGGCAGCGAGAGGAACCGCTGCCCGCGCAGCCGCTCCACCATCTCGTTGCGCAGCCAGCGGCGGTAGAGCTTGTCCCGCAGCCGTCCCGGCTCGGTGTTGTGCTCGACCACGTCGAGCGCCTCGCGCAGGTTGCGGAAGTATCCGACCGGGTCGAAGCGCTGGAATCCTGCGTTCGACGCGTCCTCACGCTTTACGTGGTAGTAGCACACGTAATCGCTGAGGACGGAGACGTTCGAGGCCAGGAGATATGCCTCGGCGACGAAGACGTGGTCCTCGAGCCGCCTACGTCCCTCCTTGAAAATGATTTTATGCTTTTCAAGGAACTCCCTGCGGAACATCTTGTGCGGGGTCAGGCTGTCGATCAGCGGCGCGTTGTCGACCGTGGCCTTCGGACGGTTCACCCGGAAGAGTTCCAGCGGAACGGGCCTGCCCTTGCCTGCCATCTTCCCCACGACGATGTCGGCCGCGTTGGCCACGCCGTAGTCGTACATCCGCTCGAGCGCCTCGTCGCCCAGCCAGTCGTCGTTGTCGACGAACATCACGAACTCGCCCTGCGCACGGGCCATTCCGACGTTGCGCGGGCGTCCCGACCAGCCCGAGGGCTCCTCGTGCACGACGTGCATGTGCGGGTGGGCGGCGGCCAGCTCATCCAGCCGTGCGGGCGTCTCGTCGCTCGATCCGTCGTCGACGAAAATGGCCTCGAACTGGTCGTTCGGCAGGCTCTGTCTCAGCAGTGAGGCGATGCAGTCCTCGATGTACTGACCGGGGTTGTACACCGGAATGATCACACTCACCTTGACGGACATGCACCAAGCCCCAACTCGTCCGGAAAAGGCCCCGAGACTTCGAAGCCCGCGTCGCGCCCAGCGTATAAGGCGGCATTCGTGTGGGCGAATCCGCGAAGGATCCGCGAAGGACCGACACAGAATCTGCGTAGGAAACACAGGCGATTCACAGAGTGGCAAAGCCGGGGAAATGAGAACGCCGCCGGGTCGACACCGTACTTCTGCGTGTCGACCCGGCGGCGTGGCGGGATGCCTGGGCCCGCCGTCACCCGGTCAGATTCCCGACGGTCAGTTTCCGACGGCCTCGATGCGCCGGCGGATCGGCGTGAAGGCGGAGCGCGACTTGCGCAGGTCGCGGGCGCGGGTCAGGTCGCGCCAGAAGCTCGCGCCGAGGAGCGCCTCGGGAGAGACGGCGGTCTTGCGCGTCAGGACCTCCTCGGGGACGTCCTGCGGGTCGTCGACGACGTACTCCTTGAGGATCGCGTCGTAGTTGTGCTTGAGGACCGTGCTCGTCGGGTCCATGCCGAAGACCACGAGCACGCCGGTGGGCGCGGTGTCGACCTCGACGACCACGAGGTCGGGGCGGAAGCGCCTGAGCACCTGCGCGACCTTGTAGACGTCGCCGGTCCACGCGTTCGTGTGGCGGTCGCGGGCCGCCTCGTCGATGTCACGCGGGAGCATGTCGTCGAAGACGACGACGCTCGACCACTGCGCGTGCTTCTCGACGTTCATGAAGTCGCGCAGCGCGTACTCGAAGATGTGCATGCCGTCGATGAACGACAGGTCGAGCCTGGGGTCCCCGCCGAACAGGGACAGCGGGTCCCGGCGCGCCAGCGCGCGGAACGGGTTGCGGCCGGGGCGCAGGTGGAGCAGCGGGTCCTTGCGAGCGAAGAAGTCGTCACTGGTCTGCTTGACCAGGTGGACGTCGCAGGCGATCTCCGTCACGACCTTGAACGCCGGGTCGACGGCGACGGACGGTACGCGGGAGAGGGTCAGGCTGCGCCCGTCATTGACCCCGATCTCGAAGTAGTTCCGGGGTTTGTACACGCGGTGCAGTTGGCGTAGGAAGCCGTGGCGGTCCACTGTGGTGCCCTTCGCTGAGAATCACTAAAGATTTTCCTCGATTCCCAGTGAAGTTAGCCCCTGACCGGACGGCTCGTAAACTCCCGGCGCGCGTCAGCCGCCATGGTGTGTCGTCTCACGTTTGGCGTCCAGCAGAGCGGGGAACGCGTCCGCCAGCGCATCGTGCCAGCTCCGCAGGGGTTCGATGCCCGCCGCGCGCCACCGGTCGTGGCCGAGGACGCTGTACGCGGGCCGCGGGGCCGGCCGTACGAACGCCTCGCTCGTGGTGGGCCGCACCCGCGTGGCGTCCGCCCCGAGCAGGCGGAAGATCTCCCGGGTGAGGTCGAACCACGTCGTGTCGCCCGCGTTGGTGCCGTGGTAGACGCCGGCGGGCGCGGTGCCCGCGAGCGCCGCGCGCCCGAGCTTCGCGAGCTGCCCCGCCAGGTCAGCCGTCCAGGTGGGCTGGCCGCGCTGGTCGTTCACCACATCGAGGGTCTCCTTGACGCCTTCGAGGCGGATCATCGTGTGGACGAAGTTGCCGCCGCCCGCGCCGTAGAGCCAGGCCGTGCGCACCACATAGCCGGTGTCCGGCAGTGTCGTGAGCACGGCGCTCTCCCCCACCGCCTTCGTGCGCCCGTAGGCGGAGCGCGGGTCGAGCGGGGCGCCCTCCGCGTACGGGGCGGCCGCGTCGCCGGCGAAGACGTAGTCCGTGGAGATCTGGATCAGCACCGCGCCTGCGGCCGCGCACGCCTCGGCGAGCACGAGCGGACCCCGGCCGTTCACGGCGAGCGCCTCGTCCTCCTTGGTCTCCGCGTCGTCGACGGCGGTCCAGGCCGCGCAGTTGACGACGACGGCGGGGGCGTGCGTTTCGAGCGCGGCCCGCACGGCGCCGGGGTCGGTGATGTCGAGGGCGGCGCGGTCGAGCCCGGTCGCGGGGTCGCCGTCCGCCGCGAGTCTCGCGAGCAGGTCCTGGCCCAGCATCCCGCCCGCGCCCGTGATCAGCCAGCCACCGCTCATCGCCGCTCCGCTCCTCTGCGGTCGTTCCTTTTCCGTCCGTCTGTCCGCGTACCCGTGTGCCCGCGTCAGAGCGCGGCGCGCTCCTTGAGCGGCTCCCACCAGGCGCGGTTGTCGCGGTACCACCTGACGGTCTCGGCGAGGCCCGTCGCGAAGTCCTTGCGGGGCTCGTACCCGAGCTCCTCGCGGATCTTCGCGCAGTCCACCGAGTAGCGGCGGTCGTGGCCCTTGCGGTCGGCGACGTACTCGACGCTGGTGTCCCAGTCGGCGCCGCACGCGTCGAGCAGCAGCCGGGTGAGCTCCTTGTTGGACAGCTCGGTGCCGCCGCCGATGTTGTAGACCTCGCCCGCGCGGCCCTTCGTGCGTACCAGTTCGATGCCCTGCACGTGGTCGTCGATGTGCAGCCAGTCGCGCACGTTGGCGCCGTCGCCGTACAGCGGCACCTGCTTGCCGTCCAGCAGGTTCGTGATGAACAGCGGGATGACCTTCTCGGGGAAGTGGTGGTGCCCGTAGTTGTTGGAGCAGCGGGTGACCCGCACGTCGAGGCCGTGCGTGCGGTGGTACGACAGCGCGATCAGGTCGCTGGACGCCTTGGCCGCCGAGTAGGGCGAGTTGGGCGCGAGCGGGTCGGTCTCGGGCCAGGAGCCCTCGTCGATCGAGCCGTACACCTCGTCGGTGGAGATGTGCACGAACGTCGCGATGCCGGCGCGGTGTGCCGCGTCGATCAGGGTGTGCGTGCCGACGACGTTCGTGCGGACGAACTCGGCGCCGCCGTCGATGGACCGGTCCACGTGCGACTCGGCGGCGAAGTGCACCACCTGGTCGTGCTCGGCCATCAGCTTCGCGACCAGTTCCGCGTCGCAGATGTCGCCCTGCACGAACGAGAACCCGGGGTGGTCGCGCACCTCGTCCAGGTTGGCGGGATTGCCCGCGTACGTGAGTGCGTCGAGCACGGTGACGGAGACGTCACCCGGGCCCGTGGGGCCGAGCACCGTGCGGACGTAGTGGGAGCCGATGAAGCCGGCGCCGCCGGTCACCAGGATGCGAGTGGTCATGAGGAGATCTGCACCTTGCTGTGGTCGCCGAGGACGAGACGGTGGACGGACGGGTTGCGGGGCGCCGGCGTGACCTCGACGTCCCGGCCGATCAGTGAGGTCTCCACGCGGCGCACCCCGCAGATCGAGGAGTTGCGCAGGACGATCGAGTACTCGATCTCGCTGTCCTCGATCCGGCACCCCTCGCTGACGGACGTGAACGGGCCGACGTAGGCGTCCTTGACGACGGTGTTCCTGCCGATGATCGCCGGGCCGACGATGCGGCTGCCGGTGATCGTGGCGCCCTCCTCGATCCTGACCCGGCCGACGATCTCGCTGGCGTCGTCGGCGAAGCCCTCGCACACCGGCTCGACGGTCTCCAGCACCGAGCGGTTGACCTCCAGCATGTCGGTGACGTTGCCGGTGTCCTTCCAGTACCCGGAGATGGTGGTGGAGCGCACGTCGCTGCCCCGGTCGATCAGCCACTGGATGGCGTGCGTGATCTCCAGCTCGCCGCGCCAGGACGGCTCGATGGACCGCACGGCCTCGTGGACGGCCGGGGTGAAGAGGTAGACGCCGACGAGCGCCAGGTCGCTCTTGGGCTCCTCGGGCTTCTCCTCAAGACCCACCACGGCGCCCTCGGCGTCGAGTTCGGCCACGCCGAAGGCGGTCGGGTTGACCACCTTGGTCAGCAGGATCTGCGCGTCGGGCCGGTCCTCGCGGAACCCCTCGACGAGGCCGGTGATGCCGCCGACGATGAAGTTGTCGCCGAGGTACATCACGAAGTCGTCGTCGCCGAGGAACTCGCGTGCGATCAGCACGGCGTGCGCGAGCCCGAGCGGCGCCTCCTGCGGGAGGTACGTGACGCGGATGCCGAACTGCGACCCGTCACCGACCGCCTCGCGGATCTCGTCCGCGGTGTCGCCCACGATCACGCCGACATCGGTGATGCCGGCCTCGGCGATCGCCTCGAGCCCGTAGAAGAGCACGGGCTTGTTCGCCACCGGGACCAGCTGTTTCGCCGAGGTGTGGGTGATGGGACGCAGGCGCGTGCCCGCTCCTCCGGAAAGTACGAGAGCCTTCACTATGCGTATCCCCTGCCGACACGACGATGCGGTACGGGCATGGCCCGCCGGACCGACTGTACCCACATCGGCTGTGCACGGACCGCCGGCTCGGGGACGACGCGGCCCGGCTCGGGGACGACGCGGCCCGGCTCGGGGACGACGCGGCGCGGCTCAGGCCGCCGTGGTCAGCTTGCGTACGCGTCCGCGCACCTTGCGCGCGACGCGGCGCGTCCGGGACACGGGCCTGCGCACCTGCTTGACCGGGGTGATCTTCGTGTCGCCCGACCAGTCCGTCACCGTCACACGGAACGTCTCGATCGGCAGCCCGGCGGTCCGTGAGCCGAAGTGCGGGAAGGCCAGGTAGGGGATCTTGTCGCGGCCCCTGAGCACGATCTCGGGGAGCTTCTTCGCGTCCATGAACCGGAGGACGTCGGCCAGCAGGTCTGATCTGCCGCGGGCTATGCACTCCAGCCGTATGCGGTCGACCACGCGGAAGTGCTTCGCGACGCGGGGGTTCCAGTGCTTCTCCAGGATCGCCTGGCCCCGCGCGACCTTGTCCTCCATGACCCCCTCGGGAGCACGCAGCAGCGGCGGGTTGAACTGCTGGAGCAGCGTCACCCACAGCGGTCTGACCATGATCTTGTCGCGTTTGGCACCGGGCGGGAGGAGTTCCGCGACGAGGTCGGTGATCGCGACCGCCGAGTCGAACCGGTGGGCGTAGGTACCGGACTTGGTGACCTGCTTGCCGTCGTCACGGCCGACGATCCACAGGCACGGCGAGTCGGCCACGACGGAGACGCCGTTGCCGCGCAGGTACGCCTGGAGCGTGAACATCTGGTCCTCGCCGGTGTACAGGCTCGTGTCGAACCGTATGCCCTGGCGGATCAGCAGTTCGCGGCGGAAGAGCTTCTCCGCGCTGAGCGTGTAGATGACTCGCGAGTTGTAGATGTCGGCGCGCTCGACCGTCCGTTTGAACATGGAGTTCGGCGCCTTCCTGTTGACGCCCGCGAGCTTTCCGAGAACGACGTCCGTGCCCGCCTTGTCCGCCATGGCGACCATGCGCTCCAGCGCGTCGTCCGTGAAGTAGTCGTCCGCGTCGAGGAAGAACACGAACCGCCCGCGCGCCATGGAGAGGCCCACGTTGCGGGGTCCGCTCGGGCCGCCCGAGTTGGCCTGGTGCACGACGCGGGTGGGCACGGCCGACCTGGCGGCGAACTCGTCCAGGTACTCCCCGGTACCGTCGGTCGAGCCGTCGTTCACGGCCACCAGCTCGATGCGGTGAGGGCCCAGGGTCTGCGACTCGACGGACTCAAGGCACCGGATCAGGTACGGCATGGCTTCGTATGCGCCCACGACCACGGTCACGTCCGGCGCCTCATAGGTTCTCATCGAGTCTTAAGACAGAGTTCTTACCGTCTTGGTTGTACTACCTGACCATCCCATCGCGTGACTCCTGTCACAGAACGCGAGAACCCGGCGGGCGGGCCCGCCGGGTTCTCCTCGCGCGTCGCTCAGTCGCGCATCGCTCAGTCGTCAGCCGCCCACGGGCGAGTCGTGAGCGTCACGCTCCGGGTCCTTCTCGGGTGCCGAGTCGTCGAGTCCGGTCGCTTCCTCGGGCTCCTCCAAGCGCTTGGCGACGCCCACGTTGCGCGCCTCGGACTTCGCCGCGAGCGCGCGCACGGCCGTGTTGAACTGCTCGATGGACGTGGGCTCCTCGGGGCCGAGGAGATAGCGCTTCAACTCAGTCCTGCGGTCCTTGAGACGGTCGGCACCCGGGTCCGCGACGGCGGCCAGCAACCGGTCGAGCTCCTGCGCCCCGTTGCTCAGGATGACCGCGGCGCGCACGGCGGTGTTCTGCCGGCGGAACTCGTCCTCGCCGAGGGCCGCCGAGTCGGTCACCGCGTACGGTTTGCCGCTCGCGATGAAGTCGGAGACCACGCTGGAGATGTCCGAGACCATGGCGTCCGTCTCGTTGAAGCAGTCGTAGAGACGGGGCTCGGGACCCGTCACGACCTGGTGCTCCCACCAGCCGAACGAGTGCCAGTAGGCGTCGTTCCACTGGGCGCGCAGCCGCTTGGCCTCGTCGAGGCGTGCCTGGTCGGTGAGCGACATCCGGGACTGCTCGGCCTCGTCGCCCGGGGAGCGGCCCGAGGTGGCGATCCGCGCCAGCTTCGCCTCGGCATCGGCCAGTTCGGCGCGGGCGCCCGTCAGCACGCTCCGGGCCTCGGACGCGGCCTCGGTCCAGCGCGGTTCGGCCGCCCGGGCCGCGTTGGCGGCCTCGATCATCGCGGTGATCCGCTCGTGCACCGTCTTCGCGTGCTTGTCCCGGATGCCGGTGAAGGGGTGCGGCTTGTAGATGACACGGACGGGCGGCTCGGCGGCCAGCAGCCGCTTGACGATGTTCTCGCCGGCGAGCAGCAGGGAGGTGTTGCCGGGGTTGTCGTCCCAGCCTTCCCAGGTCGGCGCGTACAGGACGGTCGGGACCGGGTTCTTCGGCGCGCCCGTCCAGGGCTCGATGGGGGCGAGCTGCGGCCTGCCCACCTCGACGATGTCATCGTCGCGGACGCCGACGTCGGCGAGCGCGTACCGGTCACGCCCTGCCCGGCCGGCCGTCCACACCTCGTCGTAGACCTTCGAGTACGGGTTCACGCTGGCGATCTTGTCGCTGTCGCCGTGGCCGATGAAGACGTGCTTCATGGTCGGTACCCGCAGCATGTGGATGTTCTTGCCGACGTTGGCGGCGTACAGGGCGACCCGGACGGTGGACAGGTCGAGGTTCATCAGGTGCGTGCCGCCGGGGACGCAGATCACCGGCACCGAGGTGGGTGCGAGCTGCGCCGCGATGCCCCGCTCGCGCAGGATGATCAACGGCCGGTCGACCTGCTCCATGGTCTCCAGCCACATGTTGACCTGGTAGGCGGACTCCTTGGAGCCGGAGAAGTACAGCACCGTGGCCGGCCGGTAGGCGTGCAGCCAGCCGTCGACGGCCTCCAGGACGTCGGCGGCCGGGGGGACGATCCGGCGGCGGCTGAGGCTGGGAGCGAGAAGCAGGACGTACAGCAGGCCGAGGCCGATCGAGACGGCGACCCCCGCGTATCCGAGCACGAACGTACCCGTGGCGGCGGCGGCGAAGACGCCGGCCTCCATGGGCAGGTCGAGGTGGAGCATCTTCGCGACCGACTGGGCCAGGAGGAACCGCTTGGGCCCGTCCGGAATGCGCACGGCGCTCAGGTCGACGTTGTGGGTGACGACCGGCATCGTGCGGCGCTTCCTGATGAGCGTCACCAGAGCGCCCTGGGTCGCACTGAGCCCGTAGAAGACCAGGAAGCCCGCGACGGCCACGTAGGTGAGCGCGACGCCGGTGAGGTGGAGCCGGGTCAGCAGCAGGATCAGCAGCAGCTGCCGTGCCAGGAAGCGGATCGCCACCCCGGCCCGCACCTTCTCCAGGCGGTTTATGAGGTAGCTGCCGCGCTGGTGCAGATAGCGGTCGGCCACGTACGTCACGGCCGCTGCCACCGCGAAGAACCAGAGGTTCGGAAGGAGTGCGGCCAGCATGACGCAGGGGTAGCCAAGACCCATCAGGACTGCCGCGGCAAGCTCGGACCGGCTGCCCACGCGGGCCAGTCGAATGGCGGTCGAAATCACGGAGAACCTGCTCCAGGGGATGCCGTTTATTTCACGGTTTACGGAAAATGTGAAGGGAGCTCTTACGCAGTCGGGCCTTTGTGGCCATGCGCCGCATTTCCAGCGCATGGCCACAAAGGCCCGAAAGATCCAACTTGGCGACGATTATTACACATCGCCGTGACGGTCCAGCACGGCGGCCAGCGCCTGCTCGAATCCGGAGGCCTCGGACGCACCGCGTGTCGGGTCCTGCTGCCGTACGTCGATGACATGGCCGGTCAGCTCGGACAGCAGCACGTCCAGCGAGGTACGGGCCACGGCCTGCGACGACAGCAGCGAGCCGGCGGGTTCCTCCCCGAAGGCCTTGGTGCGCATCGGCGTCGCCGTGCGCTCCGGGTTCACGCAGTTCACCCGGACGCCCTCGCCCGCCCACTCGTCCGCGAGGGCCTGGGTGAGGTTCACCATGGCAGCCTTGGTGGACGAGTACAGGCTGTATTCGGCACGCCCGCGGGTGTAGCTGCTCGACGTGTACAGCAGCAGCTGGCCCTTAGTCTCCGCCAGGTACTTGTACGAGGCGCGCGCGATCTGGACCGGCGCCAGGTAGTTCACGTTCAGCGCTTCCTGGATGGTGCTGTTGTCCGTCTCGGCGAGCTTGCCGATCCGCAGCACGCCCGCGGTGTTGACGACGTAGTCGATACGGCCGGTCTCCGCGTAGGCCTTGGAGAGGGCGTCGTCCACGTGCTCGGGGTTCTCCACGTGCGTGCCGGTGGTGGAGCGGCCGAGCGCGTAGACCTTGGCGCCGTAGCTCTCCGCCAGGGCGGCGATGTCCGCGCCGATCCCGTAGGAACCGCCGAAGACGACCATGGTCTTGCCCGAGAGCAGCTCCCGGTAGGCGGCCTCGTCAGCCTGCTCGGGGGCGGCCGTCGAGGCCAGCTGGAACAGCTTGTCCGCGATGAAGACGTCGACCGGCTGCGTGACCTTCATGTTGAACTCGTCGCCCGCCACGACGTGCACCGGCACGTCGGGCAGGTACTTGAGGACCACGGAACAGTCGTCGGTCGCCTGGAAGTTGGGGTCTCCCGCGGCGGCCTCGTAGGCACGGCGGATGGTCGAGAGCTTGAACGCCTGCGGAGTCTGGCCGCGCCGGAGGCGCGCACGGTCCGGGATGTCCGTGATGAACTCGCCGTCCTCGCCGTGCGTCCGCGTGACGATGATCGTGTCGGCGGACGGGATGGCGACGTCCACGGCCTGGTAGCGCTCCAGCGCCGCGACACAGTTCGTGATCACGTGCTGCGAGAGCAGCGGGCGCACCGCGTCGTGGAACAGCAGGTTGCGGTCCTCGCCCTCGGCGAGCCCCTCGCCGAGCACGGCGATGGCGCGCTCGGTCGTCTCATTGCGCGTGGCGCCGCCCTCGATGACCTGGCTGACCTTCGTGAACCCGGCCTTCGTGACGATCTTCTGCACGTCGGGCACGAAACCAGGAGCCATGAGCACGATGATGTCGTCGATGCTCTCCGACTGCTCGAAGATCGCGAGGGTGTGCTCGATGACGGCTTTGCCGGCGATCTTCAGCAGCTGCTTCGGGATCGACAGGCCGACGCGCTGACCGGTACCACCGGCGAGAACGACTGCGGTGGTGCGAGGTTTGGTGGTGGAGGGTCCAGACACGGATCGACCTGCCTTGAGGGAGTGGAGGACAGGGTGATGTTCGCACTCTGCGTGACCGTCTCGCAAGGCGGACGCTCAGTGCCCGCCCTGCGACGGAAACCGTCCGTTCACCCGCCGGCCAGGACTCCTGGAAACGCGGTGCGCGACCAGCGGGGAACGGGCGCGGTGACCGACACCACACCGTGGCCGTATCGTCACCGGGAGAACAGGGCCAGGGCGCCTGCCGCATGCCCGGGCGGCGCCGGCGAAGGCCGGAGCCGTCAGCTGAACGGGTCGAAGCCCTCGAACTCGCGTGCCGCCTCGTCCCGTGCCGCGTCGCGGTCCCTGCGGCGCTGCGCCGCCGGGCGCGGGGCCTCGAAGCGGTGGTCCTCGCCGCGCCTGCCGAGCATCTCGGCGCCGGCCGCCATCGAGGGCTCCCAGTCGAAGACGACCGCGTTCTCCTCGGGGCCGATGGCGACTCCGTCGCCCGGCCTCGCGCCCGCCTTCATCAGCTCGTCCTCCACGCCGAGGCGGCCGAGCCGGTCCGCGAGGTAGCCGACGGCCTCGTCGTTGTTGAAGTCGGTCTGGCGCACCCAGCGTTCCGGCTTCTCGCCGCGCACGCGGTAGATGCCGTCGTCCTCCAGCGTCACCGTGAAGCCCGTGTCGTCCACGGCCTTGGGGCGGATGACGACCCGGGTCGCCTCGGTCGGCGGTGCGCTCTCGCGCGCCTTGCCGACGATCTCGGCGAGCGCGAACGACAGCTCCTTCAGGCCGAGGTGCGCGACCGCCGACACCTCGAGGACGCGGTAGCCGCGGGCCTCCAGGTCGGGCCTGATCATCTCGGCCAGCTCCCGGCCGTCGGGGATGTCGACCTTGTTGAGCACGACGAGGCGCGGCCTGTCGTCGAGCCCGCCGTACTCCCGCAGTTCCTCCTCGATGGTGTCGAGGTCGGACAGCGGGTCGCGGTCGGACTCCAGCGTCGCGGTGTCCAGCACGTGCACGAGGACCGAGCAGCGCTCCACGTGCCGCAGGAACTCCAGGCCGAGGCCGCGGCCCTGGCTCGCGCCCGGGATGAGGCCCGGCACGTCGGCGATCGTGAAGACGGTGGAACCGGCGGTGACCACGCCGAGGTTCGGCACGAGCGTGGTGAACGGGTAGTCGGCGATCTTGGGGCGGGCCGCCGACAGCACCGAGATCAGCGAGGACTTGCCGGCGCTCGGGTAGCCGACGAGCGCGACGTCCGCGACCGTCTTCAGTTCGAGCACGACGTCGCCGCCGGTGCCCGGCTCGCCGAGCAGCGCGAAGCCGGGGGCCTTGCGGCGCGTCGAGGCGAGCGCGGCGTTGCCGAGGCCGCCGCGGCCGCCCTGGCCTGCCACGTACGTCGTGCCCTGGCCGACGAGGTCCGCGAGCACCTCGCCGTGCCCGTCGAGCACGACGGTGCCGTCCGGTACGGGCAGCACGAGGTCCTGGCCGTCCTTGCCCGAGCGGTGGCCGCCCTCGCCCGGCTTGCCGTTGGTCGCCCTGCGGTGCGGCGCGTGGTGGTACTCGAGCAGCGTCGTGACGGACTGGTCGACGACGAGCACGACGTCGCCGCCGCGGCCCCCGTTGCCGCCGTCGGGTCCGCCGAGCGGCTTGAACTTCTCCCGGTGCACGGAGGCGCAGCCGTGGCCCCCGTTACCCGCGGCGACATGCAGCTCGACGCGGTCCACGAAGGTGGTCATGGTGTGGTGCCTCCAAGCACGTACGGCGGAGATGGCTGAGCGGAGATGGTCTCTCCTGGCTAACACGCAAAGGGCGGACCCGCTTCCCGAGGGAAGGGGGCCCGCCCTGAGCGCGAAACCGCTGATCGGTCCGGGTCAGGCGACCGGAACGATGTTCACGACGCGGCGGCCGCGGCTGGTGCCGAACTCGACCGCGCCGGCGTTGAGCGCGAACAGGGTGTCGTCGCCGCCGCGGCCGACCCCGGTGCCGGGGTGGAAGTGCGTGCCGCGCTGGCGGACGATGATCTCACCGGCGAGGACGACCTGACCGCCGAAGCGCTTCACGCCGAGCCGCTGGGAGTTGGAGTCGCGCCCGTTCCTGGAGGACGATGCGCCCTTCTTGTGTGCCATGAATCCTCAGTCCCTTACTTCGCGGCCGTGGGGATGCCGGTGACCTTGATCGCCGTGTACTGCTGGCGGTGACCCTGACGACGGCGGTAGCCGGTCTTGTTCTTGTAGCGAAGGATGTCGATCTTCGCGCCCTTGTGGTGGTCCACGACCTTGGCCGTGACCTTGATGCCGTCCAGGACCCACGGGTCGCTGGTGACGGCTTCCCCGTCGACCACGAGCAGGGTCGAGAGCTCGACCGTGTCGCCCACCTTGGCAGTGGAAATCTTGTCAACCTCAACGATGTCGCCGACAGCAACCTTGTGCTGGCGGCCACCGCTGCGCACGATGGCGTACACGCGCATCTCACTCTCACTAGGAACGAAACCCCTGACGCCAGCCGCCCGCACGGCCGAGGGCCATGACAGTCCGGAGTGGATGAGCGGCCTCCCCCGGGGACCGGGAGGTGGGTGCTCAGAGGCGGGCGCGCACGCGGGCGCGCCGATCGCCCAGAATATGCTTGCCGCCGTCAAGGGGTCAAACCGGCGGGCGCCCGGCGATGCCCCCTGGCCAGGCCCGCCCGGTTTCCGTTTCCGAGCCGTGCGGTGCGGGCACCGAGCCGTGACCTGCACCCCGGCGCACGGACGGGGACACGTAAACTCACCAACCATTCACAATCGCAGAGAGGCCGCAAGGTGAACGTCAGGGTGCAGCCGACCGCGCAGGTCGACAAGGCCGCGGTGGTCGGGGACGGCAGCAGTGTGTGGGATCTCGCCCAGATACGGGAGGACGCCGTCCTTGGCGCCAACTGCATCGTGGGGCGGGGCGCCTACATCGGTTCCGGCGTACAGGTGGGCGACAACGTAAAGATCCAGAACCACGCGCTGGTGTACGAGCCCGCACGGCTCGCCGACGGGGTCTTCGTCGGCCCCGCGGCCGTGCTGACCAACGACCTCAACCCCCGTGCCGTGGATCCTGACGGTTCCCTCAAGCGCGGTAGCGACTGGGAGGCCGTGGGCGTCACGCTCGACGAGGGTGCCTCGCTGGGGGCGCGTGCCGTGTGCGTCGCCCCGGTGCGTGTGGGGCGTTGGGCCATGGTCGCGGCCGGAAGCGTTGTCACCAAGGACGTGCGGGACTTCGCGCTTGTCGCCGGGGTGCCGGCCCGGCCGATCGGCTGGGTGGGCAGGGCCGGCTTCCGGCTGGTGGAGCGGGACGGTGAGCCCGGCGTCTGGGAGTGCCCGCGTACAGGCGCGCTCCACGACGAGCGGGACGGCGTCCTCACCGAGCGCGGCGCGGGGGCGAGGGGATGAGCCGCCACGTTGTGTATCTCGCGTTCGGCACATGGCGGATACGGGCGGCGCGCTCCCACGTGGAGCGGCTCGTGCGCGGCGGGGACCGGGTCACCCTGGTCACGGGCGACGAAGTGCACTGGGACCCGGTCGTCGAGGAATTCGGCGGCTGGGCGCAGGTGGACGTCGTCCAGGTGCACCCGGGCCGGGACCGCTCCTTCCTGCAGTCCGCGAGGAAGGTCCTCACGGCCGGGACCGGGCCGCTCGCCGCTGCCGACGTGCTGGTCGCGGGGGACGCGCAGGCGCTGCCGCTCGCATGGGTACTGCGGCACAAGTACCCCGACGTGGAGTTCGTCCTCGAACCCGACAGCGGCCCGACCGATCCGCTGCCGTCGAGCGACCTCGCCGTCCTCACCCCGTGGTACCCCTCGCCCAACAACCCGTTCGCCGGAGCGTTCGTCCAGGCCATGACCGCCGCAGTGGCGGAGGGCACCGGAAGCATCTCCGTGCTGCACACCGAGGACTGGAGCGGCAGGGCCGCCCCCAAGCTGAACGACGCGATCAAGATCGCGACCTCGCGGATGCAGCGGCATCCCGACCTCTTCCCCACCCGGGAGACCCCCGAGGGCCTCCTCCTGCGCACCCCCGTACCGCTGGTGCACCGCAAGGACTACGCCCCGTGGGTGGCCGCGCAGGCGGCCGCGATGCGGCACGCGCTTCCGGGTGGGGTGATCGACGCCCCCGTGGTGCACGCCCACACCGGGATCTACGGCGGCGCGCTGGCCCTGCGGCTGGCCCGGCCGGACGCGCGCATCGTGGTCACGGAGCACGCGTCCTTCCTGGGCAAGGTCTTCGCGCAGCCGGCCGCGCTGAAGATCTACGGCGAGGTACTCGAACGGGCGGACGCCTTCCTCTGCGTGAGCGACCATCTGAAGCAGCAGATCGCGGCACGCTTCCCCGAACACGCGGGGAAGCTTCGCGTCGTGCCCAACGTGATCGACTTCAGCCGTTTCACACCGGGACCCGTCCGCTCCCCCGAGCTGCGACGATGGCTGTATCTCGGGCGCCTTCTGGCGGGCAAGGGGGTCGAGCCGCTGCTGGAGGCCTTCGCTCTGGTCGCCGAGAACGATCCCGAGGTCACGCTGACGATGGTGGGCAGCGGCACCCTGGAGCGGAAACTGCGCGAGCGCGGTGAGGAACTGGGCCTCGGCGACCGGTTCCGCATTCTGCCGCCTGTCTCACCCGACGAGGTCAACGACCTGATGCACGGCTACGACCTGCTGGTTCATGCCAGCCGGGTCGAGACATTCGGGATGACCATCCTGGAGGCCGTTGCTGCCGGTCTGCCCGTGCTGGCGGCGCGCAGTCGCGGCCCGCAGGAGACTCTGGCCGGCATCGAGGACCAGGTCGGTGCCCTGTTCGAGATCAGTGATGATCCGCAGGTGATCGTCGACGGGTACCTGCGGCTGAGGGAACGTTCCTCCGCCTTCGACCTGACGGCCGCGCGCACCGTCCTCGAGTCACGGTACGGCCCCGGGGCCGTCGGCCGGCAACTCCTGGACGTTTACGCGGGCCGGGAGCCCGCGCCCCTCCCGGCCGTGCCGCAGGCGGCTTCGGACGAGCGGCCCGCGGAGGAGCCCGTGCCCCGGCAGAGTGCCGCATCGCGGCCGGCCGTCCCGCCCGGCGAGCCTCGGGGCCGGGCGGTGCTCCTGGCGCTGTCGCCCACGAAGCCCCGCCGGGTCGTGGACTTCGCCGCGCATCTGCTGGATCGCGGTGTGGACGTCTGCCTGGTCACCGCCCGGCAGTCGGTATGGAAGTCGTCCGGCCTCGATGCCCGGGTGCCGGTCGTGAGCGTCGAGGCGGCCGAGAAGCGCCTGGCCGTGCCGCGTGGCGAGCGATTCCTCGTCTACCGTGTGCCGCGTTCCGTGCTCGGCCGGGTGCGCAGGGTGGCCGGCGGCCGCAGCCTGGGTTCCGAGCTTGCCGTCGCGTCGCTGCAGCGTGCGCACAAGAAGGGCGCGGACGCCTTTCACAAGAAGGTGTTCAACCGCGGCTACCGCCAGTTCAGGCCCCATCTGCTGGCCCGGGTCACGCGCCGTGCCGCACTGCCGGAACTGCGCCTCGACCTCACGGACCACGTGTTCGTCTGCGACATCGAGAGCACGGTCACCGGCTGGACGTGGGCGAAGGCGCATCCGCAGCTGACGGTGACGACACACCTGGACCGCACGCTGTACTCCTGAAGAAAGCCCCCGGAGGCCGCGACCGTTCGCCACGGACGAGACCTCCGGGGGCGCCTCCCCGCACCCGCCGCGCGATGATCCCGGTCAGTCCGCCGGGTCCGCGGCCGCGGGGCGTCCGATGATCTCTCGGAGCCGCTTCTCGAACGGGACGAGGACGGCGTCCCGCGTGTACGCCTGTGCGTGCCGGCGGGCGGCGGCCCGCTGTTGAGGACTCTGGTCTCTGGCCGCCTTGCCGGCCGCCACCATCGCGGCCGCGATTTCCTCCACGTCCAGGCTGTCGGGGTTGAACCACAGCGGATACCCGTCCAGCACGTCCTGCGCGGCGATGCCGGCCGCGTGCACGGACACGATGGGGTGGCCGAACGCCATGTACTCGAAGATCTTGCCGGACGTGACGTATTTGCCCCCGCCGGCGAGGAAGACGAGGACGTCGGCGTCCTCGTAGACCATGCCGACCTCTCTCTTGGAGACCGGGCCCTGGTAACGCAGCCCGGTGTCGTCGTCCCCCTGGTCCCGTGTGCCGCTGTCGAGGCCGAGCCGGCGCAGCAGGCTGGGCGGACTGTCCTTGAAGAATCCGAGGTGGCCGTGGATGCGCAGCTCCGCACCCTCGAGGTCGGGATGCCTGCGCGCCAGCCGGAACGCCTCTGCCATCTCCTCGACAGGCTGTTTGACCGTGAGAGTGCCCAAGTAGACGAATCGCAGCGGGCGCTGCCTTGGGGCGTCCGCCGGCGCGTCGGCACGCTGCTGCTCCGGAGACAGAGCCGCCGGCTCGGGCGCCTCGGCCCGAGTGTCCGCGGCCGACGGCAGGACGTCCGCGTCCCAGCCGTTCGCGACCACCATCATCCGGTCGGCGACATCCGGATAGCGCTCGGCGTGCCACTTCCGCAATGCCTCGTTGACGAAAACAGCGGCGGAGGCCTTGCTCAGCGCGCGCCGCTCCCAGGCCCAGGCGATGTGCCCCTCGGGGAACGCGGGCTGGTCGCTGAAGAGGTCCAGCGTCCAGGAGTCGCGGTAGTCCATCACGTAGGGCACGCCCGTGATGCGGTGGAAGAGCCACGCGGCACCGAACGAGGCGAAGGGGTTGCCCGTCGCCACCACGATGTCGAAGCGCTTGCGTGCGTGGAGTTTGAGTCCTCGCGCCACGGCCGCCCACGCCCAGGACGCGTAGCGCTCGGGGAAGACCTTGTCCTGTCCGAACGCGTGCAACCGCTGCGCGACGAGCGGGAACCGCCTGCGCAGCGCTCCGTAACTGCGCAGGTCCTGCTGCCACGAGTACTGGTTCAACGACGGGCGTTCCACCCGGACACGCGGGTCGACCGTCTCCGAGAGGGCCTCGTCGACCGAACCGATCACGTCGTAGAGGAAATCGAGTGGCGCGGCACAGACCGTGACGTCCCACCCGTCCCTGGCCAGGTGATTGGCCGTCGCCCGCGCACGGTAGACGCCGCTCGCGCGGGAGGGCGGGAAGTAGAAGGCGAGGTAGAGAACCCGGGGCCGGCGGCCGCCACGCTTCATGGTCATTCTCCTTGGCAGATGCGGTCAGCCGGCGTTTGAGGCCGTGGCCGGTGCCGTCGTGACGGGGGCGTCGTAGTCGATGCCGTAGCAGATGCGGGGCACGGGCAGGCCGTCGGCCGCCCACGCCTCGACGAGGGACACCGCTCGCTGCACGGACAGAGCGTCACTGACCACGAGCAGTTCGGGTACGCCGCCCGCACCGAACGGTGACCGCACCATCCGTGCGGGCGCGGTGGGCCAGAGTCTGCGGTGCAGCGGCATGAAGACCCTGCGGTGCACGGGGCCCGCGACTCGCCGCTTGTACGCGCGGTGCGAGCGACGTGCCGCGCTCTTCAGCGGACCGCGGTCGAGAGCGCGCGCGGCGGAACCGGGGGCCCGGTACAGCACGGCGCGCTCCACCCTGCGTGCCAGGTGACGGGCTTCCAGTTCGGCTGCGGAGTGCACTGCGACCCCGGGGGCGAACGCCTTGAGGTTCCATGACTTCTTCTGGTGGACGAGAACGACGACCTGCGCGCCGGCGGCGGCAAGGTCGGCGGATTCGGCGAGCACGGCCCGCTTGCGGGACGCACCCAGCGCGAGGAACAGGACCTGCATGTCACTCCATCAGTCGAGGCCGCCGACCGGGTCGGCGTCCCTGGGCCGGTACGAGTCGGGGAACCAAAGGCGGTGGTGGGCCTCCGCGACGGCCTCGTAGCCGTACCGTGCGGCGAGAACGGCCTGCGCCTTCTCCAGGTCGAGTCCGCGGGTGAACCGCTCGCGGAGCTCGCGGTACCCGTCGCTGATGGATTCCGCGTTCTCCTCGACGTCGATGAGCCGTCCCGCGGCGTCCTCGATGCCGGCGAGCGTCTCCTCCGGTCCGCCACACCGCGTCACGAGCACGGGCAGCCCTGCGGCGACCGCCTCGACGACCGTCATCCCGAACGTCTCGTAGCGGCTCGGGTGGACGAGAAGGTCGTGCTCCCGCATGAGCTCGAGCGCCCTCGGCGGTGGCACGGCTCCAGTGAACTCGACGGCGTTGCCGAGGCCGAGTTCACGGGCGCGCCCGGTCAGGCGGCCGCGCAGTTCTCCCTCGCCGACGAGGGTGAGCGTCAGCTCCGGGTCCTCCGCGTGACACTGTGCGAAGGCTTCGAGCAGCCAGTCGACTCCCTTGCGCGGGATGAGGCCGCCGAGGAAGAGCCATCGGCGCAACCGCGTGACCGGCTCGTCCCGTTTCTGTGTGAACGAGATCGGGTTGGGTATCTGGCCGACCTTGTCGATGTGGTGGGGGAACTCCCGGGCGAGGACCTCCTTGATCGGGTCCCCTACGGCGACGAACCCGTCGACACGGTGCAGGAGTTCGTCGTAGAGCGCGCGTGCGTCCGGTTCGGCCAGGATCCGGTCGAGGTACGTGGCGTGCTCGGTGACGTAGACGCGGGCGCCGGGGCGGGCGTTCTGCAGTGCGGCCCACCCGCCGGGGAGTCCGACGTGGGCGTGGACGACGGGGGCGTCGATGGGCTTTCCGCCGAGCGCGGCGCGCAGTTGACGCTCGTGATTGCGCGCGAGGGCGCCGAACTCCTGGTGGCGCGGGGTGGTGACGGCGAGGTGGACGAGGTCGGCGCCGCCGACAGTCGGAACGGGGCGCACGGCTCGTCGGAGGAGCTTGCTGTTGGCCGCTTCCACGGCTTCGACGGTGGCCGGGTCCATGGGCGAAACCCAGGTGTCGCAGTGGTAGACGACGCAGCGGTCGAGGCCGGGGGCGGTGGCGTCCACCATGGCTTGGACGAAAGCGCCGCGGAATGGGAGCTCACGCGATGGGTACCACGGCGTGACAATGGCTGCCTCTCTGGTCACCAACTGGCGCATTCGAACGCAGCCCTCCCGCTACACGGACATCGGTGAAGATATTATCATCGTGCAAGGTTTTCGATCCGCCTGTACATGACCGGGTCTTACGGGGACGGCGTAACGCACGTTCCCTCGCCTGTCCTCCCGAGGAGAATTCAGCCGTGAAGGTACTCAGCGTCGTCGGCGCACGCCCCCAATTGGTCAAGCTCGCGCCGATAGCCGCGGCCTTCGCCGGAACGGAACACGAACACGTCATAGTCCATACCGGACAGCATTACGACGCCGACCTGTCCGACGTCTTCTTCTCCGGCCTCGGCATCCCCGCCCCCGACGTCCATCTGGGGATAGGCTCCGGCAGCCACGGCGCGCAGACGGGAGGCGTGCTGGCCGCCATGGACCCCGTACTCGAAGCGGCACGCCCCGACTGGGTACTGGTCTACGGTGACACCAACTCGACCCTGGCCGGCGCCCTGGCCGCGGTGAAGATGCATCTGCCGGTGGCTCATCTGGAGGCCGGCCTGCGGTCCTTCAACCGCCGCATGCCCGAGGAACACAACAGGATCCTCACCGACCACGCAGCAGACCTGCTGCTCGCGCCGACGTCGGAGGCCGTGCGGCACCTCGCCGGCGAAGGACTCGCCGACCGCACCGTGCTGGTGGGCGATGTCATGGTGGACGTCTGCCTGCGGATCAGGGACGCCGTCCGCGGCGGCGGCGGAGAGGCTCCGGCGCTGCCCGACGGCATCGATCCTGCGGCGCCGTACCTGCTCGCCACGCTGCACCGGCCCGACAACACGGATGATCCGGAGCGTCTCGCAGCGCTGCTCGACGCACTTGCGGCGCTGCCCGTCCCGGTGGCGCTGCTCGCGCATCCGCGCCTTGTGGCGCGCGCGGAGCAGCATGGAATCACGCTGAGCCGCGGCAACGTGCACGCGGGCCGGCCGCTCCCGTACGCGGGCCTGGTCGCCGCGGTGCTCGGCGCCGTCGGCGTCGTCACCGACTCGGGCGGCCTGCAGAAGGAGGCGTTCCTGCTGGAGCGGACCTGCACGACCATCCGTCCCGAGACCGAATGGGTGGAGACACTCACCGGGGACTGGAACAGGCTCGTGCCCGACCCCCACCTGCTTTCTCCCGCCGACTGGGCACGCTGCGCAACACGGCCGGCGCCGAAGAACGAGCGCGGGTTGCCGTACGGTGACGGAAAAGCCGCACTGAGGGTCGCGGAAACACTGGAACAACACTTGAGGTAAACGCTCGGGAACCGGCATCGGCGAGTACGCCGATGCCGGTTTATTCGTGCTTCTCCGGCGCCGTATTCCTGCTTTCCACAGCGTTCCAGGCGGAAGGCGACTTGATAATTTCCGTGAAGTCACGCATTCGAACGACACCTATTGGAGCCAGGCAGGGCGAAAACGGCGGCCCGAAGACGTCAGCCGCCGATGACCACCCTGCGCACTCCGTGCCAGGCGGCGGGGTCCGTCGTACGGCGGCCGTCGACGAGCACCCGTACGTCCGGCAGGTCTGCCGGGGTGAGCGACCGGTACTCGGGGTGGTCCGCCTGGAGGACAGCCGCCGTGACACGCTCGCCGGAGTGCGGGGTCAGTCCGTGGGCGGCCAGTTCCTCAGCCGTGTACATCGGGTCGGACACGAACGGTACGGCGCCGCGGGCCTTCAGCGCCTCGACCGTCGGGAACACCCCGGAGAACGCCGTCTCCTTGACGCCACCGCGGTAGGCCGCGCCGAGCACGAGGACATGTGCGCCGGTGAGATCGCCGTACGCCTCGGCCAGGAGCTGGACCGCGTAGTCCGGCATCGCCGCGTTGGCCTCACGGGCGGAGCTCACGACCGTCGCCGAGGGGTCGTTCCACAGGTACATGCGCGGATAGATGGGGATGCAGTGCCCGCCGACCGCGATCCCCGGCTGGTGAATGTGGCTGAACGGCTGGCTGTTGCAGGCCTCGATGACCTTCTGGACGTCGACGCCCGTGCGGTCGGCGAACCGCGCGAACTGGTTGGCCAGGCCGATGTTGACGTCGCGGTAGGTCGTCTCGGCGAGCTTCGCCAGCTCGGACGCCTCCGCCGTGCCGAGATCCCACACACCGTTGGGGCGGGGCAGGTCGTCGCGTTCGTCGAAGGCGAGGACGGCCTCGTAGAAGGCGACACCGCGCGCGGTCGACGCCTCGTCGATGCCGCCGACCAGCTTCGGGTAGCGGCGCAGGTCTGCGAAGACGCGTCCGGTCAGGACGCGTTCCGGCGAGAACACGAGGTGGAAATCCTCGCCGGGGGTGAGGCCGGACCCCTCCGCGAGCATCGGCGCCCAGCGCGTGCGGGTGGTGCCGACCGGGAGGGTCGTCTCGTAGGAGACGAGTGTGCCGGGCTTCAGCCCGCGTGCCACCGACCGGGTCGCGGCGTCCATCCAGCCGAAGTCCGGTACGCCTTCCGCGTCCGTGAACAGCGGTACGACGATCACGACGGCCTCGGACGCGGCGACGGCCTCGGCGGTGTCCGTCGTCGCGCTGAGCAGGCCGGCGCTGACGGTCTCCTTGAGCTTGACGTCGAGGTCGTGCTCGCCGGGGAAGGGCTCGTCCCCCGCGTTGACCATGTCCACGACGCGCTGATCGACGTCGGCGCCGATGACCCGGTGGCCCGCCGCCGCGAACTGCACGGCGAGCGGCAGGCCGATCTTGCCCAGCGCGACTACACAGATGTTCATCGTTTCGTCTTCTTCCTCAAACGGGACAGGCCCCTGCGCACGCGGGCGGTGGCGGCGGGCGAACTCTCCCACGACGGAGCGGTGTCGACCACCAGGCGCTTCTTGCCGTTGACCCGGAGGGACGCTTTGAAGCCCCGCCAGTCACACGGCAGCGGCAGGCCCCTGTCCCGCGGCTGAAGGGGGATCTCGTAGGTCGAGCCCGCGACGTCCACGTAGAGGCGTACGCCCCGGGTCGCCTTGTCCAGTTCGATGGGCACCCTCGCCCGTAGCACCGTCCCCCGGGCGTCGGGCAGGGCCTCCGTGGTGAAGGTCCCGTCCGGGCGCGGAAGTTGCTTGTCGGGCTTCAGGCGCAGGGCTCCGGGCTTGTCCGCGGTGGCCGGCATGGCCCGGTCGGCGAGCCGGAGAACCGCGGAGGCCGCGTCCCCGACGATGCCCATGTGCACCTCGGCCGCGAGGGCGAGCCTGTTGCCCTCGAGCTCCCAGCCGAGGGACAGCACCTTGGTTCCCTGCGCGAGCCGCCCCGGCACGGCTTCGCCGATGAGCTCGAAGGCCTCGTCCGGCAGATCGGCCTCGGGGTCCCGAAGGCCGGGATAGCAGGCGTACGCGCGTCCACCGTCCAGCAGGAACGGCGGGGCACCGTGCACCGCTGTGATCGTCTTGTTCAGCAGGGAGACGGCACGGTGCTGGGCGAGGACGACACGGACCCGTCGCTTGACGTCCAAGGAGTCCCGCAAGGCGTCCGTAAGGTACGCGTCGGCCAGGGACGCGATCCCGTCGCACACGGCTGCCTGGGTGGCCGTGTCGAGACGGGCGAAGTCGGCCTGTACGAGCTTGGCTATCTCCCACTGGAAGTGCCGCTTGAACAAGGCGTCCCGGTCGCGCCCCGGCGGTATCAGGCCCGCCGCGTGGTGCATGATCCGCGCGGTGCACTCGAGCCGGGAGAGGTGGTTGGCACGGTAGGTGATGTTGCCGGCGTCCGCCCGCTTCACCGCGTAGTAGTACGTGTAGTCGGCGAGCACCGAGATCTTCGCCGCCCGTACGCACGCCTCGATCGTGAACGGCTGGTCGCTGCCGACCGGAAGATCCTCGGGGAAGCGCAACCCGTACTTCTCCACCAGGGCGCGCCGAAACAGCTTGGTGTTCGCCAGGGTGAACGGCATCGCGGAGTCGAACAACCCGACATCCGGATCCGTCTTCCGGTACAGCGCCTGGTGCACGTACCGGCCGTTGACACCCACCATCTTGCCGACGACGACGTCCGAGCCGTGCTCGTCCGCATACGCCACCATCCGCTCGAGCGCCTCGTCGCCCAGGTGGTCGTCGGAGCCGATGAAGAACACATAGCGGCCCGTGGCCAGGTCCAGGGCGCGATTGCTCGGCGCCGCGGGACCGCCGGAGTTGGCCTGGTGGACGACTGTGAACGTGCGGGGGTGGAGCGAGGCGAACCGGTCGAGCTCCGCACCGCTGCCGTCGGTCGACCCGTCGTCCACGGCGACGATCTGCAGGCGCTCCACGCCGATGGACTGGCGCACCAGCGAGTCGAGGCACTCGGTGAGGTAGGGCATCGTGTTGTAGACCGCCACGACGACGGTCACGTCGGGGACCGGCGGTATGCCCGGCTCGCTCATCGAGCCACGCTCCCCGGGACGGATTCGAGCCGGCCGAGGTGCTGCGTGCGGCCCGACTCGGCCGACTCCAGGACGGAGGCTGCGACCTCGACGGTGCGCAGTCCCTGCCGGAGGGTGCAGATGTCCGCGTCGAGGCCGAGCACCGCGTCACGGAACAGTTCGTGCTCCACGAGCAGCGGCTCGCGCTTCGGGATCGCGTAGCGGATCATGTCGCCCTCGGCGACCCCGCGGAAGGCGCGCAGCGCCTCCCACTCGGTGCTGATGGCCGCGTTGGAGTGGAAGGTGAGGTCCGCGGTGAGGGTGTCGGCGATGAAGCACCCGCGCTCGCCCGTGACGGAGGTGAAGCGCTCCTTGAGCGGGCTCAGCCAGTTGACGAGGTGGTTGACCATCGTCCCGTCCGTCAGCCTGCCCACGGCAGAGACCATGTCCTCGTGCGGACGGCCGCTCTTGGAGACGATGTGCGCCGAGACGGATTCGTAGTCCTGGCCCGTGACCCAGCTCGTCAGGTCGATGTCGTGGGTCGCGAGGTCCTTGATGACTCCGACGTCCGCGATGCGGTGCGGGAAGGGTCCCTGGCGACGGGTGACGACCTGGTAGACGTCCCCGAGCTCACCCGCTTCCAGCCGCGTCCTGAGATTGCGCAGCGCGGGGTTGCAGCGCTCGATGTGTCCGACTCCCGCGATGAGACCGCGGGACTCGAAGGCGTCGACCAGCCTGCGCGCGCCGTCGACGGTGTCGGCGAGCGGCTTCTCGATCAGCGCGCACACCCCCGCTTCGGCGAGCGCGACGCCCACTTCCTCGTGCATCGCGGTGGGGCAGGCGACGACCGCGTAGTCGACGCCGAGGGCGACCAGGTCCGCCACCGCGGGCAGCACGGGAACCCCCTGCGACGCACCCGACTTGTCCCCGAGGGGGTCCACGGCCGCGACGAATTCCACGCCCTCGAGCCCGGCCAGTATTCGGGCGTGGTTGCGCCCCATCGAGCCGAGGCCGATCAGGCCGGCCCTCAGTCCCCGCGTTGTCACTGCGTCTCTCCCCAGTTGTTCACGGCAGCGGCGATCCGCTCCAGTTCCCCGTCGGTGAGTGAGGGGTGCACGGGCAGCGAGACGACCTCGGCGGCCGCCCTGTCCGTCTCCGGCAGGTCCCAGTCACGGCCGGCCTTCCGGTCCGGCTCCGCATAGGGCTTCAGCCGGTGGATCGGGGTCGGGTAGTAGACGGCACTGCCGATCCCCGCGCCGGTGAGCGCCTCCATGAACCCGTCACGGTCACCGCGGACTCGCACCGTGTACTGGTGGTAGACGTGGCGCGCGCCCTCCGCTACGGGCGGCACCGTCACGGCGCGTGTGGTGATGTGCTTGTCCAGGTAGGCGGCGTTGGCGCGGCGCTGTTCTGTCCACCCGTCGACCTTCGACAGTTGCACGCGGCCGACCGCGGCGGAGACGTCGGTCATCCGCATGTTGGCGCCGACGATCTCGTTGGCGTAGCGCTGCTCCATGCCCTGGTTGCGCAGCAGCCTGAGGGTGCGTGCCACCTCGGGGGCCGCCGTGGTGACCATGCCCCCTTCCAGGGCGTGCATGTTCTTCGTCGGATAGAAGCTGAACGTGCCGCCGTCCCCGAACGCGCCGACCCGCGTACCGTGCAGGCTCGCCCCATGGGCCTGACAGGCGTCTTCGACAACGGCGAGCTTGTGCCGCTCGGCGATCGCCATGATGCGGTCCATGGCGGCCGGATGGCCGTAGAGGTGCACCGGCATGATGGCCGCCGTGCGCGGGGTGACGGCCGCCGCGACGGCGTCCGCCGACAGGCAGAAGCTGTCGGGGTCGATGTCGGCGAAGACGACGTCGGCGCCCACGAGCCGCACCGCGTTGGCGGACGCGGCGAACGAGAACGACGGGACGATCACCTCGTCGCCCGGCCCGATCCCGAGGGCGAGCAGCAGCAGATGCAAAGCGGAGGTACCCGAGTTGACGGCGACGCAGTGCCGCCCATCCACGAGCCGCGCGAACTCGTCCTCGAAAGCGGCGACTTCGGGGCCCTGCACCACCCGGCCGCTACGGAGGACGCGTACCGCCGCCTCGATCTCCTCCTCGCCGATGACCGGCTTGGCGGCAGCGACAGTCGATGGTTGAGCGGCGTCGCTCGACACGGACATCCTCCTCCAGAACACCACAAAGCAGTCCTGGGCGGTGATGTCGGGAGCAACGGGCATCGGCGACAGCCTCTTGCGCACTCCGGCTTCAGCCGACGCTCCACCAAGGAATGAGCAGTCATATTAACAGCCGGTCTCACAGGACTTACACATAAGTCTGCTTGGTGAACATCACATGGTCTGCGTGCAACCAAGCAACAGTTGCGGTGGTTTACGCACCTTGTCCGGTAGAGACGAGACGGCCCCGGGCGGGCCCGCACCGATGGGGTGCGGGCCCGCCCGGGGCCGGTCGGTCGCGGGTCGGTCGCCGGTCAGTCGTCCGTGGCGTCCGTCGCGGACACCACGCCCGAGGGTGCGGCCTGTTCCGCCGCCGCGGTCTTCTTCGCCGACTTCTTCGCCGTCGTCTTCTTCGTGGCGGCCTTCTTGGCGGTCGTCGTCTTCTTCGTGGCGGTCTTCTTGGCCGCCGTCTTCTTGGCGGCGGCCTTCTTCGCCGGGGCCTTCTTCGCGGCCGTCTTCTTCGCCGTCTTCTTGGCCGCCGGCTCCTGCGCGGCGGCCTCCTCGGCGGGTGCCTCCGCCTCGGGGGCCGTCTCCGCCTCCGGGGCCGCCTCCGCCTCCGGCTTCTGGCCGGCGGACGGGACGACCACGACGGCGCCGCCGTCGCCCGAGGGCGCGGCCGCCGGAGATCGGAAGAGCACACGACCGGACTGCAGACACCGATGTAACTCGTAGGTCAGCTTCCGGGCGGGAAGAGGGAGGGGGGGAGGGGGGGGGGGGGGGGGGGGGGGGGGGGGGGGGGCGGGGGGGG
>NZ_JAGIQL010000043.1 GCF_017813245.1 Streptomyces montanisoli
CGCAGCCGGGCCACGGCCGCTCGCAGCGCGGCGACGCGCGCGTCCGTGTGCGCGGCGCCGTCACCCGCCGGGCCCCCGGCGCCCTCGTCCGGCCGTCTCTCGTCCGAGGCCCGCTCGTCCGCCACCCGCATCCGCCCCACGTTCCCGAGCACCGTTCTCCCCCATCGCCGTCGCACGTCCTCGTGCCGGTCCGCACGCCGCGCGGTGGTCAATCGCGCCGGTGCGCGGGCAAGTCAACACGCGTCGACCGGTATCCGCCAGCCGGTGAAGGAAGACGGCGGGAATGGCCACTGATGGGATATGCAGAAGTCATGCAACCGATACGGAACGGCGTACAACCCGTCGCGGGCCTGCTGCTCGCCGCCGGCGGCGGGCGCAGGCTGGGCGGCAGGCCCAAGGCGCTGCTGCCCCACCGCGGCCGCCCGCTGGTCGAGCACGCCCTGCGGGTGCTGCGCGAGGCCGGCTGCGGGCCGCTGCACGTGGTGCTCGGGGCGGCGGCGGACGAGGTGCGCGAGCAGGCCGACCTGACCGGCTGCACGCCGGTGGACAACCCGCGGTGGGCGGAGGGCATGGGGACCTCGCTGCGCACGGGGCTCGCCTCGCTGGGCGCCGGGCGCGGCGCGCCGGGGACGGACGAAAGCGCGGACGGCCGCACGGACGGTCCGGGTGCGGCACTCGTGCTGCTGGTGGACCAGCCGGGCATCGGCGCCCGGGCGGTCGCACGGGTGGCCGCCGCGTACGGCGGCTCCACCGGGGTGCTCGCGTCCGCTACGTACGGGGGCGACCGCGGGCACCCCGTACTCCTCGGCGCGGGCCACTGGGACGGGGTCGCCGCGGACGCCGTCGGCGACCGCGGGGCACGCGGCTACCTGCGGGCGCACCGCGCGGAGATCACGCTCGTCGAGTGTGGCGACGTGGCGGAACCGTACGACATCGACACGCCGGAGGACCTGGCCCGTCTGGAGTGACGCGTTCCGTCCCGCAGTCCCGAACTACCCCTTTCCCGCCGGGAACTTGGGGGTACTCGGTGGCACTGGGCGCCACGATGACTCGATCCGGAGAATCTCGACGTCAACAAACCATTGAACTTCCACCATAAGGAAACTACTATCCACTGGTCAGAAGCTCTCGACGTCCGGAACGGTACGTACCGCCTCCGCGCCCGTGGTGGCACCCGGTGCCGTCGTCCGGGGTCCGCGGGCCGTCGGAGAACGCCGCCGAAGGAGTGACCCTCATGTCCGCACCAGCGCCGTCACCGCTGGAAATCGTCGCCGACACGCCCCTGCCCCGTCAGGAGCAGGTGCTCACCGAGGCGGCTCTCGCCTTCCTCGCCCGGTTGCACGCGCGGTTCACGCCCCGCCGCGACGAGCTGCTGGCACGCCGTGCCGAACGGCGTGACGAGATCGCCCGCACCTCGACGCTCGACTTCCCGGCCGAGACGGCCGCGATCCGCGCCGACGAGAGCTGGCGCGTGGCCCCCGCGCCGGCCGCCCTGGACGACCGCCGGGTGGAGATCACCGGCCCGACCGACCGCAAGATGACGATCAACGCGCTCAACTCCGGCGCGCGCGTCTGGCTCGCGGACTTCGAGGACGCGTCCGCGCCGACCTGGGAGAACGTGGTCACCGGGCAGCTCAACCTGATCGACGCCTACGAGCGGCGCATCGACTTCACCGACGAGGCGTCGGGCAAGTCGTACGCGCTGCGCGACGCGTCCGAGCTGGCGACCGTGGTGGTCAGGCCGCGCGGCTGGCACCTGGCGGAGCGCCATCTGCGCGCCGCAGACGGCCGCGAAGTGCCGGGCGCGCTCGTCGACTTCGGCCTGTACTTCTTCCACAACGCGCGCCGCCTACTGGAGCGCGGCAGCGGCCCGTACTTCTACCTGCCGAAGACGGAGTCGTACCTGGAGGCGCGGCTGTGGAACGACGTCTTCGTCCTCGCGCAGGACGAGCTGGGCATCCCGCGGGGCACGATCCGTGCCACCGTTCTGATCGAGACGATCACGGCCGCGTACGAGATGGAGGAGATCCTCTACGAGCTGCGCGACCACGCCTCGGGGCTGAACGCGGGCCGCTGGGACTACCTGTTCTCGATCGTCAAGAACTTCCGTGACGGCGGGGAGAGGTTCGTGCTGCCCGACCGCAACGCGGTCACCATGACGGCGCCGTTCATGCGCGCCTACACCGAACTCCTGGTGCGCACCTGCCACAAGCGGGGCGCGCACGCCATCGGCGGCATGGCGGCGTTCATCCCGTCACGGCGCGACCCCGAGGTCAACAAGGTGGCGCTGGAGAAGGTGAAGGCGGACAAGGACCGCGAGGCGAACGACGGCTTCGACGGCTCGTGGGTGGCGCACCCCGACCTGGTGCCGGTGTGCCGCGAGTCCTTCGACGCGGTGCTCGGCGAGCGGCCGAACCAGAAGGAGCGTCTGCGCGAGGACGTCTCGGTGGCGCCCGGCGACCTGATCGCCATCGACTCGCTGGAGGCGAAGCCCACGTACGACGGCCTGGTCAACGCCGTCCAGGTCGGCCTGCGCTATATCGAGGCGTGGCTGCGCGGCTCGGGCGCGGTCGCCATCTTCAACCTGATGGAGGACGCGGCGACGGCGGAGATCTCGCGCTCGCAGATCTGGCAGTGGATCAACGCGGGCGTTCAGGTCACCCGCGACGGGCGCACGTTCCCGGTGACGCGCGAACTCGTCCGCGAGCTCGCCGCCGGTGAACTCACCGCGATCCGCGCGGAGATCGGCGACAAGGCGTACGAGTCGGGCGAGTGGCAGCGCGCCCACGACCTGCTGCTCGAGGTCTCGCTCGACGCCGACTACGCCGACTTCCTCACGCTCCCCGCCTACGAACGCCTGCGCGGCTGAGCGCTTTCGCACGCATCCGTCCGGCCCGGCGCCCCCGAGGTGCCGGGCCGGACGTGCGATGAGTTCCGGGCGCGGGCGTCGTCACTACCGGTATGGATGACAAAGCGGAGACCACAGAGGCCGCGAAGACGGACATGATCGATCTGGGACCCGCCTGCGCGGGGATGTGGACCGTGGCAGGCGGCGTGCGGGAGGAACAGCTCGGCGGTGCCACCCCGTGCACGGAGTACGCCGTGCGGGAGCTGCTGGCGCACGTCGTCGGGCTCTGCGAAGGGCTGGCCGCCGGCGCGCGCAAGGAGAGGGGGCCCGCGACGGACAGCGCGCCCGGCTCCACCGGGCTGCCGGTGCTCGATGACGGCTGGCGCGCCGGGCTCGAGCGGGGCCTCGGCGACCTGGCCGACGCCTGGCGGTCGCCCGGCGCGTGGGACGGGTGGACGCGGGCCGGATCGGTCGACCTGCCGGGGCGGATGGCCGGGTTCGTCACGCTCAACGAGTTGCTGGTGCACGGCTGGGACCTCGCGCGCGCCACCGGGCAGCCGTACGAGCCCGACGAGGCGTCGGTGCGTGCCGCCTACGCGGTGATGGCGGCGGCGTCCTTCTCGGGCGACGGCGACCGGGGCCCGTTCGGGCCGCCCGTGGCGGTTCCTGACAGCGCGCCGCCGCTCGACCGGCTGATCGGATGGAGCGGCCGCGACCCGGGATGGCTGCCGGGCCGCTGAGCGGGCGGGCCACTGAGCGGGCGGGCCACGCGGAACGCGAGGGCGCCCCGGCCGGTGACCGGCCGGGGCGCCCCGTCGCGCGCGATACGAAGGGTTCAGCCCTTCGCGGCGCCGCCGCCGCGCGCCGCCTCGGGGCGCCGGTAGGTGTCGCCCGTCATCGACTCCAGCGTCCGCTGTTTCGTTTCCGGGATCTTGAACACCACGAAGAAGATCGACAGGAACGCGAACAGGGCGAACGCGCCGTACAGCCACGACAGGCCGACGTGCTTGGTGGCCGGCTCGAACGCGAACGTGACGATGAAGTTGAAGATCCAGTTCGATGCGGTGCCGATGGCCAGCGCCATGGCCCTCATCCGGTTCGGGAACATCTCGGCGAGCATGACCCACATCACCGGGCCCCAGGACAGCGCGAAGAACACCACGAAGGCGTTGGCGCCGACCAGCGCCAGTGGCCCGTAGGGGTGGGGCAGGCTGACGCCCTTGCCGGTGCCGTGCTGCTGGGAGAAGGCGATGGCGGTGAGCAGCAGCGAGAGGAACATGCCGATCGAGCCGATGGTCAGCAGGCGCCGCCTGCCGACGCGGTCGATGAAGAGCATCGCGACGACGGTCATCACCACGTTGATCGCGGCGGTGATGACGGAGGTCGTGAACGAGCTGGACTCGCTGAAGCCGACCGACTGCCACAGCGTCGTCGAGTAGTAGAAGATCGCGTTGATGCCGACGAGCTGCTGGAGCGCGGCCATGATGATGCCGACCCAGACGAGCGGGTGCAGGCCGAACCGGTGCCCGCGGATGTCCGCGAAGCTCGTCCTGTGCTCCTTGCGCAGGGTCTGCTTGATCTCCTGCGCCTTGGCCTGGCCGTCGGACTCGCCCGACACGCGTTCCAGCACCCCGGCCGCGTCGCCGAGCCTGCCCTTCTGCACCAGGTAGCGGGGGGACTCCGGGATGGACAGCGCGAGCACACCGTAGACGGCGGCAGGGATGACGCCCACGAGGAACATCCAGCGCCAGGCCTCGAGACCCCACCACAGGTCGCGTGAGGCGCCGCCGGCCGCGCCGGCGAGACCCTTGTTGGAGCTGAGGACGACCAGCTGGCCGATGGTGATCGCGAGCTGCTGGAGCGAACCGAGCGCGCCGCGCCCGCCGGCGGGCGCGACCTCGGAGATGTACGCGGGGGCGATCACGGAGGCGATGCCGATGCCGAGGCCGCCGATCACGCGCCAGACCAGCAGGTCGGGCACGGAGAAGGCGAGTCCCGAGCCGATCGAGGAGATGATGAACATCCCCGAGCCGAGCAGCATGACCTTGCGGCGGCCCCACATGTCGGCGAGGCGGCCCGCGTACCAGGCGCCCACCGCGCAGCCCAGCAGGGCGATGGAGACCACGAAGCCGGAGAGGAACGCGTCGAGGTGGAAGTGGCTGGTGAGCGAGTTGACGGCGCCGTTGATGACCGAGGAGTCGAATCCGAAGAGGAACCCGCCCACCGCGGCCGCGATCGAGACGCCCACGGCTTTGCCTTTTCGGCTCGACAAGTCCGCTCCTCCGACTGATTGGGCCATACGGGCATCACCTCACGTACGTCACCCCGGCGACCGTCTGCCGGGCATATCACTACGAAACGGTCCATTACATCTGGGTACATGTAAACATTCCGGTGGCCGCACGGCTTACCGGGGCCGCCGCGGGCGGCCGGGTCCGGCGCGTCGAGCCGCGTCAGGAACGCTTCCATGATCTGCCGAGCGTGCGTCTACCCCGTGACGGCGGCCGCACCGCGCGCGGACGCTGTGAGATGACCCATCGGATGCCCGTTCGGCCGAACGGTGGCGGGCCCGCGCTCGTGCGGCGCCCGCCGTTCCCGTCGTCCCGAATACCGGAATCGGCGGATCGTCACCCGTTCGCCGCGTAATCTGCCAAAGCCGTACGGCATGCCGTTTCGATCCCGGAAGGTCCCTCACGTGACCCGTGCGTTTCACCGCCTGCTCCCGCTGACGGTGGCCGTGGCCCTCACCTGCGCGGCGGCGTGCTCCGGCGCGCCGGACGCGGCGGTCAGGGGACCCGGGCTCGACGCGCCCGCCGAGAGGGACATCGCCATGCGGCTGGTGTCGAGCGCGGAGAACTCGACGCTCGATTGGAGGGCCCAGTACGGCTACATCCAGGACATCGGCGACGGGCGGGGCTACACGGCGGGGCTGATCGGCTTCTGCACCGGCTGCGGCGACCTGCTGCACGTGGTCGAGGCGTACACGCGGGCCAGGCCGTCGAACCCGCTGGCGGGCTACCTTCCCGCGCTGCGCGGGCTGGCGGCCGCCGGCAGCGCGTCGCACGAGGGGCTCGGCGAGGGCTTCGTCGGGGCGTGGAAGGAGGCGGCGTCCGACCGGCGGATGCGGGCGGCGCAGGACGCCGAGGTGAACAGCCAGTACTTCGGGCCCGCGGTGGCGCGCGCGAAGGAGGACGGACTCGGCACGCTCGGCCAGTTCTTCTACTACGACGCGCTGGTGATGCACGGCAACGGCGACGCGCCCACGAGCTTCGGCTCGATCCGCCGGCGCGCGGCCGCCCACGCGCGGACGCCGGCGCGGGGCGGTGACGAGAGGACGTACCTGGCCGCGTTCCTCGACGCCCGGGTGTGGGCGATGAAGCGGGAGCCGGACCACGGCGACACCAGCCGCGTCGACACCGAGCAGCGGGTGTTCCTCGACAAGGGCAACCTGGGTCTGCGTCCGCCGCTCGACTGGAAGGTGTACGGCGACAGTTACCACATCGGCGGGTGATAAGGCGGGCCATAGGGCCGGGAGGCCGGCGAACGCGTCGCGCGGCTCCCGGCCCGGCCCGCGGCGGACCCCGCTCGGGCCCGCCGCGCCGGCCGAGGGCCGTCCCCCTCGGCCGGAGTCCTCCTGCGCGTCCGCCTACGCGTCCGCCTACGCGTCCGCCGCGAGCCGGGCGAGGCGCTGCGCCTGCGCGCGGGCCGAGCGGGCGACGGTGTCCTCGTCCACCCGGGTCAGGTGCCCGTCCTCGACCACGGCGCGGCCGTCGACGAGGGAGAGGGTGACCGGTGCGGGCGCGCCGAGCACGAGGGCCGCCACCGGGTCGGCGATGGACGAGTGCGCGAGGGTGTCCATCCGCCACAGCACGAGGTCGGCGAGCTTGCCCGCCTCGATCGAGCCGATCTCGCTCTGCCTGCCGAGCACCCGGGCGCCGCCGTACGTGCCGAGCCTGAGCGCCTGACGTGCCGTGAGCGCGCTCTCGCGGTGCGCGCCGAGGCGGTTGATGAGAAGGGCGTTGCGCAGTTCGGTGTGGAGTTCGCCGGACTCGTTGGACGCGGTGCCGTCCACGCCGAGGCCGACGGGCACGCCGGCGGCCAGCATGTCGGGCACGCGCGCGATGCCGGCGGCGAGCCTGGCGTTGGAGGACGGGCAGTGGGCGACGCCCGTGCCCGTACGGCCGAACGCGGCGATGTCCGAGTCGTTCATGTGGACGCAGTGGGCCATCCACACGTCGGAGCCGAGCCAGCCCGTCGACTCGAAGTAGTCGGTGGGGCCCATCCCGAACAGTTCCTTGCAGAACTGCTCCTCCTCCCTGGTCTCGCTGCCGTGCGTGTGCAGCCGCACCCCCTTGCGGCGGGCCAACTCGGCCCCCCGCTTGAGAAGTTCGGTGGAGATCGAGAAGGGCGAGCAGGGCGCGACGGCGACCTGCGTCATCGCGCCGGGCGACGCGTCGTGGTAGCGGTCGACGGTCTCCTCGGTCGCGGCGAGCGCCTCGTCGAGCGTCTCGACGGCGAAGTCCGGCGGCAGCCCGCCGTCGGACGCGCCGCGGTCCATGGAGCCGCGCGCCAGGGTGAACCGCACGCCGGTCTCGGTGGCGGCCCCGATGACGGCGCCCGACAGGTCGCCGGCGCCGCGCGGATACACGTAGTGGTGGTCGGTGGCGGTGGTGACGCCACCGCGCGCCATCATCGCGAGCGAGCCCTGGGCGGCGGCGCGCACCATCGGCTCGTCGATGCGGGCCCAGGTCGGGTAGAGGGCGACCAGCCAGTCGAAGAGGTTGCTGTCCGTCGCGAGGCCGCGGGTGATCCACTGGTAGAAGTGGTGGTGGGTGTTGACGAGGCCCGGCGTGAGCAGGTGCCCGCTGCCGTCGACCCGACGTGCCACCCCGTCGAGCCCGGCCGGGGCGGGTCCTGGACCCACGGACTCGATGCGGTTGCCTGCGACGACAACGTGGCCCGAGGGGTACTCGGTGTCGTGTGCGTCGACGGTCGCGATGGCGCAGTTCTCGATGACGATGCGCGAAGCCGCCATGGCGGTTCCTCTTCCCTGTGGTGGGCCGTGCCGGCCCTGAAGCGTACGGACCCGGGGGCCGAGCGGGGTGACGACCGAGTCCGTGGTGCGCTGCCGCTCCCCCGCCCGGCGGGCGGAGGGGCGGCAGCGCTTCAGGGGTGCGCAGATGCCCCCGCTCTCCCTCGTGGCCCCCGTGGTGGGGGCGACGCCGGCGCGTGCGTCGAGGGTCGTGCAGTGGTGCTGCTTCCCCGGCCGGCGCGGGCGCGCGGCCGGGAACCGGTCAGAGGAGGGTCACGTCCAGCGGGATCAGCTGCTGCGCGCCGTCCCGCAGGATCGTCGCCTCGATCAGCCCGTACGGGCGGTCGGCGGCGAAGTAGACGGGCCCGTCGGGCGCGTCCGCCTCGTTCCCCAGGCCGAAGGGCTCCATGTCGACGAGGAAGTGGTGGTTGTTGGGGAGCGAGAAGCGGATCTCGTCGATCTCCGGGCCCTGTTCGATGACGCGCGTGCCCATGCGGAACATGGTCTGCTGGAGTGAGAGCGAGTAGGTCTCGGCGAACGCCTGGAGCATGTCGCCCTTCGCGCGTGCGTACGTGGCGTCCCAGTCGGGCGCGTCGCCCGAGCCGGTCCAGCCGTACCGCCAGCGGGCGGAGACGTCGGTGGCGAGGATGCGGTCGTGGGTCTCGGCAAGTGTCGTGTACTTGTCCTTGGCGAAGCCCCAGAACTCGGAGTCGGTCGAGTTGAGGACGGTCAGGTCCTTGAGGCCGGCGAGGACCTCGTAGCGCTCGCCGTCGTAGGCGACCTGCGCGAGCCTGGTCTCCTGTCCGGTGCGGACGAAGGAGTGGCCGGGGCCGCCGATGCGGTCCCACCCGTACTCCTCGACGCGGATGCGGGCACGGTGGATCTGCTCCTGGCTGCTGACGAAGTGCCGGGCGAGCAGCGCGGCGAACTCCTCGGCGGACGCGATGCCGTGTTCCTTGGCGAAGGCGTACACGGTGTTCTTCGTGGTGTCGGTCGGCAGCACGTTGGCGTTGGATCCGGAGTAGTGGACCTCCTCCATCTCGCCCGAGAGGGCGACCGAGACGTTGAGGTCCTTGATGTGGTGGGTGGCGCCGTCGCGGACGATCTTCACGACGCGGCACTCGGCCTTGCCGTACTGGTTCTGGCCCAGGCGTGTGGTGGGCATCTGCTAGCTCCCTCGGTAAACGGAGTAGCCGAACGGGTTGAGCAGCAGCGGCACGTGGTAGTGCTCCCCCGGCGTGACGGCGAAGGCCACCGTGACCTCGGGGAAGAACGCGCCGCTGTCCCGGAGCGCGGGGGCGTCCTGCTGTGGATCGGCTGGTGTGGTGGTGGCGAGGTGGGCCTCTGTGTCGAAGACGAGGCGCACCTGCGTGGTGTCGTCCGGCAGGGCCGGGAGGTCCTTGCACCGGCCGTCCGCGTCGGTGGCGGACCCGCCGAGCTCGGTCCACGGGTCCTTGGCGCCCGCGCGGGCGGCCAGCGCGACGGGCACGCCCGCCGCGGGGCGGCCCGCGCTGGTGTCGAGTACGTGCGTGGAGACGGAGGCGGCGGGTGCGGCCATCAGGCGGGTGAGCCGGATGCGGTTGATCCTGCCGAGTTCGGTGCGCGCGATGGCGCGCTCCTGACCGGCGGTGTGGGACAGGCGCTCGGCGAGCGCGTCCCGCATGTGCCGCGCGGTCGCGCCGGTGGCGCAGATGAGGAAGACGTGCCCGAACTTCTCCTGGTAGGCGAGGTTCAGCTCGACGAGTTCCTCTTTGAGCGCGTCGGAGGCGCCGGCCATGCCGCGCTGTTCGCGGGCGGAGACCGGGTCGCCGGGCGCCGGCCGGCCGATCGGCGGGTGGCCGGCCATGGCCTCGTCGAGTCCGCTGTCGTCGAGCGCCGCGGTGGCGGCGTCGGACGCGTCGAGCAGCGCGTCGAGTGACGCGTACGGCCGCCCGGCGAGCAGGCGTCCGCCCCAGGAGGAACCGGCGCACACCTCGCGCAGCGCGTCGAGCGCTTCGGGGGCGGACGCGGCGTTGAAACGGGCGAGAGGGGGTGTCACCGAGGCCTCCTGGCAGTACTGGACCGGCTCCGCTCAGCTAACGCCTTCCGGAAGAGCGCGTCAACAGTTTGTTGAAAAATCGGATCGGCCCGGTGGTTCGGCGATGCATGGTTTGATCCCCGGCCGCCCGGTGCATTCGTTCTCCCGTGCGTGCGTGCGTGCGTGTGTGTGTCTGCGTGTGTGTCTGCGTGCGCGTGGTGCTGTCGTCGCTCGTCGCCCGGGAAGGAGTAGCCGTGCCACTGAACCCCGAGGTGATCGTCTTCGACGTGAACGAGACCCTGAGCGACCTGACGGGCCTGGACGCGCGGATCGAGGAGACCGGCGCCCCGCCCGAGCTGCTGCACGGGTGGTTCACCGCCGTCCTGCGGGAGGGTTTCGCGCTCACGTGCGCGGGCGGCTTCGCCGAGTTCGCCGACGTCGCGGCGGAGGAGCTGCGGCTGAGGCTGCTCGACGCGTGGGATCCGGCGCGTGCGCGGGACGCGGCACGCCACATCATGGAGGGCTTCGGCTCGCTGAGCGTGCACCCGGACGTGCCTGAGGGCGTGCGCCGCCTGCACGAACACGGGTTCCGGCTGATGACGATGACGAACGGCGCGGCCTCCTCGACGCACGCGCTGCTCGCGGGCGCCGGGCTGCGCGACCGGTTCGAGGCGCTGCTCGACGTGCAGGGCCCGCGCGCCTGGAAGCCCGCCCGTGCCGCCTACCACCACGCCCTGCGCCGGGCCGGCGTGCCGGCCGGGCAGGTCATGCTGGTCGCCGTGCACCCCTGGGACATCGACGGGGCGCGCCGCGCCGGGCTCGCGGGCGCGTGGCTGCGCCGCGGCGCGAAGGACTACCCGCGCCACATGACGCCCGCCACGCACACCGCCGCCGACCTCACGGACCTCGCCGCTCAGCTCACCGCCGGCTGAAATACCGCCGTCTGAGCCCGCCGCGGCGTCGTGCGCCTTCGCCCGCCAAGCGGTCACGCGCCCCGCCGGGGCGCGTCTCACTCAGGTGAATCGCCCACGCGCGCGGCGGGCAGCAGCCGCCCGATGTCGCGGGGAAGCGCGTCGGCCACCTTCTTCATCAGGTCCGGCGACACGGCCGCGTCCAGCACCTCGAAGACGGCGCTCACATAGCGCACCGCGACGTCCTCCGAGACCCCGCCGCGCCAGGCGACGCGACCGCTGAAGGTCGGCAGGTCGAAGCGTTCCGCGGCCGCGCCGCCGCCCGGTGTGCCGGCCGACTCCGGCGGCTCGGGGCCCTCAACGAGCGCCACGAGGTCGGCGGGGAGCTGGGCGAAGAGGTGACGGGCCGTGCCGTCGGGAAGCCGTTCCGCCAGGGTGGCGAGGACGGCGCGCACCGCGCGTGTGGCCGAGCCGCGGTCCGGGAGTTCCGCGCCCGCCTGGACCTGGCCGATCAGTTCGTCGTACCGCATCCCGTGCCCCTTTCTTCCCGTCCGAGAGGACCGGGAGGGCGGACGCGCACGTCCGCCGTGCGGGTCGGGTAACCGCGGGTGCGGACCGCAAACGAAGCGGGGGCGTACGGGTACGGGTACGGGTCAGCGGGCGCGGCCCTGGCTCGGGCCTTCGCCGTCCGCCTGCTCCTTGGCCCGCTGTTCGGCCGCGTAGTTGATGTAGTTGTAGACCGTGAACCGGCTGACGCCGAGCGCGCCCGCGACCGTCTCCACGCCGTGCCGGACGGAGAACGCGCCTCGCGCCTCGAGGCCGCGCACCACCGACTGCTTCGTCTTGCGGTCCAGGTCGGCGAGCGGCATCCCGTGGGCGCGCTCCAGGGCGGCGAGGATGTGGTCGAGCGAGTCCGCGAGCTGGGGCAGGCGCACGGCCAGCACGCCCCGGCCCTCCCAGGACAGCACGACGTCGTCGTCACCCGCGGCGCCAGCCGGCAGGATCTCGCCGCCCATCGCGTCCACGAGGGGACGCACGGCGGCCACCAGCGGATGGTCGGGCGCCTCGCTCACCTGTCGTCCTCCGCGACCACGCTGACCTGCACGGAGACCCGGGTCGCACCCGCGTCGAGCGACTCGCCGAGCAGCTTCGCGACCGCCGCGAGCACCTCATCGGCGCGGCCCTCAGCCGTGTTGCCGAACGGACCGACGTCGAACGCGTCGAGCCGGGCCGCCGCGACGACCTCACGGGCGACGACCGCGTGGCGCGGCGCCTCCTCGAGGTCGAAGGGCTCCGTCGTGTACTCCACCCTCAGCCGCACTACGCCCCCACGGAATCGCTGTGACCTGTGGCTTCCCATCGTCGTGTGCTGACTCTAACGGGCTCGGGCCGTGCGCGGGGAACGCCCCCGGCACCGCGGGTCAGCCGCCTCGCGCGCAGACCGACGGCAGGAACGCCACCGTGTCCTGCCCGCCCCTTGCCTGCCGCATCGCCGGCCCGGTCGCCGCCTGCACCGTCCGCAGCTCCTCGTCGAGACTGCCGGGGTCCGCGAGGCAGCGCAGCACGGCGTCGGTGAAGGCGTCGCGCAGGAAAGGCGGCAGCGCGTCGGACGCGTCCCAGCAGTGCTCGGTCGCCGGGTCGACGAGGATCCTCGCGAGGCTTCTGCTCGTGCTGTCGCCGTACGCCGACGCCGGTACGCCGCCGTCGGCCGAGAACCCGGCGGCGTCCTCGGCGTTCCACCTGCGCTGCGTGCCGGTGTCCACCGGCGGGCGAGCGAACGAGGACGGCGAGGCGGGCGAGCGGCCGGGTGGGGATCCGCCGCGGGGCCACGGACGCCGGCCGGACCGGTCACCGGGGCAGCAGGCCGGTGACCTCCGCGACGAGGGCGTCGTCCGCCGCCAGGTCCTCGGCGCCCAGCAGGGCGAGCAGCGCCCTGACCGCGTCCGCCGGCTTCCGCGTCTGCCATGCCGCGTGCAGCCGCGCGGCGGCCGGGTCGGCGTACGGCAGGCCGTCCCTGCTCGCCGCCGCCCAGACGGCCAGCGCACGCGCGAGGTACGGCGTTCCGTGTCCGGCGGCGCGCAGTTCGCGCACGGGCGTCAGCCAGCGCTCGGGGATCTTCAGCGAGCTGTCGGTGGCGACCTGGTCGAGCCGGTGGCGCACCGCCGGGTTGGTGAACCGCTCGACCAGCGTGTCCACGTACGCGGGGACGTCGAGGCCCGGCGCGGTGGGCAGTGTGGGCGCGACCTCCGCGCACAGCGTGCGCACCGCGCTCTCGCCCCAGCCGGTGGCGAGCGCGTCGGCCACCGTCGTGCGGCCGTCGCGCAGGCCCAGGTGGGCGAGGAGCGTGTGCGCACCGTTCAGCAACCGCAGTTTCGTGAGTTGGTACGGGGTCACATCGGCGACGAACTCGGCGCCGCCGGCCTCCCAGTGGGGGCGCGCGCCGGCGAACCGGTCCTCGATCACCCACTGCGTGTACGGCTCGCAGCTGACGGCGGCGGCGTCGCGCACACCGAGGGCGCGCGCCGCGGTGGCGAGGTCGCCCTCGGTGGTGGCGGGCACGATGCGGTCGACGACGGTGGCGGGAAACGACACCGCGTCGCTCGCCAGCCACGAGAGCAACTCATCGCGTTCGGGCCAGGCCGTCGCGGCGGTGAACTCCCTTACGAGACGGGCCAGTACAGGGCCGTTGCCGGCCATGTTGTCACAGCACACCACCGTCATCGGGGCGCCGGAACCACGCAGCCGTGCCCGCAGCCCCGCCGCCAGCTGCCCGACCGGGGTGGCGTGCGCGCCTCTGTCCGGGCCGGCCGCCAGGTCGGCCACGATCAGTGGGTCGGTGAGGTCGAGACCGCCGCCCGCCGGGTCCCTGCGGTAGCCCTTCTCCGTCACCGTGGTGGTGACGACGGCGGTGGCGGGCGCGGCGAGCAGTTCGCGCAGCCGTCCGGCGTCCTCCGTGGCGTGCAGCGTCTCGGCGAGTGCGCCGGACACCCGGGTCGCGGGGCCCTCGGGGTCGCGGAAGGTGACCGAGTACAGGTTGTCCTGGGCGCGCAGCGCGTCGAGGACCGCGCGGCTGTGCTGGGCGACCCCGGCGATCCCCCAGTCCTCCTCCGCGGCCTCGGTGTAGAGGGCCTGATGGGCGCGGTGAAAGGCGCCGAGGCCCAGGTGGACGATGCGGGGCCGGCGGCCGCCGGGGCGGGCCGCGGGGAGCGATGCGTGGGGCAGGGCGTCGAGGGCCGCGTTCGACAGGCCGGTCATCGCGCTCACCAGTCGTGCACGGAGCCGTCGCGGCGGCGGCTGACCGGCAGGTACCTGGGGTCGTACGGGAAGCGCTCGGCGGCCTTCTCGTCGAACTCGACGCCGAGGCCGGGCGCGTCCGACGGGTACAGCGCGCCGTCCCGGTAGGTGTAGCCGGGCGTGAACACCTCGAAGGCGAGGGGGTCGTGCGCCATGTACTCCTGGATACCGAAGTTCGCCGCCGTGACGTCGAGGTGGACGGCGGCGGACATGCTGACGGGCGACAGGTCGGTGGCCCCGTGCGAGCCGGTGCGCACCTGGTGGAGTTCGGCGAGGTGGAAGATCCGCCGCAGGTGGGTGATGCCGCCCGCGTGGACGACGGAGGCGCGGATGTAGTCGATCAGCCGCTCGGAGATCAACTGCTCGCAGTCCCAGATGGAGTTGAAGACCTCGCCGACCGCGATCGGCGTGCGGGTGGCGGCGCGCACCTGCCGGAAGTTGTCCTGGAGTTCGGCGGGTACCGGGTCCTCCATCCAGAACATGCGGAGGTCTTCGAGGCGGTGGCCGAGCTGCCCCGCCTCGGTGGGCGTGAGCCGGTGGTGCACGTCGTGCAGGAGGTGGAAGCCGAAGCCGAACCGTTCGCGCACGGCGGTGAGGTAGCGGGGCGCGAAGTCGAGGTAGTCCTCGGTGTGCCACAGCTGCTCGTCGGGCAGGGAGGCGGCGGCGGGCTCGTAGCCCTGCCCGTCCCCGTGGCGCACCCCGTAGCTGGCGGGAGACCCCGGCACCGCGGCCTGCGCGCGGATGGCGCGGAAGCCGAGGTCCTTGAACCTGGCCACGTCGTCGAGGAGTTCGGCCGTGTCCTGGCCGCTGGCGTGGCCGTAGACCAGGGCGCCGTCCCGGGCGAGACCGCCCAGCAGGTCGTAGACGGGCATCCCCGCGACCTTGCCCTTGATGTCCCACAGCGCGGTGTCGACGGCCGCGATCGCCGTCATGGTGACGGGGCCGCGCCGCCAGTAGGCGCCCTTGTAGAGGTAGTGCCACATGTCCTCGATGCGGGCGGGGTCGCGGCCGAGCAGCAGCGGCACGAGGTGGTCGCGCAGGTATGAGGCGACCGACAGCTCCCGGCCGTTGAGCGTGGCGTCGCCCAGCCCCGTGACGCCGTCGGACGTGGTGATCCGCAGCGTGACGAAGTTGCGTCCCGCTGAGGTGACGAACACCTCGGCGGCGGTGATGGTGGCCATGGGCCGGTTCCTCTCTCTACGCGAGCCGGGCGCTGCCTGGCGTCCTCCGGTCGGCCGCTCGGCTACCATACAAGTATGGAAGCCCATCCGTCCGGCGGCTTCCGGCGGCTTCCGCGCGGCGGACGGCGGACGTGAGGGGACCCGTGGCGAGCACCAGGCAGCAGGTGTACGAGCAGCTGCGCGCACGCATCATCCGGCTCGACCTGGAGCCGGGCTCCGCGCTGTCGGAGAACGACCTCGCGGCGGAGCTCGGGGTGAGCAGGACGCCGGTGCGGGAGAGCCTGATCCTGCTCGGCGAGGAGGGGCTGGTGGACGTCTACCCCCAGCTCGGCACGTTCGTCTCCCGGATCAGGATCGGCGACGTCGCTTCGGCGCAGTTCGTGCGGGAGGCCCTGGAGCTGGCGGCCCTTCGGGACGCCGTCGGCGAGGCGGGCCCGCGCGACATCGTCGAGCTGCGCAGGCTGGTGCGCGCCCAGGAGGACGCGGCACAGGACGGTGACAGCGAGGGGTTCTTCCGGTTCGACGAGGCGTTCCACGCCCGGCTGATGGCCGTCGGCGGGCATGCGGCGGCGTGGCAGGTGGTGGCCGGGGCGAAGGCCCAACTGGACCGCGCGCGGCGGCTGTCACTGCCGCTCACGCAGCAGATGCCGCTGCTGATCGGCCAGCACGGCGCGGTCGTGGACCTGCTCGAGGCGGCGGACGGACCGGCCGCGGAGGAGTCGCTCCGCGGCCACCTGCGGCTGGTCTTCGGCGACGTGGAGCGGATCAGGGCCAGGCACCCGGAGCTCTTCACCGAGGACGGCCCCGCGCCGAGGCCGCGCAGGAAGCCGGCGGGCAGGTAGGCCCCCTGCCGGTGGGCAGGCAGGCCTCTGTCGGCGGGCGGTGGGGGCAGAGCCGCGCATTTCCGGACGGCCGCATGTCCGGACGGCCGGGTTTCCGGACGGCCGGGCGGCGCGTTGCTACGGTCCGGTGCCACGGGGCACCCGCGCGGCCGTACCGGCCACGCACCCGCGGCAGAACGGGAACCGGCATGCGCGTCAAGGAGTTCGACCACCTGGTGCTCAACGTCTCGGACGTCGAGCGTTCACTCGCCTTCTACTGCGGGCCACTCGGCCTCGAACCCGTACGGGTCGAGGAGTGGCGCAGGGGCGAGGTACCGTTCCCGTCCGCGCGGGTGACCGCCTCGACCATCATCGACCTGACGGCCGGTCCGCGCGGCGAGTCGAACGTGGACCACATCTGCCTGGTGGTGGAGCCCCTGGAGTGGCAGGAGGTCATCGACTCCGGGGAGTTCACCGTCCTCGAAGGACCGGTCACGCGGTTCGGCGCGCGCGGCAGCGCCCAGTCGGTCTACGTGCGCGACCCCGACGGCAACACGGTGGAGCTGCGCTGGTACCCGCAGGACCTGGACGCCCAGGGCTGACGCCACGGCGCACTGCGAAGGCGGGGATGAAATGTTTCAACTCCCGTTGCGCGTGCCTTGACAGTCACGAGCCAGGACGCCTACGGTCCACCTGAATCGATTCATCACATCATCGCGCATCTCGTCACCGCCCAGGAGTGGAAGACATGCCCGACGCCCAGCCCGACGACGCCACCGACGTGAAGGCAGCGCTGCTCGCGCGCTCCAACCGCCTGGGTGGGGACCCCCGCAACACCAACTACGCGGGCGGCAACACCTCGGCGAAGGGGACACAACGCGACCCGGTGACCGGTGGCGAGACCGAGCTGATGTGGGTCAAGGGCTCGGGCGGCGACCTCGGCACGCTGACCGAGCAGGGCCTCGCGGTGCTGCGGCTCGACCGGCTGCGCGCGCTGACCGGTGTGTACCCGGGCGTGGAGCGCGAGGACGAGATGGTCGCGGCGTTCGACTACTGCCTGCACGGCAAGGGCGGCGCCGCCCCGTCGATCGACACCGCCATGCACGGCCTGGTGGACGCCCCGCACATCGACCACCTGCACCCGGACTCGGGCATCGCCCTCGCCTGCGCGGCCGACGGCGAGGAGCTGACGCGCGCGTGCTTCGGCGACCGTGTGGTGTGGGTGGACTGGCGCAGGCCCGGCTTCCAGCTCGGCCTGGACATCGCCGCGGTCAAGGAGGCCAACCCGCAGGCGATCGGGTGTGTGCTCGGCGGGCACGGCATCACGGCGTGGGGCGAGACCTCGCAGGAGTGCGAGGCGAACTCGCTGCGGATCATCCAGGAGGCGGAGCGGTTCCTCGCCGAGCGCGGCAGGCCGGCGCCGTTCGGCCCGCCGATCGCCGGGTACGGGGCGCTGCCCGCCGGCGAGCGGCAGGCGCGCGCCGCCGCGCTCGCGCCGCTGCTGCGGGGGCTCGTGTCCACTGACCGGCCGCAGGTGGGGCACTTCACCGACGCGGAGCCCGTGCTCGACTTCCTGGCGCGCACGGAACACCCGCGCCTCGCCGCGCTCGGCACGTCCTGCCCCGACCACTTCCTGCGCACCAAGGTGCGGCCGATGGTGCTCGACCTGCCGCCGTCCGTCGAGCCGGCGGAGGCCGCCGCGCGACTGAGGGAGCTGCACGAGGAGTACCGCGCCGAGTACGCCGCCTACTACGAGCGCCACGCGGACGCCGGCTCCCCCGCGATGCGCGGCGCGGACCCGGCGATCGTGCTGGTGCCGGGCGTCGGCATGTTCTCGTACGGCAAGGACAAGCAGACGGCGCGCGTGGCGGGCGAGTTCTACCTCAACGCGATCAACGTGATGCGGGGAGCCGAGGCGGTCTCCACGTACCGGCCGATCGAGGAGTCGGAGAAGTTCCGCATCGAGTACTGGGCACTCGAGGAGGCCAAGCTGCGGCGGATGCCGGCGCCGAAGCCGCTGGCCACGCGGGTGGCGCTGGTGACGGGCGCGGGCTCGGGCATCGGCAGGGCGGTGGCGCAGCGGCTGGTGGCCGAGGGCGCCTGCGTGGTGGTCGCGGACCTCGACGGGGAGAGCGCGGCGACGGTCGCCAAGGCACTGGGCGGCCCGGACAAGGCCATCGCCGTGACGGTGGACGTGACGGACGAGGAGCAGATCGCCGCCGCGTTCCGCGAGGGCGTGCTCGCGTTCGGCGGCGTCGACCTGGTCGTCAACAACGCGGGCATCTCCATCTCCAAGCCGCTGCTGGAGACGAGCGCGCGCGACTGGGACCTCCAGCACGACATCATGGCGCGCGGTTCGTTCCTGGTCTCGCGCGAGGCTGCGCGGGTGATGACCGAGCAGGCGATGGGCGGCGACATCGTCTACATCGTGTCGAAGAACGGTGTGTTCGCCGGGCCCAACAACATCGCGTACTCGGCGACGAAGGCGGACCAGGCGCACCAGGTGCGGCTCCTGGCCGCCGAGTTGGGCGAGCACGGCATCCGTGTCAACGGCGTCAACCCCGACGGTGTGGTCAGGGGCTCCGGCATCTTCGCGGGCGGCTGGGGCGCGCAGCGCGCCGCGGTGTACGGGGTGCCGGAGGAGAAGCTCGGCGAGTTCTACGCGCAGCGGACACTGCTGAAGCGCGAGGTGCTGCCCGAGCACGTGGCGAACGCGGTGTTCGCGCTGACGGGCGGCGACCTGACACACACGACGGGGCTGCACGTCCCGGTGGACGCGGGCGTGGCGGCGGCGTTCCTGCGCTGACGCGCGACCGTCTTCCCCGCTTCCCTGCCACCGCAGGCCCCGGACGCCGCGCCGTCCGGGGCCGTGAGAGCGCCTTCGAGGTGACCGTGCCGAGCTCCGCCGCCCACCCACCGTCCCCCACGCCCGCGTCCGCCGCCGCGTCCGGCCGCCTGCCGGCCTTCGCGGCGGTCGATCTCGGCGCGACGAGCGGCCGGGTGATGGTGGGCCGGCTGAGCGCGGCGGGCGGGCTGCGGCTGACGGAGGTGCACCGGTTCGCCAACCGGCCGGTGCGGCTGCCCGACGGGCTGCGGTGGGACGTTCTGGGGCTGTACGGGGATGTGCTGGAGGGCCTCGCGCAGGCGGCGCGTTCGGCGCGCGTGGTGTCGGTGGGCATCGACAGCTGGGCCGTGGACTACGGGCTGCTCGACGCGTCCGGGCGGCTGCTGGGCAACCCGTACCACTACAGGGACACCAGGACGGAGGGGGTCGCGGACCGTCTTGAGCGGGTGCTTCCCGCGAAGGAGCTGTACGGGATCACCGGGCTGCAGCACCTGCCGTTCAACACGGTCTTCCAGCTCGCGGCGGAGGGGAGCTCGCCGCAGTGGAGTCTCGCGCGAACCCTGCTCATGATCCCCGACCTGCTGACGTACTGGCTGACAGGCAGCGTCGGCGCCGAGGCGACGAACGCGTCAACGACGGGCCTGTTCGACGCGCGCGAGGCGGCGTGGTCGAACACCGTGCTCGACCGGCTCGGCATCCCGCGCGGGCTGCTGCCGCCGCTGCGCTTTCCCGGCGACCGCGCGGGGACCCTGCGGCCCGAGGTGGCCGAGGCGACCGGGCTGCCGGGGGGCACGCCCGTGACGGCGGTGGCCTCGCACGACACCGCGTCGGCGGTGGTCGCCGTGCCCGCGACGCAGGACGGCTTCGCCTACGTCTCCTGCGGGACCTGGTCGCTCGCCGGGCTCGAACTGGGGGCGCCCGTCATCGACGAGCGTGCCAGGGCCGCGAACTTCACCAACGAGCGGGGAATCGACGGCTCGATCCGCTTCCTGCGCAACATCATGGGGCTGTGGCTGCTGACGGAGACGCTGCGCACCTGGCGATCCCAAGGACTGCCGTCGGAACTCGGGCCGCTGCTCGACGAGGCGGCCGCCGCCGAGCCGTTCGCCGCGCTGGTCGACCCCGACGACCCCTCGTTCCTGCCGCCGGGCGACATGCCGGCGCGGATCGCGGCGTACTGCGCGCGCACGGGCCAGCGTGCGCCGCGCGAGCAGGGGGCGGTGGTGCGCTGCATCCTGGAGTCCCTTGCGCTCGCGCACCGGGCGACGCTGCGGACCGCGGCGGAGCTCGCGGGCCGTGACGTGCGGGTGGTGCACCTGGTGGGCGGCGGCAGCCGCAACGAGCTGCTGTGCCGCCTGACGGCCGACGCCACGGGCCTGCCGGTGGTGGCGGGCCCGACGGAGGCGACGGCGCTGGGCAACGTCCTGGTGCAGGCGCGGGCGTACGGTCTGGTCGGCGACGTGCACGAGATGCGGGCACTGGTGGCGGCGGGCGAGCCGCTGCGCCGCTACGAGCCCTCGGGCAAGGAGAGCGCCTGGGCGGCCGCGGCCGCCCGCGTCGGCCTGCGCTGACCAGGCGCCAATCCGGCACTGCCCGCGGCCCGCCCGCCGACTGACGCGCAAGGCGACGCGACGTTCACGCGAACGCGCCCGCCGGGGCACTCACCCCTTGCACCCGCCGGTGACCTTCCTGGCGCGCCGGCGCAGGGCGGGCCCGATGCGCACGAGCACCCGCTTCTCGACACCGCCGAGCCGGCGCTTGCCGGGACGGCGGTATGCAACCTCCCCTTGACACGCCCGTGGCGTGACCGGCATTCTTCCGGTAAGCAGAAATACACTTCCGCTATACGGAAATGGATGCTGGATATCATGGTCTTCGACGAGCGCTACGCCGTGAACCTCTCGATGCTGTTCACCGAACTCCCCCTGCTCGACCGGCCCGCCGCGGCCGCCGCGGCCGGGTTCGGGGCCGTCGAGCTGTGGTGGCCGTGGACCGACACCGCCACGCCGCCGGCGAGTGACCTGGACGCCCTGCGCGAGGCGCTCACCGGGGCGGGCACCCGGCTCGTCGGGCTCAACTTCTACGCGGGCCGGCTGCCGGGGCCCGACCGCGGCGCGCTGTCCGTGCCCGGCCACGAGTCCGACCGGTTCAGGGCCAACATCGACGTCGCCGTCGACTTCGCGGCGTCCGTCGGCTGCAAGGCCCTCAACGCGCTCTACGGCAACCGCGTCGACGGCGTCGACCCCGCCGAGCAGGACGCGCTCGCGCTGGAGAACCTGGCGCTCGCGGCGCGCGCCGCGCACCGGGCCGGTGCCACCGTGCTGATCGAGGCGCTCAACGAGCCCGAGTCGCCGCGCTACCCGCTCGTCAGTGCGCCCGCCGCCGTCGAGGTCGTGGACCGCGTCAACGAGGCGACGGGCCTCGGCAACGCCGCCTTCCTGCTTGACCTCTACCACCTGTCCATGAACGGGGAGGACCTGGCGGACGTCATCGACCGCTACGCCGCCAAGACCGGTCACGTCCAGATCGCCGACAACCCCGGCCGCGGCGCGCCCGGCACCGGGTCGCTCCCGCTCGCCGACCTCGTCGGCCGTCTGCGCAAGGCCGGATACGACGGCTGGGTCGGCCTGGAGTACAAGCCGGGCTCCCTGCCGAGCGGCGAGGCCTTCGGCTGGCTCGCCGCCTGACCCGTTCACCGGCTGATCCCCTCCCCCGGCGCCCTCCCACGGCGCGCCGCTCCGAGCTTCCCGAAAGGCGCACACTCATGACCGACCTTCCCAAGATCGCGTGGATCGGCCTCGGCATCATGGGCTCTCCCATGTCCGAGAACCTGATCAAGGCCGGTTACGCCGTGACCGGCCACACCCTGGAGCCCGCCAAGCTCGACCGCCTCGCCGCGGCGGGCGGCACCCCCGCCTCCTCGATCGCCGACGCGGTCAAGGACGCGGACGTCGTCATCACGATGGTTCCCGCCTCGCCGCAGGTGGAGGCCGTCGCGTACGGCCCCGACGGGATCCTCGCGCACGCCAGGCCCGGCACCCTGCTGATCGACATGTCGTCGATCACGCCGCAGACGTCCGTCGATCTCGCGAAGGCCGGCGCCGAGAAGGGCCTGCGCGTCCTGGACGCACCGGTCTCGGGCGGCGAGGCCGGGGCCGTGGAGGCCGTCCTCTCCATCATGGTCGGCGGCGAGCGCGCCGACTTCGACGCCGCGAAGCCGCTGTTCGACGCGCTCGGCAAGACGGTCGTGCTGTGCGGCCCGCACGGCGCCGGCCAGACCGTGAAGGCGGCGAACCAGCTGATCGTCGCCGTCAACATCGAGGCGTGCGCGGAGGCGGTGGTCTTCCTGGAGAAGTCGGGCGTCGACCTGACCGCCGCGCTCGACGTGCTGAACGGCGGTCTCGCCGGGTCGACGGTGCTGACCCGGAAGAAGGACAACTTCCTGAACCGGGACTTCGCGCCGGGCTTCCGCATCGACCTGCACCACAAGGACATGGGCATCGTCACCGACGCCGCGCGCAACGTGGGCGCCGCCCTGCCGGTCGGCGCCGTGGTGGCCCAGCTCGTCGCGTCGCTGCGCGCGCAGGGGGACGGCGGGCTCGACCACTCCGCGCTGCTGCGCTCCGTGGAACGCCTCTCCGGCGAGCAGGCCTGACCTCACGGGGGCTCCAGCAGCCCTGAGCCCCTCAGGGGCTCCATGAGACCCCGGGCGGTGGTGGCGCCGACACCTGTCATGTCGCGCCCAGGCGCCGCCGCCGCCCGGTACCCCGCATGCGCGGGGCACCTCCGGGAGGGTGACCCGGAACAATTCCACACTGGGCCATTTGGTGGGCAAACACGTGACGCGCCACCAGACTCCTTTCCCGGCCAGGCTCTCCGCCTACGTTTCTCATATGAGATGGACGGGCGTGTTCCATCCGACCATGGAGGGCTGATGGCTGAGCGCAGTGCGGAACACGGTTCGCGTAGACGCGGTTACCGGTTCGGTCTGGGCGGCGAATTGATCGCCGAATTCCTGGGCACGTTCGTTCTGATCCTGTTGGGCTGCGGTTCGGTCGCCGTCGCGGTCGCCGGTCTGCCGGGTTCGGGGCGCCAGGCCGCGCCGTTCGGAGCCGCGGACTGGCTCATCATCTCCTGGGGCTGGGGTCTCGCCGTCGTGTTCGGCGTGTACGTCGCCGGCGGCATCAGCGGGGCGCACATCAACCCCGCGGTGACCCTGGCCTTGGCCGTCCGGCGGACCTTCCCCTGGCGCAAGATCCCCGCCTACTGGGTGTCGCAGGTCTTCGGCGCCTTCGTCGCCGCGGCTCTCGTCTACGCGATGTACCACTGGGCGATCGACGCGTTCGACCACAAGGCCCATCTCACCCGGGAGAATTCCCTTTCCACGTACTCGATCTTCGCGACCTTCCCCGCCGAGTACTTCGGGAGTTCGTGGTGGGGTCCGCTGCTCGACCAGATCGTGGGCACCGGAGTCCTGGTGCTGCTGATCTGCGCGATCAGCGACACCAAGAATGTGGCGCCGGAGTCCAATCTCGGACCGTTCCTCATCGGTCTGGTCGTCGTGGTGATCGGGCTGGCCATCGGCACGAACGCCGGGTACGCCATCAACCCCGCACGTGATTTCGGTCCACGCCTGCTCGCCTATGCCGAGGGCTGGGGAAGGATCGCGTTCCCGGGTAAATACCAGTGGTTCACCAGCTATTGGTGGATTCCCATCGCGGGACCGCTCATCGGCGGTGTCGTCGGAGCGGTGGCGTACGACCAGATGATCACCCCGGCGATCAAGGCCATCGGCAGCCGGCCGAAGGCCAGCCGGGTCGTCGAGGAGCCCGAGGAGAAGTAGCGGCCCGGGGCGGGCCACGTGCCACGCCCCGAGGACCGCGGCGCCCTGCCACGCCGGCGGCAGGGCGCCGTCGCGCGCGGCTCGGGCCTCTGCCGCTCGGGCCTCTGCCGCTCGGGCCTTGGCCGCTCGGGCCTTGCCGCTCAGACCATCTGGCGGCGCACCAGTTCGCTCAGCCGGCCGGCCGGGTCAGCGAGCAGCGCGGCGGGCGCCCCCTGCTCGACCACGCGGCCGGCGTCCATGACCACCACACGGTCGGCGTCGAGCACGGTGCTCAGGCGGTGCGCGATCACCAGCCGGCTCGCGTTCAGCGCCCTGGTGCTCTCCATCACGACGCGCTGGGTCTCGTTGTCGAGTGCGCTGGTCGCCTCGTCGAAGAAGAGGATGCGCGGGCGGCGCACCAGCGCCTGGGCGATCATCAGGCGCTGCCGCTGCCCGCCCGAGACGGCGCCGCCGCCCGCGATCATCGTGTGCAGCCCCATGGGCATGCTCCGGATGTCGTCCGCGAGGCCCGCCCTCTCCACCGCCTCCCAGACCTCCTCCTGGGTGTACGCCTCGGCGCCGCGCACGCAGTCGAGGATCGAGCCGGTCAGCGGCTGCGCGTTCTGCAGCACGACGCCGCACTGGCGGCGCACCGCCGCCAGGTCGAGAGCGGCGAGGTCCTGCCCGTCGTACAGAACGGAGCCGGAGGCCGGTGACTCGAAGCCGATCAGCAGCCGCAGCAGGGTGGACTTGCCGCAGCCGCTCGGCCCGACCACCGCGACGAACTCGCCCGCCGCGACCTCGACGCTCACGCCGTCGAGCACGAGCGGGCCGTCGTCGCCGTAGCGGAAGGACACGCCGCGCGCCGCGAACGAGCCGGTGAGCTCGCCGGGCGCCGTGCTGCCGCGCCGCACCTCGGGCTCGCCGCGCAGCACCGGGCGCACCTGCTCGTACAGGGGCAGCGCGGCCACGGCCGAGACCAGGGCGCCGGTGAGCTGCGTGACGGACGTCAGCAGCATCGTCACGGACGTGTTGAACGTGAGGAACGACGCGGACGACAGGGTGCCGCGGGCGGGCCCCGCGAGGACCATGAACATCAGCAGCGTGCACAGCGGCAGGTAGATCGCGTCGACGACGGTGTTCACGTTCTTGATGTGGCCCGCGCGCTGCTGCATGGTGCGGGACCTGGCGAACTCGCGCGCCCACGCGGCGTAGGCGAAGCTCTCCGCCGCCGCGACCCGCAGCTTCGGCAGGCCGCGCAGCGTCTGGAACGCCTGGTTGTTGAGCTTGTTGGAGAGCTTGACCAGCCGCCGCTGCCAGCGCACCTGCCACAGACCGATGGCGAGGAAGACGGCGGTGACGACGGCGAGCATGCCGAGCGCGACCAGCGCGAGCGGCACGCTGTAGAACAGCAGCAGCCCGAGGTTCATGACCCCGACGGTCGTCGACTGGAGCACCACGGGCGCGATGCCCGACAGCACCCTGCGTACCGCGCTCACACCCATGGCGGCACTGGCGAGTTCGCCGGTGGAGCGGCCGGCGAAGAAGGCGGTCGGCAGCCTGAGGAGCCTGTCCCACACGGCCGGCTGCAGGGTCGCCTCCATGCGGCCCTCGATGCGCAGCATGGTGAGGTTCTGCAGCAGGCCGAACGCCGCCGAGACGGCGCCCGCCACCATCACGGCGATGGACACCTGCACGATGAGGCTGGTGCGCGCGTGCGGTACGTACGAGCCGAGCACCCTGCCCGTGGCGATGGGCACGAGGGCGCCGAGCGCGACGGTGACGAGCCCGGCGAGCGTCAGGGCGCGCAGGTCGCCCCGCGCGCCGTGCAGCGCGAAGCGCAGCAGTCGAGGCGCGCCCAGCGGACGGTCGGGCAGCGGGCGGTAGAACATGACGCCGTGCGGTTCGAACTCGCCGGCGTTGGCCGCCGTGACGCGCGTGCGCGAGCCGCTGAGCGGGTTGGCCGCCTCGTAGCCGCCGCGCCGCCACACCAGCGCGACGGGCGCACCCGACCTGGCCCTGGCGCCGACGAGCGGCCCGGCGTCGGTGCGCCACCACGTGCCGTCGAGCCGTACCGCGCGGGTGCGCACCCGGGCGTGCGCGGCGATCCGTTCGACCGCGCTCAGCCTGGCCGAAGCCGTCCCGTTCTCGCGCGGCGGGTCCCCGAGCGCGATGCCGCTCGCCGCGGCGACCCGGCGGCAGACGGCGAACACCGCGTCGTCGCCGCCGGCACGCTGCCGCCTGCCGTCCTCGCCGCGGCCGCCACTGCCGCTGCCGCTGCCGCTGCCACTGCCGCCGATGGACGCGACAAGCGCGCGGTCGGCGTGGGCGCGCTCGCGCTCGCCTGCCGCGATGCCGGCGGCGGTGCGGTCCTCGTGGGCCTGTTCGCGGCCGGCGATCCACCGGTCGACGGCGGCGAGCAGACGGTACTGCTGGGCGACCATGGACTGCCACAGCGAGCCGTCGACGAGCAGGTCCCCCGCGAAGTCACGACTGTACGCGGCGCCGGGCTCGACACTGCCCGCGGGCACGGGCATCCACAGCACGTCGTCGTCGGCCACCGCCTCGTCGTCGTACGCCTGGTCCTCGCCCGCGAGCCGGGCGCCGAGCGGTGCCTCGAAGAGCACGCCGAGCCCGCGGCCGATGCCGAGCGCGAACGCCCGCTCCAGCGGGGACGGCATGCCGGCCGCGGTGCCGTCCCACGGCTGCGCCTCATCGGCGGGGTAGGGCCTGGTCAGTTCGCGCAGCGGGATCCTGCGCAGCGCGCAGCCCTCGCCCGGCCTGCCGAGCAGGGTGTGCCGCGGCCCCTCGACGGGTCCGAGCAACAGCGCGCCGGCCTCCAGCCGGCCGAGGAAGTGCCACGGGCCGCGGCCCGCCGCGTCGACGGCGAAGAGGTCGAGCCTGCCGCCGGCCACCAGCCACAACACCTGGGGGCCCGCCAGGTCGACGGATGTTCGCCCGGTGACGTCCCCGGGCGCGCCGATGCCGTCGAACGCCGCGAGAACGGCGTCGCTCTCCGCGTGCCAGGCCTCCTGGCCGGTCGCCGTCACCGTGTCACCGCTCCCTGACGAGGCCGGCGTAGGCCCCGGCCGCGGCGAGGAGTTCCTCGTGACGGCCGCGCTCGACGACGGTGCCGTGGTCGAGCACGACAATCTCGTCGCTGTCGCGCACGGTGGACAGCCGGTGCGCGATCACCACGCAGGCGCAGCCGCGCCGCCGCAGGTTGTCCATGATGACGCGCTCGGTCTCCGCGTCGAGTGCGCTGGTCACCTCGTCGAGCACGAGGACGCTGGGGCCGCGCACGAGGGCGCGCGCGATCTCCAGGCGCTGCCGCTGCCCGCCGGAGAAATTGCGGCCGTCCTGCTCGACGCGGGTGTGGATGCCGTCGGGCCGCCGGGCGATCACATCGTCGTACAGGGCGGCGTCGCGCAGCGCCGCGACGACCGCCTCGTCGGGGATGGACGGGTCCCACAGGGCGACGTTGTCCCGCACGGTTCCCTCGAAGAGGAACACGTCCTGGTCGACGAAGGAGACGGACGCCGCGAGCGCGCCGCGCGGTATGTCCTCGATGCGCCGCCCGTCGATGGAGACGGTGCCCTGCCAGGGCCGGTGGAGGCCGGAGACCAGCCGCGAGACGGTGGACTTGCCGCTTCCCGAGCCGCCGACGAGCGCGACCTGCCTGCCGGGTCCCACGGTCAGGCTGAAGCCGTCGAGCAGCGGGGCGTCGAGCGGGCTGTAGCCGAACGTGACGCCCTCCAGGGCGACATGCCCGGCCAGGCGGCGGGTGGCCGCAGGCCCGCCGGGCTCGTCCCTGGTGTAGAGGGCGTCGGCGGGGAAGCTCTCGACGTCCTTGAGGCGGGTGACGTCGGCGGCGAAGTCCTGGATGCGCCCGGCGACGCCGTTGAGGCGGGTGACGGGCGCCGTGAAGCGGGTGACGAGCGCCTGGAAGGCGACGAGCAGCCCGATGGAGATGTGCCCGTCGACGGCGCGCATGCCGCCGATCCAGAGGATGAGCGCGCTGTTGAGGGTGGCGAGGAGCGGGGCGACGACCGCGAGCGCGGCGCTCGGCACGCCGAGCCGCTGCTGCTCCTCCAGGGTGGTGGCGTGCTGCCCGGCCCAGCGCCTGAAGTAACCGTCCTCGCCGCCGGTCGCCTTCAGCGTCTCGATGAGCTGGAGCCCGGTGTACGAGGTGGTGGTCAGGCGTGCGCTGTCGGCGCGCAGCTTCTGGGTGTGGGTGGCGCGCAGCCTGATCACGACGCGCATCGCGACGACGTTCAGCAGGGCCACGAGTACGCCGATGACGGTGAGCTGGGGGTCGTACGTCCACAGCAGGAACGCGTACAGGAGGACGACGAGGCCGTCGACGCCCGCGGCGGACAGATCTCTGGCCAGGGTCTCGGCGACGGAGTCGTTGGACTGGAGGCGCTGGACGAGGTCGGCGGGGCTGCGCTGGGCGAAGAACGTGACGGGCAGGCGCATCAGGTGGCGCATGAAGCGGGCGCTGCCGAGTGTGGAGGAGATGATGCGCCCGCGCAGCAGGTTGGCCTGTTGCAGGCCGGTCAGGACGGCGGTCAGCGCGATCATGGCGGCCATCGCGGCGAACAGCGGCCCGAGCAGCGAGGTGCGGCCGCCGACGAGGAACAGGTCGATGTACGTGCGGCTCAGCGCGGGCACGGCGGCGCCGACGGCCACGAGCAGGAGCCCGGCGAGCAGCGCGGCGAACAGGGTGCCGGCGGTGCCGCGCATCCGGGAGGGCAGGGCGCGCAGGACGCCGGGGCGGCGGCCGCCCGTCGCGAAGGCTCCGGAGCGCTCGAAGACGAGGACGACGCCGGTGAAGCTGGTGTCGAACTCCTCGGCGGGCACGAATCTGCGGCCCCTGCCGGGGTCGTTGATGTGCACGCCGCGGGTGCCGAACCTGCGGCCCGTCCCCTCGTAGACGACGTAGTGGTTGAACTCCCAGAACAGGACGGCGGGGCCCTGCACGCCGGCGAGCGCCGCGGTCTCCATCTGCATGCCCTTGGCGGTGAGCCCGTAGCCGCGTGCCGCCTTCAGCAGGTTGCTGGCGCGTGAGCCGTCCCGGGAGACGCCGCAGGCGATGCGCAGCTCTTCGAGCGGCACGTGGCGGCCGTGGTGGGCGAGGACCATGGCGAGGCAGGCGGCGCCGCACTCGACGGCCTCCATCTGCAGCACGGTGGGGGTGCGCACGGTGCGGGCCCGCCCAGCGCGCCGGGAGGCGGGCTGCTGGGCGGCGGGCTGCTGGGCGGCGCGTTTCCCGCCGGTGCCGGCGCGGTGGCGGCGGTGGACCCCGGGCGGCAGCTGCCGCTGCGGCGGTACGCCGGTGCCGGGCCCGCTCACGGCAGCAGCCATTCGGCCGGGTGCTGCCGAGCGACGCGCACGGAGCCGTCGGCGGGCGTCATCGACGTGAGCGCGAAGGGCGGCCCGGCAGGCGAGGACCAGGCGTAGCCGGACTTGGTGGAGCGCGAGGCGTCGAGCGTGACGAGGACGGCGACGGGCTGCCCGCCTCGGGTGAACCGCGCGGCGAGCTGGTCGTCGCCGAGGAAGGCGGCGATCTGGCGCCGGGTCCGCGTCGTCCTGCCGACGGCCTTGACGGTGCCACGCAGCACGCCGTAGGTCCCCTCGGGCACGGACGGCAGGGTGAGGTCGACGGGCTGGCCCGGCGCCACGGAGGCGCCGCCGGACGCGGGCACGTACAGCATGGCCATGAGGGGGTCGTGCGCGTGCGCGGTGCGCTCGACGGCGGCCACGTCGGCACCGGTCGTCACGACGGAGCCGATGGTGGCGGCGAGGGAGGTGACCCGCCCCGCGGCGAGTGCGCGGACCACGTCCGTCCCGCCGTCCGCGCGGCGGACCTTGACGAGCGGCGCGTCGGCGGCGACACGCCCGCCCTCTTTGGCGAGGACGGCGGTGACCTGCCCGGCGACGGGGCTCTGCACCACGTAACTCCCTTGCCCGTAGGTGAGGATGCCCGGCGCGGACACGGTGGAGTCCACGTACCCGGTCGTCGCCCACAGGGCGCCGGCGGCCATCGCGAGGAGTGTCACGGCGAGCGTGAGCAGTCCACGGGGGCGGGCGAGCCGCACGGGCAGGTCGAGTTCCTCGGGCGACTGGAGCTTGCTGAGCGCCTGCTGGCGGAATTGCACTGCGGTGTTCCCTCACACGGAAACGTGCCCCGGTCTCCGCCGGCAGGCGGATCCGGGACACGCGTCAGGCATCGGCCGGTCGTTCGACCGCGGTGCTCAGAGGCCGCTGACGAGACCGGTGACGCCGGAGGTGTTCACCATCGGCGAGATGGTGGTGTCGACGCTGGAGAGCACGCCGCCGACGTTCACACCGCTGATGGCGCCGACGACGCCGTCGACGGCTCCGGCCACGAGACCGCCGGACACGTTGTCCAGGTCAGCGTCGGAGATCTCCTGGGTCTGAACCTGGGGGGTGTTGTTCATGAGTGAAGCTTCCCTTCGCATGGCTCTTGTGGCACGCCCGCCACCCGCGGCTCCCGTCAGGAAGGCCTGTTCGCCGGTGACGTCGTGGCGTGCGAAGGATGTAAGCACGGACGTCTCGGGGGCAGCCACCCGCGCCGGGGCGCCCCGGTCCACATGTGGGCCGCCACGGTGGTGTGTTGTGCACGGGCCGTCATGGACGGGGTGCGGTTCCTTCACAGCACGGTCCGAACCTCGGTCAGTCGCACGGCCGCCGGTACGGCCGGAACCTCTCATTCCGGCCGTACCGCCCCGCCCGCGGGGCGCGCGCCCGGGGAGGCCGTGTGCAGCAGAGCGGTACGGACGATCGCATTGTGCGGGTTATCCGCAGAAGCGATTCGCACATGATTACGGCACGGTACGCGTACGGGTGATCGCCGTGCGTCGCCATCGTGGGCGAGCCCGGGGCGTCCCGCTCCGTCGCGGTGGTGGCCGCCCGGGCGCGGACACGGCGCGGGCGGAGACGTTCGGCCTCCAGCGGGTACGTATGTGATGCGGAGCCGTATGGGACGCGGACCCGGAGGAAGGAGTCTTCCCATGACAGTCAAGGGCGACGAGGGGCACGCGCCGCAGGGGGTCGACCCGGCGCGCCTGGAGGACCAGCAGCTGCTCAGGGAGCTGGAGACGCTGCACCGTACCCGGCACGACACGCTGCTGCACGGGTCGAAGGACGCGCTGGACACGCACAACACGCGCACGGCGGAGCTGGAGGGCGAGTACCTGCGGCGCCACCCGAAGCGCCACGTCCTGGCTGGCAGGACACGCGAGGGGGCACGGGGGCGCGCCTAGGCCCGTGCGTGCGCGGCACGCGCGAACGGGGGCCCCGCCATCCCCCCGGGGCCGTCCCCCCGGGGCCTGTGCCGGTCAGACCAGCGGCAGGATCTCGGTGGGAGCGTGGCCCGGCTGCGTGGCCAGCTCCTCGAACTCGTTGACGGAGCCGATGTCGCTTCCGCTCATCGAGATGTTGGTGATGCGTTCGAGCACGGCCTCGACGACCACGGGCACCCGGTGCTCGGCGGCCAGCTTCTTGGCCTCCTCGAAGGCCGGCAGCAGCTGGTCGGGCTCGGTGACGCGGATGGCCTTGCATCCGAGCCCCTCGGCGACCTTGACGTGGTCCACGCCGTAGCCGCCCGTCTCCGGTGAGTTGATGTTGTCGAACTCCAGGTTGACCTGGAAGTCGATGTCGAAGGCGCGCTGGGCCTGGCGGATCAGCCCCAGGTAGGCGTTGTTGACGAGCACGTGCACGTAGGGGATGCGGTGCTGGGCGCCGACCGCGAGCTCCTCCAGCATGAACTGGAAGTCGTAGTCGCCGGAGAGCGCCACCACGCTCGCGTCAGGGTCGGCCACGGCGACGCCGAGCGCGGCGGGGATCGTCCACCCGAGTGGGCCCGCCTGGCCGCAGTTGATCCAGTGGCGCGGCCGGTACACGTGGAGCATCTGGGCGCCCGCGATCTGCGAGAGGCCGATCGTCGACACGTACCGGGTCTCGGGGCCGAACGCGCGGTTCATCTCCTCGTACACGCGCTGCGGCTTGAGCGGCACGTCGTCGAAGTGGGTGCGGCGGTGCAGCGTGGCCTTGCGCTCGCGCGAGGCGGCCACCCAGGCGCTCCTGTCGGGGAGTTCGCCCGCGGCCTTCAGCTCCTTCGCGACCTCGACGAAGAGTGCGAGCGCGGCGCCCGCGTCCGAGGCGATGCCGTAGTCGGGGGCGAAGATCCTGCCGATCTGGGTGGGCTCGATGTCCACGTGGACGAACGTCCTGCCCTCGCGGTAGACGTCGAGCTTCCCGGTGTGCCGGTTGGCCCAGCGGTTGCCGATGCCGAGCACGAAGTCGGACTCGAGGAACGTGGCGTTGCCGTAGCGGTGCGAGGTCTGCAGCCCCACCATGCCCGCGTTGAGCTCGTGGTCGTCGGCGATGGCGCCCCAGCCCATCAGCGTCGGCACCACGGGCGTGCCCGTCAGTTCCGCGAACTCCACGAGCAGTGCGGACGCGTCGGCGCTGATGATCCCGCCGCCCGCGACGATCAGCGGCCGCTCGGAGGCGGCGAGCATCCTGACGGCCTTCTCGGCCTGCGCCCGGGTGGCGAGCGGCCGGTAGACCGGCAGCGGCTCGTACGTGTCGGGGTCGAACTCGATCTCCGTCTGCTGCACGTCGATGGGCAGGTCGATCAGGACGGGACCGGGGCGCCCCGACCGCATCAGGTGGAACGCCTGCTGGACGACGCCCGGGACCTGTGCGGCCTCCATGACGGTCGTCGCGGCCTTGGTGACGGGCGCCGCGATCGAGGCGATGTCGACCGCCTGGAAGTCCTCCTTGTGGATCACGCCGGTGGGCGCCTGGCCGGTGATGCACAGTATCGGGATCGAGTCGCCGATCGCCGAGTAGAGCCCGGTGATCATGTCGGTGCCCGCGGGGCCCGACGTCCCGATGCAGACGCCGATGTTGCCCGGGTGGGTCCGCGTGTAGCCCTCGGCCATGTGCGAGGCGCCCTCGACATGGCGGGCGAGCGTGTGCTGGACGCCGCCGGCCGCTTTCAGGGCCGCGTAGAACGGGTTGATCGCCGCGCCCGGCACACCGAAGGCGTGGGCCACACCCTCGCGCTTCAGAATTTCAACTGCCGCGCGTGCGGCGGTCATTCGAGGCATGAGTGCTCCTCATTCGGCTGGCGGAGTCGGGCTCTGTCGCGCCACCTGAGAGCGCCAATTCCGTAATGTGGAATTACTGTTTTGCTATACGGAAGTCAAGGTACGGGCGTCTCCATGGCCCGTCAAGGGGAGAATCCGAGGTCCCCTCCCCAACGCCTCGCTCTTGGTGGACGATGGACCACGCAACGCGACCGGCGGCATGGACGAGAGGCATATGGGGGGCACGCGATGGGAGCGGAGCAGGAGGTCACGGTGGACTGCCCGGCCTGCGGGCGCAGACACCACTACGCGCCGCGGGCGTACGCCTGCGCCTGCGGCGCCCCGGTGGCGCCGCCACTGACGGCCGAGGCGCGCCCCGAGGCGGTGCCGCGGCGGTCGTGGACGGACGAGTGGGTCGTCGTGCGCTGCGCGGCCTGCGGACGGGACGGGCACTGGCCGCAGCCCGAGGTCGACTGCCCGTGCGGCACGATGCTGCGCATACCCGTACGGCTCCCCGGCCACCCCGTACCGCGTGACTGGCCGCCGCACGACTGGTCGCCCCGCCCGTCCCACATACCGCTGCCGCGCACCGCGGCCGCGCCGAGGCCGGCGTTCCGTCCGCTGACGATCCGCACGGCGCGCGACGCCGTCACGGCGGCCGGCCTCTACCTGCGCTGGCTCGGCTACCACGGCGTGGTGGCCGCGGAGCAGCGTCCCGAGTCCGGCATCGACCTGCGCGGCCCCGAGGTCGTCGCCCAGGTCGACCCGACGACGACCCGCACCCCGCTGCGGGCCGTGGAGTGCGTCTGGCTGTACGGGATGCAGGACGCGGCCGTCGGGGTGCTGTTCTCGCTCGCGGGCTACGCGGACGACGCGCGCGCCCGCGCCGACGAGCTGGGCGTGCCGCTGTTCGTCATGGACCTCACGGGCACCCCGCAGCCGGTCAACGCGCCCGCGGACGACCTCCTGTCGTCGGAGGTCTGACGGGCGGCGAGGCCTGGCGGGACGAGGGCGCGGGCGTGCTCACTTGGACAGGACGTTGGCCCCGATGATGAACAGGCCGAGCAGCACGTCCGCGCAGCCCACGCGGCACGCGGCCGCCCAGCGCTGCCCCGCCACCCTCGCGGCCCACAGCCCCCAGCCGAACAGCGCCACGGTGTTGACGACGAGCGCCACGTCCAGCGCGCCGTCCTCGCTCCACCAGCCCGCGTAGGCGCCGAGGAGCGCGGCGACCGTCGGCATCGCCGCGGCGAGCAGCGGCCACTCCGTCAGCACCGACCACACCGTGCCGGGCCGCACCTTTCCGCGCACGATCTCGCGGTGGGCGATGGCGTGCGCGTAGCCGTGCGCCGCGGTGGCGGCCAGCGCCGCCACGAACACCCACAGGGCGTCATAGCCGGGGTCGGGTGGTCCGCCCTCGTTGCCGAGCGCCGCCGCCAGCGCGCTGGCCAGCACGGATCCGTACACACCGCCGAACAGCAGCCGCTGCAGGGGCTCTCGGCGGCGCCCCGTCCACTGACCGTGCGACCACCCGGCGGGCTCGGCGGGCGCCCCGTCGCGTGGTGCCTCTCCGCCGCGTGCTTCACCGCTGGACGTCTCGTCGCCGGGGGTGTCGGACAACACCGCCTCCTTCGGGAACGCGCGCGGGCCGGCGCCGCCCGCGCCGGTGACGATGTAACAGCAGGGGACGTGCGTCGTGCCGTAGGCTCCCCGGCATGTTCATACGACTGGCCACCCGCGACGACCTGGCCGCCATCCCCGAGATCGAGCTCGCCGCGGGCGAGCTGTTCCGGGCGGCCGGCATGGACGAGGTGGCCGGGCACGCTCCCCCGTCGCCCGAGGTGCTGGAGGGCTACCGCGACGCGGGCCGCGCCTGGGTGGGCGTCGACGGCACGGGCCGGCCCGTCGCCTTCCTCCTGCACGAGGACCCCGACGGAGCCGAAGGCGCCGCGCACATCGAACAGGTGTCGGTCCACCCGGCGGCCGCGCGCCGCGGGCTCGGCCGCGCGCTCATCGACCACCTGGGCGAGCGGACGGGGCGGCCGCTGACCCTGACGACGTTCGCGGACGTCCCCTGGAATGGGCCGTACTACGCGCGCCTCGGCTTCCGCGTCCTGGACGCGGGCGAGATGACCGAAGGGCTGCGCGAGATCAGGCGCGAGGAGGCGGCGATGGGCCTCGACGCGTGGCCGCGCGTGTGCATGCGCAGGGAGGCGGGCGCACGGGCGTGACGGGGCGCGGCGCGGCGGCCGGCGCGGTCAGCCGTCCCACCCCATGTCCCCCGCGGTGAACGCGGTGCCCTGGGTGAAGTAGAGCTGCCAGCCGGCCTCGTCCGTCCTGCGCCACAGCGAGCTGCGGTGCACCCGCCGCTCCCTGACGTTGAGGTCGAACGTCAGCAGCACCAGATCGGGCGCGAGCTCCCTGGCCACCATCCCGCTGACCGTGCCCGGCGTGGTGGTGCGCGCCCACTCCCTCAGCTCCTCGATGTAGGACTGGCGGTCCCACGACCTGCCGGAGGAGCCGAACGAGCGGAACGCCGGGTGCAGCAGCTCCCCGAGCAGCCTCGGGGAGCTGAAGACCGCCGGATCGAGGAAGCACAGTTCACCCTCGATGGCCGCGGTCGCCGGGTCCGGTGCGTCACCATTGCTCACTCATGCCATCCTGCCCGACACACGACCACCACGCGGTCAGGACACCCCCGGACGAGCGCGCCCGGCGGCGCGCCTCGTCGCGGTGGTGTCGGTCCGTGTCAGTCCGCCGCCGGGTCCGAGAAGCGCTCCCTCAGTTCGATCTTCCTGACCTTTCCGCTCACCGTCATCGGGAACGCGTCCACGACCTCCACCCGCCGCGGGACCTTGTAGTGCGCGAGTTCGCCCTCGCAGAACGCGGCGATCTCCTCGGCGCCCGGCGGGTCGCCGGCGTCGCGGGGGATCACGCAGGCGAGCACCTCCTCGCCGTAGCGTGCGTCCGGCACGCCCACCACCTGGACGTCGGCGATCTTCGGGTGCGTGTGCAGGAACTCCTCGACCTCGCGCGGATAGATGTTCTCGCCGCCCCTGATGATCATGTCCTTGATCCGGCCGACGATCTGGACGTAGCCGTCCTCCCTGATCACCGCCAGGTCCCCGGTGCGCATCCAGCGGGCCGCGTCCACCACCTCGGACGTGTGCGCGGGGTCGCGCCAGTAGCCGAGCATCACGCTGTACCCGCGGGTGCACAGCTCGCCCGCCTCGCCGCGCCGCAGCGTGACGCCCGTCGCCGGATCGACGACCTTGACCTCGATGTGCGGCAGCGCACGGCCCGCCGTGCCGGTGCGGCGCTCCAGGTCGTCGTCGGCGCGTGTCTGCGTGGACACCGGGGACGTCTCCGTCATGCCGTAGCAGATGGAGACCTCGGCCATGTTCATCTCGGCGACGACCCGCTTCATCACCTCGACCGGGCACGGGGATCCCGCCATGATCCCGGTGCGCAGCGAGGACAGGTCGTAGGAGGCGAAGTCCGGCAGGTCGAGCTCGGCGATGAACATCGTCGGCACGCCGTACAGGGAGGTGCACCGCTCTTGCTGCACGGCGCGCAGCGTGGCGCCCGCGTCGAACGAGGCGGCCGGGATCACGACGCAGGCGCCGTGCGAGGTGGCGCCCAGGTTTCCCATGACCATGCCGAAGCAGTGGTAGAAGGGGACCGGCAGGCACACCCGGTCGTGCTCGGTGTACCGCACGGTCTCACCCACGAAGTACCCGTTGTTGAGGATGTTGTGGTGGGAGAGCGTGGCCCCCTTGGGGAAGCCGGTGGTGCCGGACGTGTACTGGATGTTGATGGGGTCGTCGCAGGACAACTGGGCTTCCCGCTCCTGGAGTTCGCCGACCGTGGCGCCGTCGGCGGCGGACAGTAGCTCGTCCCAGCTCGGGTCGCCGATGTAGTGCACGGCCCGCAACCCGGGGCAGCGTGGCGCCACGTCCTCGACCATCGCACGGTAGTCGCTCGTGCGGTGCGCGAGCGAGGCCACGAGCAGGCACACTCCCGACTGGCCGAGGACGAACTCGAGTTCGTGGGCGCGGTACGCCGGGTTGATGTTGACCATGATCGCGCCGATGCGGGCCGTCGCGTACTGGACGAGCACCCACTCGGGGCAGTTGATCGCCCAGATGCCCACGCGGTCGCCCTTGGCCACCCCGCGTGCCAGGAGGGCGCGCGCCAGCTCCTCCACGTCGGCGCCGAAGCGCGCGTAGGTCCAGCGGCGGCCGGAGGGCACGTCGACGAGCGCCTCGCGGTCCGGGTGCGCGGCGATCGCGCGCGCGAGGTTCTCGCCGATGGTGTCGCCGAGCAGCGCGGTGGTGCCGGTGCCGTGCGTGTACGCGTACGGCACCGGCGCGCCGGCGTGGACCGTCGTGGTACCGGCGGGGGCCGTCGTGGTACCGGCGGGGGCCGTCGTGGTACCGGCGTGGGCCGTCGTGGTACCGGCGGGGGTCTGCGATGTCATGCCAGGTCCCCTTCCGCGTACTCCGCGGCGGAGCCCGCCGCGGTGGCCTCGCGCAGCTCGATCCTGCGGATCTTGCCGGACACCGTCTTCGGCAGGTCGGCGAACTCCAGCCGTTTGACGCGCTTGTAGGGGGCGAGCACGGCGCGCGAGTGCTCGAAGATCGCCTTCGCCGTCTCGGGCCCCGGCTGCCATCCCTCGGCGAGCACGACGTACGCCTTGGGCACGGCGAGCCGCACGGGGTCGGGCGCCGGCACGACCGCCGCCTCGGCGACCGCCGGGTGTTCCAGCAGGGCGCTCTCCAGCTCGAAGGGGCTGATCTTGTAGTCGCTGGCCTTGAAGACGTCGTCGGAGCGGCCCACGTAGGTGAGGTAGCCGTCGGCGTCCCTGGCGCCGATGTCGCCGGTGCGGTAGTAGCCGTTGGCCATGGCCTGGGCCGTGCGCTCCGGATCTCCGTGGTAGCCCGCCATCAGGCCGACGGGCCGGTGCGCGAGATCGAGGCTGATCTCGCCCTCGGCGGCGCCCGGTTCGCCGGTGACGGGGTCGAGCAGTTCGACGCTGAACCCGGGCAGCGGCCGCCCCATGGAGCCCGCCTTGAGCAGCTGGCCGGGCGAGTTGGCGATCTGCACGGCCGTCTCGGTCTGGCCGAACCCGTCCCTGATCGTGACGCCCCACTCGCGCCGTACCGTCTCGATGACCTCGGGGTTCAGCGGTTCTCCCGCCGCCACGGCCTCGCGCGGCGGGGTGCGCAGCTGGGAGAGGTCGGCCTGGATGAGCATCCGCCAGACCGTGGGTGGGGCGCAGAAGCTGGTGACGCCGGCGGCGTCCATCTCGGCCATGAGCCGGGTCGCGTCGAAGCGCGTGTAGTTGTGGATGAAGACCGTCGCCTCCGCGTTCCACGGCCCGAAGAGGTTCGACCAGGCGTGTTTGGCCCAGCCGGGCGAGGCGATGTTCAGGTGGACGTCGCCGGGGCGCAGGCCGATCCAGTACATGGTCGCGAGGTGGCCGATCGGGTACGAGACGTGCGTGTGCTCGACGAGCTTGGGCCGCGCCGTGGTGCCCGAGGTGAAGTACAGCATCAGCGGGTCGCCCGCCGCGGTGAGGCCCTCGGGACGGAACGACGCGGACGCGCCGTAGGCGTCCTCGTAGGCGAGCCATCCGTCCGGCGGGGCGCCGGCGCCGACCGCGATGCGCGTGTAGCGCCCGGGCACGCCGTCGAACTTGCCGGTGTCGGCGGCGCGCACGATCACATGGCGTGCGCGGCCGCGCTCGACCCGGTCGCGGAGGTCGAGCGTGCCGAGGAGCGGGGTCGCGGGGATGACGACGGCGCGCAGCTTGATGGCGGCGAGGGCCGTCTCCCACAGCTCGACCTGGTTGCCGAGCATCACCACGATGCGGTCGCCGGGCCTGACGCCCTGCTCGCGCAGCCAGTTGGCGGCCCGGTCGGACGCCTCGGCCATCTCGGGGAAGGTGCGCCGGGTGCGGGTGCCGTCCTCCTCGACGATGTGCAGGCAGTCCCTGTCCCGGTTCGCCGGATCGGCGGCGATCCGGTCGAACCAGTCGAGTGCCCAGTTGAAGTGGGTCGGGCGGGGCCAGACGAACCCCTCGTACGCGCCCGCGTAGTCCTCGCGGTGTGCGAGCAGGAAGTCGCGGGCCGCTCTGAACTCACCCGTCGGATCGCCCGGCCGGCCGCCGGGCCCTGTGGTGACGCCTGCCGTCATGTCTCGTCCTCCTCGTCGCCGGCCGGTCGCCGGACCCCTTACCCGCATCGTGCAATCAGTGATACAGGTCGGGACACCCCCGTACGGGGGTGACGCGGAAGACGCTGGAGGGACGCGGGCGTGACGGTGACGGACGAAGCCCTGGAGATCCGGTCCGCGCTGCTCGCGCTGCGCAGGTCGGCGGGGTTGCCCGTCGCCTTCGGCGGGCTGCTGCACGACGGGGCGAGCCTCAGGCTCACCGAGCTCACGGGCGCGTCGACGTCCGCGCTGAGCGGGTTGCTCATCTCGTCGGGCAACGGTGTGGGCGGGCGGGCGGTGGCGCTCGCCAGGCCGTGCGGGGTGGCGGACTACGCCCACGCGCGGCACATCAGCCACGAGTACGACGCGGCGGTGGCGGCGGAGGGGCTGCGTTCGGTGCTCGCGGTGCCCGTGGTGGTGCGGCGGCGGGTGCGCGGCGTGCTGTACGGCGCCCTCAGGGCGCCGCTGCCGATAGGCGACCGAGTCTTCGACGCGGCGGTCGCGGCGGCGCGTGACGTGGAGCAGGCCCTTGCGGTGCGTGACGAGGCGCGGCGCCTGCTGGCCTCGACGCGCGAGCCGGTGGCGGGCCCCGGGGCGTGGGAGGAGGTGCGGGCCGCGCACGGGGAGCTGCGGGCGCTTGCGCCGCGCGTCGCCGACCCGCACCTGCGGGCGGCGCTGCTCGCGGCGTGCGCGCGGCTGTCGGGCGCCGCGGCGCCCACCCCCGAGCGCCGGGTGGCGCTGACGCCGCGCGAGGTGGACGTGCTGTCCTGCGTGGCGGCGGGCGCGACGAACGCGTCGGCCGCCGAGGCGCTCGGTGTGCGTCCTGAGACGGTGAAGGCCTACCTGCGCTCGGCGATGCGCAAGCTGGGCGCGCACACCCGCCTCGAAGCGGTCGTGGCGGCCCGGCGCGCGGGGCTGCTGCCGTAGGTGCGCGCGCCGCGCGCCGCGCGCCGTCGCGGGCGTCACACGGGCCCGTGCCGGAACGGCCCGCGCCTCGGCGCCCCGTGGCGACGGCCCCGTACCGCGACGACGCTGCTGCTCGTACTGACTGCGGCGCACGCACCATGAGCATCCAGCGGCCCCACTTCTGCGCAGAGATGATTGAACATGCCCTTGACGCGTCATTTTTGAGCAATTAGCGTCCACGGACAAGTCGTCAAAGACCAGCGACCCACTGCTGCTCCGAGTACCGGTTGCCGCGGCCCCCACGCGGTTCCGTCTCCCGTCACCGGTTCCCAGAAAGGCTCCGCGTGCGCAGAAGAACCCTCCTCACGGCGGCCGCCACGACCGCGCTCGCGGCCGGGTGCGGCGGCCCCTCCGCCTCTTCCTCCTCCTCGAAGTCCGGGCGCGGCCGCCTCACCTACGGCGTCTGGGACGTGTACCAGATGGACGCCATGCGCCGGGCGGCCAGGGAGTTCGAGAAGACCCGCCCGGGGGTGAGCGTGGACGTGCAGCTCACCCCGAACGGCACGTACTGGACCAAGCTGCGCACCGCCTGCACCAGCGGTTCCGCACCGGACGTGTTCTGGATGAACGGCCCCAACTTCGGCCTGTACGCGGACGCCGGCCAGCTCCTGCCCCTGGAGACCAGCGGTGCGAACGCCGTGCTCGACCCGGACGACTACCCGGCCGACCTGGTCTCGCTCTACCGGTGGAACGGGACGCAGTACGGGGCGCCGAAGGACTTCGACACGGTCGCTCTCTGGTTCAACAAGGAGCTGTTCGACCGGGCGGGCGTCGACCATCCCGACGCGAGCTGGACGTGGCAGGACCTCATCGTCAACGCCCAGCGGCTGACCGACCGCAAGCGCGGCACGTACGGTCTCGCCGCGCCCGTCTGGGCGCAGGAGTACTACTACGACTCGATAGCCCAGGCCGGCGGCTGGGTGATCTCGAAGGACCGCAAGCACTCCGGCTACAGCGACCCGCGCACCCGGGAGGGCCTGCGACTGTGGGTGGACATGATCCACCGGTACAAGGCCTCGCCCACGCTCCAGCAGCTCACCGACACGGACGCGACACAGATGTTCCAGTCGGGGAAGGTGGCGATGGTGCAGGACGCCTCGTACAACGCGGCCACGTTCTACGCGGACCCGGAACTGCGCGCCAAGGTCGACGTGGCACCGCTGGCGAAGGGCAGGCGCCGCGCCACCATCATCCACGGGCTCGCCAACGTCGTGTACGCGCGCACCGCCCAGCCCGAACTCGCCCGGGACTTCGTGCGGTTCATGTCGGGCAGGCGTGCCTCGCTGATCCAGGGCAAGTACGGGACGGCCATTCCGGCGCGCAACGGAACGCAGCAGACCTGGGCCGACGCCATGCCGCGCTTCGACCTCAAGGTGCACCTGGACGCCGTCGGCTACTCGGTGCCGTACCCGATCTCGACCAACACCGCCGCGTGGTCGCACCAGGAACTGCGGTGGCTGGCCCGGGCCTGGAGCGGGGACGAGAGCCTCACCGACGCGACCCGCTCGCTCACCAAGGCGATGGACAAACTGCTCGCGCAGGAAGGGAAGGGCGGCGCCCGATGAGCATCGACACCCGTCCCACCGCGGCCGTGCCGGCGCCACGGGTCCCGGCCGCAGCGCCCGGCGACGCCCGCGCGCGGCGCAGGCGCGAGCGGCGGTTCCTGCACCGCGACAAGTGGTGGGGCTACGCCCTCATCGCCCCGGCGGGTCTCGGCCTCGCGGTCTTCTACCTGTGGCCGGTGGTCGAGACGCTGTACTACAGCTTCAACGACTGGGGCGCGTTCGGCGGTACCACCTGGACGGGCCTGTCCAACTACCGCACGCTGGTGACGGATCCGGAGTTCTGGCACTCGCTGGGCAACACCGCGATCTACACCGTGCTGGTGCTGCTCGGCATCCCGCTGTCCATGCTGCTCGCCGTCCTGCTCAACCTGAAGGGGATGCGCGGCACCGGGGTGTACAGGACGCTGTACTTCCTGCCCGTCGTCACCATGCCCGCGGCCGTCGCCGTGGTGTGGCGCTGGCTCTACAACGGCGATGTCGGGATCATCAACCAGGCGCTCTCCGTGGTCGGCGTGCACGGCACGTACTGGGTGTCCGACCCGGCCACCGTCCACTTCGCCGTCGCGGTGGTGGGCGTGTGGATGACCGTCGGGTACAACATGATCCTGCTGCTCGCCGGGCTCCAGTCCATCCCGCAGGACTACTACGAGGCGGCCTCCCTCGACGGGGCGGGGCGCGTGCGGCAGTTCTTCTCCGTCACACTGCCCTTGCTCAGCCCGACGGTGTTCTTCACGACGGTGCTGTCCGTCATCCAGTCCCTCCAGGTCTTCGACCTCGTCTACCTGATCCTGGGCGCCAACACCGGGGCAGGCATCACCAATCCGGCGTACACCGACGGCGAGACGGTCGTGATGCTGTTCTTCCAGAAGGCGTTCTACGACAACCAGCGCGGATACGGCGCGGCCATCGTGTGCGCGCTGTTCGTCCTGATCCTGGCGCTGACGGCCGTGCAGTTCCGCTTGCAGAAGAGGTGGGTCCACTATGGCTGAGACGACTCGGCGCGGCAGCCGCGAGGGCCGGCGGTGGCCGGCCCACCTGCTGCTCACGGTCGGCGCGGTGGTCACGGTCTTCCCGCTGCTGTGGGAGGTGCTGACCTCGCTCAAGAGCTTCGGCGAGTCCACGCGCGTGCCGCCGACGATCCTGCCGCGGCACTGGGACTGGTCGAACTACGCGACGGTGTTCTCCTCGATCCCGTTCGCCCACGAGTTCGTCAACACACTCCTCATGACGCTGCTGCGCACCGCGGCCCAGCTGCTGCTGTGCTCGATGGCCGCCTACGCGTTCGCGCGGATCCGCTTCCCGGGGCGCGGCCCGATCTTCCTCGCGTTCCTCGCCGTGCTGATGGTGCCCGGTGAGCTGTTCCTGCTGCCGCAGTACCAGATCATGCAGGACCTGGGCTGGCTCAACTCGCTGCAGGCGCTCGTCGTCCCCGGCATGTTCAGCGCTTTCGGCACGTTCCTGCTGCGCCAGTTCTTCATGGGCCTGCCGGTCGAGCTTGAGGAGGCGGCACGCCTCGACGGCGCCAACCCGTTCACCGTCTACTGGCGCGTCGCGCTGCCGCTGGCGCGCCCGGGACTGCTGGCCCTCGGCATCCTGACCTTCCTGTGGTCGTGGAACGACCTGATGTGGCCGCTGGTCGTCAACACCGACCCGGCGCAGATGCCGCTGTCCGCCGGGCTCGCCTCGCTCCAGGGCTCCCACCTCACCGACTACCCGGTGCTCATGGCCGGTTCCCTCCTCGCCACGCTCCCGGTGATCGTGGTCTTCGTCGCGATGCAACGACACTTCATCCAGGGCATCGCCTTCTCCGGAATGAAGGGCTGAACAACCATGACAGACACCTCCACGGACGCCACCGCGGGTGGCGGCACGCGCACCCGCGACCTGCGCCTGGCCGTGGTCGGCCTCGGAATGCGGGCCGGTCTGGCGCGCGCGGCGCACCTCCCGGGCGAGGGTTCGGCGGTGGTGGCGGCGGTCGACACCGACCCCGGCGCGCTCGGCCGGGCCCGCGAGTGGTTCGGGGACGACGTGCGCCTGTACGGCGGCCACCGGGAGCTGCTGGCCGCCGCGGAGGTCGACGCGGTCTTCGTCATCACCCCCGACGACACGCACGAGGCCATCGCGGTGGACCTGCTCGAAGCGGGCGTGGCGGTGTTCGTCGAGAAGCCGCTCGCCATCACCACGGAGGGCTGCGACCGCGTGCTCGAGGCGGCGAAGCGCGGCGGCAGCCGGCTGTACGTGGGGCACAACATGCGCCACATGCCAGTCGTGCGGGTGATGCGCGACCTGGTGCTGCGCGGCGAGATCGGCGAGGTGAAGGCCGTGTGGTGCCGCCACTTCGTGGGCCACGGCGGCGACTTCTACTTCAAGGACTGGCACGCGGACCGCAGCAGGACGACGGGCCTGCTGCTCCAGAAGGGCGCCCACGACCTCGACGTCATCCACTGGCTGGCCGGTGGCTACACGGAGCGCGTCGCGGCGCTCGGCGGGCTCACGCTCTACGGCGACATCGAGGACCGCTCGGGCCAGGCGCCGGGATCCGTGATGCCCGACTGGCTCGACCCGGAGCGCAACTGGCCGCCGCTGTCGAACACGGGCCTCAACCCGGTCGTCGACGTCGAGGACCTGTCGATGGTGGTGATGCGCCTGGACAACGGCGTGCACGCCAGCTACCAGCAGTGCCACTACACGCCCGACTACTGGCGCAACTACACGGTCATCGGCACCGAGGGGCGCCTTGAGAACTTCGGCGACGACGGCGAGAGCGCCGAGGTGCGCGTGTGGAAGCGCAGGAGCGACTACCGCGCCGACGCCGACCTGGTCGTCCCGATGCCGCCGGTGAGCGGCGGGCACGGCGGCGCCGACCCGCTGCTCGTGGCGGAGTTCCTGGAGTTCGTGCGCACCGGTGCCGACACGGACACCAGTCCGGTCGCCGCCAGGGAGGCGGTCGCGGCAGGTTGCGCGGCAACGGAGTCGCTGCGGGGTGACGGGCGCCCGGTGACGGTCCGTCGGACGCCGCCGGAGCTCGCCCGGTGGTTCGCCGACGGCCAGCGGTGACGGCCCCGCGGCTGCGGCGGGAGATCG
>NZ_JAGIQL010000044.1 GCF_017813245.1 Streptomyces montanisoli
GGGCCGGCCGCCGGCGCCGACGCGCACCCGGCCGCCGAGCCCGCCCCTCTCGCGCGCCCGAACCACACGCCCCCCACGGGACCCAAGCAGACCCCGGCCGCACCGCCGCGGTCCGGCTCGTCCAACCGGGTACGGGCCCGGCTCGCGCGCCTCGGCGTGCAGCGGTCGTCCCCGTACAACCCCGTCCTCGAGCCGCTGCTGCGGACGGTCCGTGGCAACGACCCCAAGATCGAGACGGCCACGCTGCGGCAGATCGAGCACGCCTACCAGGTCGCCGAGCGCTGGCACCGCGGCCAGAAGCGCAAGAGCGGCGACCCGTACATCACCCACCCGCTCGCGGTGACGACCATCCTCGCCGAGCTGGGCATGGATCCGGCCACCCTGATGGCGGGACTGCTGCACGACACCGTCGAGGACACCGAGTACGGCCTCGACACGCTCCGCAAGGACTTCGGCGACCAGGTCGCCGCCCTCGTGGACGGCGTCACCAAGCTGGACAAGGTGAAGTTCGGCGAGGCCGCGCAGGCCGAGACCGTACGCAAGATGGTCGTCGCCATGGCGCGCGACCCGCGCGTGCTCGTGATCAAGCTCGCCGACCGCCTGCACAACATGCGCACCATGCGCTACCTGGGCCGCGACAAGCAGGAGAAGAAGGCACGCGAGACGCTGGAGATCTACGCGCCGCTGGCCCACCGGCTCGGCATGAACACCATCAAGTGGGAGCTGGAGGACCTCGCCTTCGCGATCCTCTACCCGAAGATGTACGACGAGATCGTCCGGCTCGTCGCCGAGCGCGCGCCCAAGCGCGACGAGTACCTCGCCATAGTGACCGACGAGGTCCAGGCCGACCTGCGGGCCGCCCGCATCAAGGCGACGGTCACCGGCCGGCCCAAGCACTACTACAGCGTGTACCAGAAGATGATCGTCCGCGGCCGCGACTTCGCGGAGATCTACGACCTGGTCGGCATCCGCGTGCTCGTCGACACCGTCCGCGACTGCTACGCGGCGCTCGGCACCGTCCACGCCCGGTGGAACCCGGTGCCCGGGCGGTTCAAGGACTACGTCGCGATGCCCAAGTTCAACATGTACCAGTCGCTGCACACGACGGTCATCGGGCCGAGCGGCAAGCCCGTCGAGCTGCAGATCCGCACGTTCGACATGCACCGCCGCGCCGAGTACGGCATCGCCGCGCACTGGAAGTACAAGCAGGACGCGGTCGCGGGCGCCTCCAAGGTCCGCACGGACGTTCCCAAGAGCGCGGGCAAGGGCGGCGGCCAGGACACCGTCAACGACATGGCGTGGCTGCGCCAGCTGCTCGACTGGCAGAAGGAGACGGAGGACCCCAGCGAGTTCCTGGAGTCCCTGCGGTTCGACCTGTCGCGCAACGAGGTGTTCGTCTTCACCCCGAAGGGCGACGTGATAGCGCTGCCCGCCGGCGCGACACCCGTCGACTTCGCCTACGCGGTGCACACCGAGGTCGGCCACCGCACCATCGGCGCGCGCGTCAACGGCCGGCTCGTGCCACTGGAGTCGACGCTCGACAACGGCGACCTGGTGGAGGTCTTCACCTCGAAGGCGTCGGGCGCGGGCCCGTCCCGTGACTGGCTGGGCTTCGTCAAGTCGCCGAGGGCCCGCAACAAGATCCGCGGCTGGTTCTCCAAGGAGCGCCGCGAGGAGGCCATCGAGCAGGGCAAGGACGCCATCGCGCGGGCCATGCGCAAGCAGAACCTGCCGATCCAGCGGATCCTGACCGGCGACTCCCTGGTGACGCTGGCGCACGAGATGCGCTACTCGGACATCTCGTCGCTGTACGCGGCGATCGGCGAGGGGCACGTCGCCGCGCAGGGCGTCGTGCAGAAGCTCGTGCAGGCGCTCGGCGGCGAGGAGGCCGCCACCGAGGAGATCGAGGAGGCCGCGCCGCCCGCGCGCAGCCGGGCCAAGCGCCGGTCCAACGCGGACCCCGGCGTGGTCGTCAAGGGCGTGGACGACGTGTGGGTCAAGCTCGCGCGGTGCTGCACGCCCGTGCCGGGCGATCCGATCATCGGCTTCGTCACGCGCGGCAGCGGTGTGTCCGTGCACCGGGCGGACTGCGTCAACGTCGACTCGCTGTCGCAGCAGCCGGAGCGGATCCTCGACGTCGAGTGGGCGCCGACCCAGTCGTCGGTGTTCCTCGTCGCGATCCAGGTCGAGGCGCTGGACCGCTCCCGCCTGCTGTCGGACGTCACCCGCGTGCTGTCGGACCAGCACGTGAACATCCTGTCGGCCGCGGTCCAGACGTCCCGCGACCGCGTCGCCACGTCACGCTTCACGTTCGAGATGGGCGACCCGAAGCACCTGGGCCACGTCCTGAAGGCCGTACGCGGCGTGGAGGGCGTCTACGACGTCTACCGCGTCACCTCGGCCCGCAGGCCCTGACGGGCCCGTCAGGGCCTGCGAGCCCGCCAGCGGGCGAGACCTCTCGGGCCGTGCGGGCTCCTCCCCAGGCCCGACGCGAGTGGCGCTGTCGCCCCGCGGGCCCCGGCCCCCAGCGGGCCGACCCGGTCCGGGGCGGGGCGCTCCGCGGGGCACCGCACGTGGGGACGGGACGGCCCGCAGGGCCGAGCGGCGGGCCGCCGCTCGGCCCTGCGTGGACGTGACCTGTGTGAGGGACCGGCGATCACCGCCGGCCTGCTGTGGGTACCACAGCGGTCCAGCGGGCCGTCCCGCCCGGCCCGGGCCCGCCGGCCGCAGGGCCTCAGCGGCGGGCCGCCGGGCGCCTCGCGGGGACGTGACACGTGTGAGGGGGCCGGCGGTCATCGCCGGCCCCCTCACACGGCTGTCAGCCGCCGAACTCCTGGAGGCCCTTCTGGGCCTGGTCCAGGAGCGCCTGCCGGCCTTCGAGCTCCTGCGTGAGCTTGTCGGCCCTGGCGTTGTTGCCCGATGCGCGGGCCGTGTCGATCTGGCCGCGGAGCTTGTCCACGGCCGCCTGGAGCTGGCCCGTGAGCCCCTCGGCGCGGGCGCGCGCCTCCGGGTTCGTGCGCCGCCACTCGGTCTCCTCGGACTCCTGCAGCGCCCGTTCGACGGCCTGCATGCGGCCCTCGACCTTCGGGCGCGCGTCGCGCGGCACGTGGCCGATGGCCTCCCAGCGCTCGTTGATCCCGCGGAACGCGGCCCGCGCGGACTTCAGGTCGCGCACCGGGACGAGGCGCTCGGCCTCGGCCGCCAGCTCCTCCTTGAGCTTGAGGTTGTCCGCCTGCTCCGCGTCACGCTCGGCGAACACCTCGCCGCGCGCGCCGAAGAACACGTCCTGCGCGCCGCGGAAGCGGTTCCACAGGTCGTCCTCCGCCTCACGCTGCGCGCGGCCCGCCGCCTTCCAGGCCGTCATCAGCTCGCGGTAACGCGCCGACGTGGCGCCCCAGTCCCTCGACCCCGACAGCGACTCGGCCTCCGCGACCAGCCGCTCCTTGGTCCTGCGGGCGTCCTCCCGCTGCGCGTCGAGCGACGCGAAGTGCGCCTTGCGGCGCTTGGAGAACGCGGAGCGGGCGTGCGAGAAGCGGTGCCACAGCTCGTCGTCCGACTTGCGGTCGAGCCGCGGAAGGCCCTTCCACGTGTCCACGAGCGCCCGCAGCCGCTCGCCCGCCGCGCGCCACTGGTCGCTCTGCGCCAGCTCCTCCGCCTCGGTGACGAGGGCCTCCTTGGCGTGCCGCGACTCGTCGCTCTGCCGGGCACGGTGCGCCTTGCGCTCCTCGCGCCGCGCGTCGACCGTCGCGACGAGCGCGTCGAGGCGCTTCCTGAGCGCGTCCAGGTCGCCCACCGCGTGGTGCTCGTCGACCTGCCCGCGCAGGTGCCCGATCGCGGTCGTCGCGTCCTTCGCGGACAGGTCGGTGGTCTTCACCCGGCGCTCAAGGAGGCCGATCTCGACGACCAGGCCCTCGTACTTGCGCTCGTAGTAGGCCAGGGCCTCGTCGGGGGATCCCGCCTGCCAGGATCCGACAACCACCTCGCCATCGGCCGTACGCACGTACACGGTGCCGCTCTCGTCGACACGGCCCCACGGGTCGCTGCTCACAGCGCCTCCTCCAGCTGACACCTGAAGGGGTCGCGCCCCCCGGCATCGTCCACGGTTCCTGGGGCGGGCAGCGCCCGCCCTTCACAACGCCAACATAGGCGAACCGCCGCCCGGCTGTCCGCACTCAGCACGGCCGAAATTCAGTGCCCGATACAGCGGATCGCTGAGCTGATCACTGCTTGTCGACCGTGGCCTTCTGCACGGTGACCGCGTCCTTCGGGGCGCCGTCCGTGACCGGCTGCTTCTTGGTGCTCCCCTCGACGCCGTCCTTCGCGACGTTCTTCACGAGCTTGAGGCCGGCGCTGTCCATCGTGCCGAACGGTGTGTACGAGGGCTTCAGCTTGGAGTCCTTGTAGACGAGGAAGAACTGGCTGCCGCCGGTGTGCGGCTGGCCGGTGTTGGCCATCGCCACCGTGCCCGCCTTGTACGTGACCGAGCCGTCGGCGCCCGCCTTGCCGAGCGAGGAGAGGTTCTCGTCCGGGATCGTGTACCCGGGCCCGCCGGTGCCGTCGCCCTTGGGGTCGCCGCACTGGAGCACGTAGATGCCCTGGGTGGTCAGCCGGTGGCACTTGGTGTTGTCGAAGAAGCCCTTGTCCGCGAGGTATTTGAACGAGTTGACCGTGTGGGGCGTCTTCGCCGCGTTCATGGCGATCGCCACGTCGCCCCTGTTGGTCTTGAGCTTCATCGTGTACGAAGCCGTCTTGTCGATCGTCATCTTCGGCTCGGAGGGCGCCGACGCCGATGCCGACGGGCTGGGGACGGAGGACGGCGACGCCGCGGCGTCCGCCTTCCCGTCGCCCGAACCGCCCATCACGGCGAACGCCGTGCTGCCGCCGCCGATCACCACCACCGCCGCCACGGTCGAGGCGATCACGATGTTGCGGCGCTTGGCGCGCCTGCGCGCCTCCGAACGGCGCCGCTGCTGCCGCTCGAACTTCTCCCTGGCAAGCTGCCGCCGCCGCTGGTCGTTGTTGGCCACCGGGTCTTCTCCTCGTTTCTCGGAGGTTCTCGGATCGCGGACCTCGTGCCCGCACATCGCGTGTCCGTACATCGCGGATCTCGTGTCCGTCCGGCAGGACTGACCCCGTACGCTATATGGGTTCGCTGTGGAAATCGCGATCCCGGTACGCTCTGTGCACCGTCTGTGATCTGCCGCGACGCCTGCCCGACCGACATGAAGGACGATCGTGCTCATTGCCGGGTTCCCCGCCGGGGCCTGGGGGACCAACTGCTACCTGGTCGCCCCCGCCGCCGGCGAGGAGTGCGTGATCATCGACCCTGGCCACCAGGCCACCGAGGGCGTGGCCGAGACGGTCGCGAAGCACCGGCTCAAGCCCGTCGCGGTGATCCTCACCCACGGCCACATCGACCACGTCGCCTCGGTGGTGCCGGTCTGCGGCGCGCACGGCGTGCCCGCCTGGATCCACCCCGCGGACCGCGCCATGATGAGCGACCCCGAGAAGGGCATCGGCCGCTCCATCGGCGCGCAGCTCATGGGCGAGCTGACCGTCGGCGAGCCCGACGACGTGCGCGTGCTGTCCGACGGCGCCGCGCTGTCCCTCGCGGGCCTCGACCTGTCCGTCGCCTACGCCCCAGGCCATACCAAGGGGTCGGTGACCTTCAGGCTGCCCCAGGCGCCGGCGGGCGACATCCCGCCGGTCCTCTTCTCGGGCGACCTGCTGTTCGCCGGCTCCGTAGGACGTACCGACCTGCCGGGCGGGGACACCGCCGAGTTGATGGAGTCGCTGGGCCGTGTGTGCCTGCCGCTCGACGACTCGACCGTGGTGCTCTCGGGCCACGGCCCCCAGACGACCATCGGCCAGGAGCGCGCCACCAACCCCTACCTGCGCGAGGCGGCAGCCTCGCGCACGGGCGGCGGGACCGGTACGGGCGGCGCACCGCGACGAGGAATGTGAACGCAGCGATCACCATGAGCACCTTCCAGGCCCCCAAGGGCACCTACGACCTCCTCCCGCCCGCCTCCGCGACCTACCTCGCGGTGCGCGATGCCCTCGCCGCGCCGCTGAAGCGGTCCGGGTACGGCTACGTGGAGACGCCGGGCTTCGAGAACGTCGAGCTGTTCGCGCGCGGTGTCGGCGAGTCCACCGACATCGTCACGAAGGAGATGTACGCCTTCGAGACCAAGGGCGGTGACCGGCTCGCGCTGCGCCCCGAGGGCACCGCGTCCGTGCTGCGCGCCACGCTGGAGGCCAACCTCCACAAGGCGGGCAATCTCCCCGTCAAGCTCTGGTACTCCGGCTCGTACTACCGCTACGAGCGCCCGCAGAAGGGCAGGTACCGCCACTTCTCCCAGGTCGGCGCCGAGGCGATCGGCGCCGAGGACCCCGCGCTCGACGCCGAGCTGATCGTCCTCGCCGACCAGGCGTACCGCTCGCTCGGCCTGCGCGGCTTCCGCATCCTGCTCAACTCGCTCGGCGACCGCGAGTGCCGGCCCGCGTACCGCGAGGCGCTGCAGGGATTCCTGCGCGGGCTCGACCTGGACGACGAGACCCGCCGCCGCATCGAGATCAACCCGCTGCGGGTGCTCGACGACAAGCGTCGGGACGTCCAGCGGCAGCTGGAGGGCGCGCCGCTGCTGCGCGACCACCTCTGCGACGCGTGCCGCGCGTACCACGACGAGGTGCGCGCGCTGCTGACCGCGCAGGGCGTCGCCTTCGAGGACGACCCACGCCTCGTGCGCGGCCTCGACTACTACACGCGCACGACCTTCGAGTTCGTGCACGACGGGCTCGGTTCGCAGTCCGCCGTCGGCGGCGGCGGGCGCTACGACGGGCTGTCCGAGATGATCGGCGGCCCCGCGCTGCCCTCCGTCGGCTGGGCACTCGGCGTCGACCGCACGGTGCTCGCACTTCAGGCCGAGGGCGTCACCCTCGAACTGCCCCCGGTCACCAGCGTGTTCGCCGTACCGCTCGGCGACGAGGCGCGCCGGGTGCTGTTCGCGGCGGTCACCGAATTGCGCAGGGCAGGCATCGCCGCGGACCTCAGCTACGGCGGCAAGGGCATCAAGGGCGCGATGCGCAGCGCCGACAGGTCGGGCGCGCGGTACACGCTCGTCGCCGGCGAGCGCGACCTCGAAGCGGGCGTCGCGCAGCTCAAGGACATGGAGTCCGGCGAGCAGGAGGCGGTCGCGCTCGACAAGATCGTCGACAGGCTGCGTACCCTGCTCGGCTGAGCCGCGGGAGCAGGAGGAGTCACAGGAGGAGTCAAGGGGGCGGGGCCGGGCTCACAGCCGGCCCTTATCCCGTTCGAACGGTGCGGGACAACTCTCGTGCGGCACAATGGCCCTGCCCCTACGCCCCCCCCTTCTAGCGACCGGACAGGGATAATGACGACCACGCTGGACAGCGCCTCCTCCACGGGGGAGACGAAACGGCTCGGCGGCGCGCCGATCGCCGGCAGCCGCGCCTTCGGAGTGCTTCTCGCGCTCACCGGGGCGGCGGGCCTGCTCGCCGCCTGGGTGATCACGCTGGACGAGTTCAAGCTGCTGCAGAACCCGCACTTCACCCCCAGCTGCAGCCTCAACCCGGTCGTGTCCTGCGGCAGCGTGATGCAGAGCGACCAGGCCCACGTGTTCGGGTTCTCCAACCCGATGCTGGGCCTCGCCACTTACCCGGTCGTCATCGGCATCGGCCTCGCGATCCTCGCGGGCGCCAAGCACCAGCGGTGGTACTGGCTCGGCCTCCAGGCGGGCACGCTGTTCGGCGTCGGGTTCATCACCTGGCTCCAGTTCGAGTCGCTGTACCGGATCCACGCGCTGTGCCTGTGGTGCTGCCTCGCCTGGGTCGCCACCGTGATCATGTTCTGGTACACGGTGTCGCACAACGTGCGGCACGGTGTGATCCCCGCGCCGCGGTGGATGCGGTCCTTCTTCACCGACTTCACGTGGATCCTGCCCACGCTGCACCTCGCCATCATCGGCCTGCTGATCCTGACGAACTGGTGGAGCTTCTGGACGAGCTGAGCGCTGCCTTAGGCTTTCAGCGTGGAGCCCGACCTCTTTACCGCAGCGGCGGAAGACCGCCAGGAGAAGGACCCTTCCAGCAGCCCCCTGGCGGTCCGCATGCGCCCGCGCACGCTGGACGAGGTGGTCGGCCAGCAGCACCTGCTGAGGCAGGGCTCGCCGCTGCGGCGCCTTGTCGGGGAGGGCAGCGGCCCGGCAGGACCGTCATCGGTGCTGCTGTGGGGCCCTCCAGGCACCGGCAAGACGACCCTCGCGTACGTGGTGTCCAAGGCCACCGACAAGCGGTTCGTGGAACTGTCCGCGATCACCGCGGGCGTCAAGGAGGTGCGGTCCGTCATCGACGGCGCACGCCGAGCCTCCGGCGGGTACGGCAAGGAGACCGTCCTCTTCCTCGACGAGATCCACCGCTTCAGCAAGGCACAGCAGGACTCCCTGCTGCCCGCCGTGGAGAACCGCTGGGTGACGCTGATCGCCGCCACCACGGAGAACCCCTACTTCTCGGTCATCTCCCCGCTGCTGTCACGCTCCCTGCTGCTGACGCTGGAATCGCTGACCGACGACGACGTGCGCGACCTGCTGCGGCGCGCGCTCGCCGAGGAGCGCGGCCTCGGCGGCGCGGTGACGCTGCCCGGGGACACCGAGTCCCACCTGCTGCGCGTCGCGGGCGGTGACGCGCGGCGCGCGCTGACGGCGCTGGAGGCGTCGGCGGGCGCCGCGATCGACAAGGGCGAGAAGGAGATCTCGCTGGCGACGCTGGAGGAGACCGTCGACCGCGCCGCGGTCGCCTACGACCGCGACGGCGACCAGCACTACGACGTGGCGAGCGCCCTGATCAAGTCCATCAGGGGCTCCGACGTGGACGCGGCGCTGCACTACCTGGCCAGGATGATCGACGCGGGCGAGGACCCCAGGTTCATCGCGAGGCGGCTGATGATCTCGGCGAGCGAGGACATCGGCCTCGCCGACCCGGCGGCGCTGCCCCTCGCGGTGGCCGCCGCCCAGGCCGTGGCCATGATCGGCTTCCCGGAGGCGGCGCTGACCCTGAGCCACGCGACGATCGCCCTGGCCCTCGCGCCGAAGTCCAACGCGGCGACGCTCGCGATCGGGGCCGCACTGGAGGACGTCAAGAAGGGCGTGGCAGGACAGGTGCCCGCGCACCTGCGCGACGGCCACTACAAGGGAGCGGCGAAGCTCGGCCACGCCCAGGGGTACGTCTACCCGCACGACGTGCCCGGCGGAATCGCGGCCCAGCGATATCTGCCGGACGGGGTGGAGGACCGGCGCTACTACACGCCGACGCGCTACGGTGCGGAGGCGCGGTACGCGGACGTGGTCGAGAAGGTGCGCGAGCGACTGCGCGGCGAGGGCTCCTGAGCCCGGCCGCGTCTCGTCGGGCGTCTCGTCGGGCGTCCCGGGGGCGGGACGGAGCACGGTCGCCGGGCATGTACCCTGTACGAGAGTTCGTGTGCGCCCGGCTGCTGACGGCATCCGGGCGATCTCAAGCCCGTTGTCCGCGGCAGACGTTCTCAGAACGGATGCCCAGGACAGGGACGCGGCTGACCATGAGCTGATCGGACCTCCGTCATTTCGGTGCCCCGCTTCTTGCCGGGGCTGTCTGTGATGCTCCTGGTGTTCCCAGGGTGAGACACGCGATCTCTATGAACAAGGTGAGCCCAACCAACCTGCATGGAGGTCCGGAGAACGTGCCTAACCAGTCGCGTCCCAAGGTCAAGAAGTCACGCGCGCTCGGTATCGCGCTGACGCCGAAGGCCGTCAAGTACTTCGAGGCCCGTCCCTACCCGCCGGGTGAGCACGGCCGCGGCCGCAAGCAGAACAGTGACTACAAGGTCCGTCTGCTGGAGAAGCAGCGCCTGCGCGCGCAGTACGACATCAGCGAGCGCCAGATGGCGCGCGCCTACGACCGCGCTCGCAAGGCCGAGGGCAAGACCGGCGAGGCCCTGGTCATCGAGCTGGAGCGCCGCCTGGACGCGCTGGTGCTGCGTTCCGGCATCGCCAAGACCATCTACCAGGCCCGCCAGATGGTCGTCCACGGCCACATCGAGGTCAACGGCCACAAGGTCGACAAGCCGTCGTTCCGCGTCCGTCCCGACGACGTCGTGATGGTCCGCGAGCGCAGCCGCAGCAAGGTCCCCTTCCAGGTGGCCCGCGAAGGCGGCAACGACACCGACGGCGAGACCCCGCGCTACCTGCAGGTCAACCTGAAGGCCCTGGCGTTCCGCCTGGACCGCGACCCGCAGCGCAAGGAAGTCCCCGTGATCTGCGACGAGCAGCTCGTCGTCGAGTACTACGCCCGCTGAGCGGACGCCGTACCCGCGCCACGCGCGCCCCGAAGGCCCGCAGGCACCCCGCCCACCCCGGCGGGGAGCCGGCGGGCCTTCGCCGTTCCCGGACTCCGCCCCGCCGCCCGAGGCCCAGGGGCTGCCTCAGCTCTCCCTGGCCGCCGCCGGCTCGCCCCGCACCGAGTCCGCCGCCGCGTCCCCTTCCCGCGCCTGCCCGCCGGGCCCGCGCAGCGCCCTCGCCACCGCCTCCGCCGCCGGCAGGCGCCTGCCGCGCTCCACGCACGCCGCGTACCGCGAGGCCCCCAGCTCCTCCCGGCTCCGCCGCTCGCACAGCGCCTGCGGCGCCCCGAAGAAGCGCGAGCCGAACAGCGGCAGGCCGACCGAATCCCACAGGCGCGACGCCGCCCCGTGCAGCACGGCGGCCTCCGCCGCGTCGCCCTCGCTCGCCGACACCAGCGCCGCCAGCTCCATCGCCAGCACCAGGCCCACCAGGTCGTGGAAGGCGTGGTTGATCGTCAGGCACTCCGCCAGCAGTCCCCGCGCCTCCCGGTGCCTGCCGTGCTCCCACTCGGCGTACGCCAGCACGTACAGCGCGTACGCACGCGCCCACCGCTCCCCGCTGTCCTCGCACGCCTCGCGCAGCAGGACGCACTCCGCCACCGCGCGGTCGAGGTCGCCCTGGAACGCGAGCGCCATCGCCAGCTCGGCCTGGGCCATCAGCACGTTGCTGTTGACCTCCCCGAGCTCGCGGTAGGCGCGCAGCGCGGCGACCAGCAGGTGCTCGGCGCGCGGCATGTCGTCCGTCAGCAGCGCGAGGCACCCCATCCGGTGCACCGCGTAGGCGTACGCCAGCTCGTCGCCCGTGCGCAGCGACTCGCGCCGGCACTCGTGCAGCGCGCCGACCGCCGCTGTCGTGTCGCCCTGCAGCAGGGACACGTAGCCCTGCACCCACAGCGCCTTCAGCCGTGCGCCGTCGTTGCGGGTCGACTCCCAGGACAGCGCGCGGTCGAGCCAGTGCCTGCCCTCCGCGAGGCGGCCGCAGCCCGCCCAGTAGAACCAGAGGGTGCCCGCGAGGTGCTGCCCGATGTGCGCCTCCTCGGGCGTCGCCAGGCACAGGTCGAGCGCCGCGCGCAGGTTGGGCATCGCGCTCTCCGTGCCCGCGGCGACCTCCTCCTGGCGCGGCCCGTACCAGTCGAGCTCGTACCAGGTGGCGAGCCCCACGTACCAGTCGCGGTGCAGCCTGCGCAGCCGGTCGGCGTCGCCCACCTCCTCCAGCCACTGGGCGCCGTAGGCGCGCACGGTCGCCAGCATCCGGTAGCGCACGCCCGCCGGCGTGGCGTCCCTGATCACCAGCGACTGGTCGATCAGCGCGCCGAGCAGGTCGAGCACCTCGTCGGCCGGCAGGTCGGGCCCGCCGCACACGTACTCCGCCGCGTCTAGGTCGAACGGGCCGGGGAAGACCGAGAGCCGCGCCCACAGCAGGCGCTCGCGCGGCGTGCACAGCTCGTGGCTCCAGCCGATGGCCGTACGGAGCGTCCTGTGCCGCGGCAGCGCGCCCCTGCCACCGTCCTTGAGCAGCGCGAACCGGTCGTCCAGCCGGGCGAGCAACTGGCCGGGCGAGAGCGCGGGCAGCCGCCCCGCGGCCAGTTCCAGCGCGAGCGGGATGCCGTCGAGGCGCGCGCACACCTCCGTGATCGCGTGGTCGTCGGCCCCCGACGGCCGGAAGCCGGGCACCCGCGCGGCACCGCGCGCCACGAACAGCTCCCGCGCCTGTTCGGGCGGCAGCGGCGCGAGCCCCACGGTCCTCTCGCCCTCGACGCCCAGCGGTCTGCGGCCCGTCGCGAGGACACGCAGCCCGGGCGCGCGCCGCAGGAGGTCACGGACGGCCGCGGCGCACGCGTCCGCCAGCTGCTCGAACCCGTCGACGACGAGCAGCGCCTCGCGCTCGGCGAGGAACTCTCCGAGGACGTCACGCGTGGCCCTCGGGCTCTGGTCGGTCAGGCCGAGCGCGTCGGCGAACGCGTGGTCGACGAGGTCACCGTCGCGCAGCGCCGCCAGCTCCACGAGCCAGACCCCGTCGCAGTACCGTTTTTGCCCCCGGTCCGAGCGCGCCGCCGCGGCCGCCGCCCGCAGGGCGAGCCTCGTCTTGCCGACCCCGCCGACCCCCACGACCGTGAGAAGCCGCTCCTGGCCGCTCTCCAGCAGCCCCACCAGATCGGCGAGTTCGCCCCCGCGCCCGACGAACGTCGACAACTCGGCGGGGAGATTGCCGGGCCGCGTCCGCCCGGGAGCGCCGTGACCGGTGTCCGCTCCGGATGTGCCGTGCATGAGACACAGAGCGTACTGAGACGGCCCCGTTCCGTACAATCGCCCTTGACAAGTCTGCCCGCGCCGGACCGTAATCCGGTTCGGGGGGCGCGCCGCGTCGCGATAGGGTCGGAGCACGACTTTGCGGACCCTGTCAGGCGTCCGCGACCGAGCAGGAAGCGGTGCGGTGTGACCGGTGGAGAGGTGGCCGGGATCCTGGTGGCCGTGTTCTGGGCGATCCTCGTCGCCTTCCTCGCCGTGGCGCTGGCGAGGCTGGCGCAGACGCTCAAGGCGACCACCAAGCTCGTGGCGGACGTGACGGAACAGGCGGTGCCGCTGCTCGCGGACGCCTCGGCGACGGTGCGCACGGCGCAGACCCAGCTGGAGCGTGTCGACTCGATCGCGTCCGACGTGCAGGAAGTCACCTCCAACGCCTCGGCGCTCTCGTCGACGGTGGCGTCCACCTTCGGCGGCCCGCTGGTCAAGGTCGCGGCCTTCGGCTACGGCGTGCGCCAGGCGATGTCGCGCAGGTCGCAGGAGCCCCAGCGAGTGCCGGCGCCCCGCCAGGTGATCGTCGGCCGCACGGTTCCCGGGGCACGACGCAGGAAGAAGAAGGGCTGATCCAGCGATGTTCCGCCGTACGTTCTGGTTCTCCGCCGGCGCAGCGGCCGGCGTGTGGGCCACCACCAAGGTCAACCGCAAGATCAGGCAGTTGACGCCGGAGAGCCTCGCGGCGCAGGCCGCGAACAGGGCCGTCGAAGCGGGCCACCGGCTCAGGGACTTCGCGCTCGACGTCAGGACCGGCATGGTCAGGCGCGAGGCGGAACTGGGCGAGGCGCTCGGCATCGAGGCGTCCCAGCGCCCCGCGCTGCCCGTACCCGAACCCCGGCTCGCCAGGGCCGTCGAGAGGAGCGGGACGGCCGGCGGCGCCCGGTACCTCGACGAGGCCGCCGCGGCGGACAAGGACGGCAAGGCCGGCCGGACCGGCCGCGACAGGGCCGCACGCGGCGCGGGCAACGCCCGCGCCCGCCGCAGGACCACAGAAGAACACAACCGGAATGAGGACCACTGATGGAGTCGGCAGAAATCCGCCGCCGCTGGCTGAGCTTCTTCGAGGAGCGCGGGCACACCGTCGTCCCTTCGGCGTCGCTCATCGCGGACGACCCGACTCTGCTGCTGGTCCCGGCCGGCATGGTGCCCTTCAAGCCGTACTTCCTCGGCGAGGTCAAGCCCCCGTTCGAGCGGGCAACCAGCGTCCAGAAGTGCGTGCGCACCCCGGACATCGAAGAGGTCGGCAAGACCACACGGCACGGCACGTTCTTCCAGATGTGCGGCAACTTCTCCTTCGGTGACTACTTCAAGGAGGGCGCCGCCAAGTACGCCTGGGAGCTGCTCACCACCTCGCAGGACGACGGCGGTTACGGGCTCGACCCCGACCGGCTGTGGATCACCGTCTACCAGGACGACGACGAGGCCGAGCGCGTCTGGCGCGACGTCGTCGGCTTCCCCGCCGAGCGGATCCAGCGCCTGGGCAAGAAGGACAACTACTGGTCCATGGGCGTGCCGGGACCCTGCGGCCCCTGCTCGGAGATCTTCTACGACCGGGGCCCCGAGTTCGGTGCCGAGGGCGGCCCCGCCGTCAACGACGAGCGGTACGTGGAGATCTGGAACCTGGTCTTCATGCAGTACGTGCGCGGCGAGGGCATCGGCAAGGAGGACTTCGAGATCCTCGGCGACCTGCCGCAGCAGAACATCGACACCGGCATGGGCCTCGAACGCCTCGCGATGATCCTGCAGGGCGTGCAGAACATGTACGAGATCGACACGTCCATGGCCGTCATCGAGAAGGCCACCGAGCTGACGGGCGTCAACTACGGCGCCGACCACGCCTCGGACGTGTCGCTGCGCGTCGTCACCGACCACATGCGCACGTCCGTCATGCTCATCGGCGACGGCGTCAGCCCCGGCAACGAGGGCCGCGGCTACGTGCTGCGCCGCATCATGCGCCGCGCGATCCGCAACATGCGGCTGCTCGGCGCCACGGGACCCGTCGTCCTCGAACTGGTCGACACCGTCATCCGGACGATGGGGCAGCAGTACCCGGAGCTGGAGAGCGACCGCAAGCGGATCGAGACGGTCGCCCTCGCCGAGGAGGCCGCCTTCCTCAAGACGCTCAAGGCCGGCACCAACATCCTCGACACCGCCGTCACCGACACCAAGGCCGCCGGCGCCTCGGTGCTCTCGGGCGACAAGGCGTTCCTGCTCCACGACACCTGGGGCTTCCCGATCGACCTCACCCTGGAAATGGCCGCGGAGCAGGGCCTCTCCGTGGACGAGGACGGCTTCCGCCGCCTGATGAAGGAGCAGCGGGAGCGCGCCAAGGCCGACGCCAGGGCCAAGAAGTCGGGCCACGCCGACATGTCGGCGTACCGCGAGGTCGCCGACGCCCACGGCGCCACCGAGTTCACCGGCTACCAAAACACGGCCGGCGAGTCGACGGTCGTGGGCCTCCTCGTGGACGGCGTCTCCTCACCGGCCGCCTCCGAGGGCGACGACGTCGAGGTCGTGCTCGACCGCACGCCGTTCTACGCCGAGGGCGGCGGCCAGCTCGCCGACCAGGGCCGCATCAGGCTCGACACCGGCGCCGTGGTGGAGGTGCGCGACGTCCAGCAGCCCGTGCCCGGCGTGTACGTGCACAAGGGCACCGTGCAGGTCGGCGAGGTGACGGTGGGCGCTCCCGCGCACGCCGCCATCGACGCGCACCGCCGCCGCGCCATCGCCCGCGCCCACAGCGCCACGCACCTCACGCACCAGGCGCTGCGCGACGCCCTCGGCCCGACGGCCGCCCAGGCCGGGTCCGAGAACAGCCCCGGCCGCTTCCGCTTCGACTTCGGCTCGCCGGCCGCCGTACCCGGCACGGTGCTCGTCGACGTCGAGCAGAAGATCAACGAGGTGCTCAGCCGCGACCTGGACGTCCAGGCCGAGGTGATGGGCATCGACGACGCCAAGAAGCAGGGCGCGATCGCCGAGTTCGGCGAGAAGTACGGCGAGCGGGTGCGCGTCGTCACCATCGGCGACTACTCCAAGGAGCTGTGCGGCGGCACGCACGTGCACAACACCGCCCAGCTGGGCCTGGTGAAGCTGCTCGGCGAGTCGTCCATCGGCTCCGGAGTCCGCCGCATCGAGGCCCTGGTCGGCGTCGACGCCTACAGCTTCCTCGCCAAGGAGCACACGGTCGTCGCCCAGCTCCAGGAGCTCCTGAAGGGCGCTCGTCCCGACGAACTGCCCGAGCGGGTCTCCGGCATGCTCGGAAAGCTGAAGGACGCCGAGAAGGAGATCGAGAAGTTCCGCGCGGAGAAGGTGCTCGCCGCCGCGGGGGAGCTGGCCGCCGGCGCCAGGGACGTGCACGGAACGGCCCTCGTCACGGGCCAGGTGCCGGACGGCACGGGCGCCGACGACCTGCGCAGGCTCGTCCTCGACGTGCGCGGCCGCATCCCCGCGTCGAGGCCTGCCGTGGTCGCCCTGTTCACCACCGCGAACGGACGCCCGCTGACCGTCATCGCCACCAACGAGGGCGCGCGCGAGCGCGGCCTGCGCGCCGGCGACCTGGTACGCACGGCCGCCAAGACGCTGGGCGGCGGAGGCGGCGGCAAGCCGGACGTGGCCCAGGGTGGCGGGCAGAACGCGGCCGCCGTCGGCGATGCCATGGCCGCCGTCGAGCGTCTGGTGGCCGAGACCTCGTGAGAAGGGGCCGCCGCCTCGCGGTCGACGTCGGGGACGCCAGGATCGGGGTCGCCTCGTGCGACCCCGACGGGATCCTCGCGACGCCGGTGGAGACCGTGCCGGGACGCGACGTCCCGGCCGCCCACCGGCGGCTGCGCGCGCTGGTCGACGAGTACGAGCCGCTTGAGGTCCTCGTCGGGCTGCCGCGCTCCCTGCGGGGCGGCGAGGGCCCGGCGGCGGCCAAGGTCCGCGCGTTCGCCCGCGAGGTGGCCAAGGGTGTCGCACCCGTCCCCGTGCGCCTGGTGGACGAACGCATGTCCACCGTCACGGCGGCGGGCGGCCTGCGGGCGTCCGGCGTGAACTCCCGCAAGGGCAGGTCCGTGATCGACCAGGCCGCTGCCGTCGTCATCCTGCAGAGCGCCCTGGAGACGGAGCGTTCCTCGGGCAGGGCCCCTGGCGAGGCCGTCGAGGTGGGCGGCTGATCGCGGTACGGTAACGTTCCGCCCGATTGCGACGGCATTCGAACAGCTGCCGCACAACAAAGAGGCGAAACGGCCGGCGCCACGAGTACGGCGGCCCTCCCCTCGCGGCTTCTTGGTTTGGGGATCGATGACCGACTATGGCCGGGGCTCCGGCTCCGAACCGTGGCACCCCGAGGATCCCCTGTACGGGGAGCAAGGGTGGGCGGCGCAGCAGGCTCCCCATGGCGATCAGGATCCGCGCTACTTCGACCAGGGGGCCCAGGGGGCCCAGGGCCAGTACGCGCAGCAGCAGCCGTACCCCGGGGGCGACGACCCCTACCAGCAGCAGGGCTACGAGACGGGGCAGCAGTACCAGCAGCATTATCCGCAGCAGCAGTCCTACCCGCAGCAGCAGCCCGACGGGCAGCAGTACGCGCAGCAGCAGTACCCGTACCAGCAGTACCCGCAGCAGTACGCGGAACAGCAGCACTACCCGGCGCAGCCGGACCAGGGCTACGGCACCGGTCAGGGTTACGCCGACGGCCAGGGCTACGGCGACTACGGCAACCATGGCGAGTACGGCAGCCATGGCGAGTACGGCAGCCATGGCGAGTACGGCGGCCACGGCGACTACGACCCTCGCTACGGGCAGCACGTGCCGCAGCAGTACGCCCCGCAGGGCGAGGACGCGTACCAGCAGCCGCAGCAGTACGGCCCCGGGTACGGCGGCGGTTGGGACACCGGCGGGCAGCAGCAGGCCGTGCCCCAGCAGGCCGCGCCCCAGCAGATCGTGTCGCAGCAGGCCGCACCGGAACCGCAGCCGGAGCCGGTCGCGGAAGGAGCGCACGACGGCGGCTGGGACGACGAGCCGCAGCAGGAGACGCATCCTTTCTTCACCGGTGAGGACACCCCTCTGCCCCGCGCGGCCGGACGCGGGGCCCCCGATGACGGCCACAGCGACGACGACGGCGACGGCGACGAGGCCGGGTACGACGGCGAGGACGGCCGCTCGGGCACGGGCAAGAAGCGCAAGGGCCGCAGCGGCATGGCCTGCCTGGTCGTCGCGGTCGTGCTGGCCGGCGGACTCGGCGGCGCCGGCTACTACGGGTACACGTTCTACCAGGACCGGTTCGGCCCGCCGCCGGACTACACGGGCTCCGGGACGAGCACGGTGCAGGTGACGATCCCCGACGGGTCGAGCGGTTCGCAGATCGCGGCGCTCCTCGTCAAGAACGGCGTGGTCAAGAGCGCCGGCGCGTTCGTCGTCGCGCAGAACCACGACCCCAAGGGCAACACGATCCAGGCCGGCGTCTACACGCTGAAGAAGAAGATGTCGGGCAAGAGCGCCGTCGCGCTCATGCTCAGCCCGAAGAGCCGCACCTCGCTGATCATTCCCGAGGGCACGCGCAACGCCACGATCTACGCGATGATCGACAAGCAGCTCAAGCTCAAGGACGGCACGACGAAGTCCGTCGCCTTCAAGAAGGCGAAGTCCCTCGGCCTGCCGAGCTGGGCCGACGACAGCAAGAACATCAAGGACCCGCTCGAAGGCTTCCTCTTCCCCGCGAGCTATCCCGTGGGCAAGAGCTCGACGCCCGAGGACGTGCTGAAGAAGATGGTCGCCCGCGCGACGGCCGAGTACGACAAGTACGGGCTGCCCGACAAGGCCAAGTCGGTCGGGCTCGACAACCCGTGGCAACTGCTGACCGTGGCCAGCCTGGTGCAGGCCGAGGGCAAGACCAAGGACGACTTCCGCAAGATAGCGGAGGTCATCTACAACCGGCTCGACCCGGCCACCCAGGGGACGAACCAACTGCTCCAGCTCGACTCGACGTACAACTACCTCAAGGGCCAGAGCAACATCGACATCAGCGAGTCGGCGGTCAACAGCAACCACGACCCGTACAACACCTATACGAACAAGGGACTGCCGCCCGGCCCCATCGACAACCCAGGCGAGGACGCCATCTCCTCGACGCTCGCGCCGACCAACGACGGCTGGCTCTACTTCGTGGCGACCGACGGCAACAACAAGACCGAGTTCGCCAAGACGAGCGCCGGATTCCAGCAGCTCAAGCAGAAGTTCAACAACCGCAAGAAGGGGACCGGCGGATGACACGAGAGGACGGCACCACGAACGCGCCGCACCGCGCGGGCGTGCTCGGCTCGCCGATCGGCCACTCCCTCTCGCCGGTGCTGCACCGCGCCGCGTACGCGAAGCTCGGCCTGACGGGATGGCGTTACGACAGCCGCGAGGTCGACGAGGCCGCGCTGCCCGGCTTCCTCGCCCGCCTTCCCGAGTGGGCCGGTGACGCGCGGCCGGGTGGATTCTCGCTGACCATGCCGCTCAAGCGCGCGGTCATCCCGCTGCTCGACGAGATCAGCGACACCGCCGCGTCGGTCGAGGCCGTCAACACGGTGACGTTCGGTCCTGGGCCGCACGCCAGGGGCGACAACACCGACATTCCCGGCATGGTGGCGGCGCTCGCCGAACGCGGTGTGAGAACGGTGGAGTCGGCGGCCGTCCTCGGCGCGGGAGCCACCGCCTCCTCGGCCGTCGCCGCCCTCGCGAGCGTATGTACGGGCCCCGTCACCGCGTACGTACGCGGCGACGCGCGCGCGGCCGAGATGCGCGGCTGGGGCGAGCGGCTCGGAGTGGACGTGCGGACGGCTCCGTGGGCGAGGGCGGCGGAGGCGTTCGGCGCCGGCCTGGTCGTCGCGACCACGCCGGCCGGCGTGGCCGACGAGCTGGCAGCGAGCCTGCCGTCCCGGCCCGGCACGCTCTTCGACGTGGTCTACGACCCGTGGCCCACCCGGCTCGCCGCCGGCTGGGCGGCGCGCGGCGGCGAGGTCGTCGGGGGGCTCGACCTGCTCGTGCACCAGGCCGTGCTCCAGGTCCAGCTGATGACGGGCGTGCCCGAGGCGCCGCTCGCGGCGATGCGCACCGCGGGCGAGGCCGCGCTGGCGGCGCGGCGGGGCGGCGGGGCGTAGGCAGGGCAGCGGGGCGTAGCGGAGGCACGGCCACCGCTCGGTCCGATGATCGGACGAGTCGTCCGTCCTGTGGACCGGCGGCCGGTCCGCCCGCCCCGCCGTGGGAGGATCGGGACACGGCGGGCCTGGCCCACGCATCCGGTCGCGCCGCAGCAGTTCCAGGCGCGGACATGAGGAGCACCGTTGAGCAGGTTGCGCTGGCTGACGGCGGGGGAGTCGCACGGACCCGCACTCGTCGCGACGCTGGAGGGCCTTCCCGCCGGCGTCCCGATCACCACGGACGCCGTCGCGGACCACCTGGCCCGCCGGCGCCTCGGCTACGGGCGCGGCGCGCGCATGAAGTTCGAGCGCGACGAGGTCACCTTCCTCGGCGGCGTGCGGCACGGGCTGACCCTCGGCTCGCCGGTCGCGGTCATGGTGGGCAACACCGAGTGGCCCAAGTGGGAACAGGTCATGGCGGCCGACCCGGTCGACCCCGCGATCCTCGCCGAGCAGGCGCGCAACGCGCCCCTGACGCGCCCGCGCCCCGGCCACGCCGACCTCGCGGGCATGCAGAAGTACGGCCTCGACGAGGCGCGGCCGATCCTGGAGCGCGCCAGCGCACGCGAGACCGCCGCGCGCGTCGCGCTCGGCGCGCTCGCCAGGTCGTACCTGAAGGAGACGGCCGGCATCGAGATCGTCTCCCATGTCGTCGAGCTGGCGGCGGCCAGGGCGCCCAAGGGCGTCTACCCGCTCCCCGCGGACGTGGAGCGGCTCGACGCCGACCCGGTGCGCTGCCTCGACGCGGACGCGAGCAAGGCGATGGTCGCCGAGATCGACCAGGCACACAAGGACGGCGACACGCTGGGCGGCGTCGTGGAGGTCCTGGCGTACGGGGTGCCGGTCGGCCTCGGCTCGCACGTGCACGCCGACCGAAAGCTCGACGGGCGCCTCGCCGGCGCCCTGATGTCCATCCAGGCCATCAAGGGCGTCGAGCTGGGCGACGGCTTCGACCTCGCCCGCGTGCCCGGCTCGCAGGCGCACGACGAGATCCTCGTGACCGAGGACGGCATCAGGCGCGCCTCGGGACGCTCCGGCGGCACCGAGGGCGGGCTGACCACGGGCGAACTCCTGCGGGTACGCGCGGCGATGAAGCCGATCGCGACGGTGCCGCGCGCCCTGGCCACCGTGGACGTCGCCACCGGCGAGCCCGCGAAGGCGCACCACCAGCGCTCCGACGTCTGCGCGGTGCCCGCCGCGGGGATCGTCGCCGAGGCCATGGTCGCCCTGGTGCTGGCCGACGCGGTCGCCGAGAAGTTCGGCGGCGACAACGTCGTGGAGACCCGCCGCAACGTGGCGTCCTACCTCGAACACCTGGCGATCCGGTGACGGGGCCCCGGGTCGTACTCGTCGGCCCCATGGGGGTCGGCAAGTCGACGGTGGGCGAGCTGCTCGCCCAGCGTCTCGGCGCGTCCTATCGCGACACGGACGCGGACATCATCGCCGCCGCGGGCAAGGAGATCTCCGACATCTTCCTGGACGAGGGCGAAACGCACTTCCGCGAGCTCGAGCGCGCCGCCGTACGGGCCGCGCTCGCCGAGCACACCGGCGTGCTGTCGCTCGGCGGCGGCGCGATCCTCGACGCGTCCACGCGCGAGCTGCTCGGCGGGCTGCCGGTGGCCTACCTGTCGATGGAGGTCGCGGAGGCCGTCAGGCGCACCGGGCTGAACGTGGCGCGCCCGCTGCTCGCCGTCGTCAACCCGCGGCAGCAGTGGAAGCAGCTGATGGAGGAGCGGCGCCACCTCTACACGGAGGTCGCGCGCGCGGTCGTCGCCACCGACGGGCGCACGCCCGACGAGGTCGCGGACGCCGTACTCGATGCACTGGAACTGGGGAAGGCATGACGGAGCACACAGCGGAGCACGCGGTCACCCGCGTCCAGGTCGGCGGCACGGCGGGCACGGACCCCTACGAGGTGCTCGTCGGCCGGCAGCTGCTCGGCGAACTGCCCGGGCTCGTCGGCCGCGCCAAGCGCGTCGCCGTGATCCACCCGGAGGCGCTCGCCGAGACGGGCGAGGCGCTGCGCGGCGACCTCGCCGAGCAGGGCTACGAGGCCATCGCCGTCCAGGTGCCCAACGCGGAGGAGGCCAAGACCGCCGAGGTCGCCGCCTACTGCTGGAAGGCGCTCGGCCAGTCGGGGTTCACGCGCACCGACGTGATCGTCGGCGTCGGCGGCGGCGCCACCACGGACCTCGCGGGATTCGTGGCGGCGAGCTGGCTGCGCGGGGTGCGCTGGATCGCCGTCCCGACGACGGTGCTCGGCATGGTCGACGCGGCCGTTGGCGGCAAGACCGGCATCAACACCGCCGAGGGCAAGAACCTCGTGGGCGCGTTCTACCCGCCGGCCGGCGTGCTGTGCGACCTCGCGGCGCTCGACTCGCTCGGCCGCCACGACTACGTGAGCGGCCTCGCCGAGATCATCAAGGCCGGCTTCATCGCCGACCCGGCGATCCTGGACCTCGTCGAGTCCGACCCCGAGGGCGCCCGCACCCCGGAAGGCCCGCACACGGCCGAGCTGATCGAGCGGTCGATCCGCGTGAAGGCCGAGGTCGTCTCCAGCGACCTCAAGGAGTCCGGCCTGCGGGAGATCCTCAACTACGGCCACACGCTGGCCCACGCGATCGAGAAGAACGAGCGGTACAAGTGGCGGCACGGCGCCGCGGTCTCCGTCGGCATGGTCTACGCCGCCGAACTCGGCCGCGTCGCCGGGCGGCTCGACGACGCGACCGCCGACCGCCACAAGGCGGTGCTCGGCTCCGTCGGGCTCCCGCTCACCTACCGGGGCGACCAGTGGCCGAAGCTCCTGGAGACCATGAGGGTCGACAAGAAGTCCCGCGGCGACCTGCTCCGCTTCATCGTGCTCGACGGCCTCGCCAGGCCCTCGGTCCTCGAAGGCCCCGACCCGGCCTTCCTGGTCGCCGCGTACGGGGAGGTATCGGAGTGACGCGGCGGGTCCTGGTGCTCAACGGCCCGAACCTCGGCAGGCTCGGCTCGCGCGAGCCCGACATCTACGGCGCGACGACGTACCGCGGCCTCGTCGAGACGTGCGAGACGTTCGGCAAGGAGCTTGACCTCGACGTGGAGGTCCGCGAGACCAACGACGAGGGCGAGATGATCCGCTGGCTGCACGAGGCCGCGGACGGCCGCCTGCCGGTCGTCGTCAACCCCGGCGCGTTCACGCACTACTCGTACGGCATGCGGGACGCGATGTCGCAGCGCACCGCCCCGCTGATCGAGGTGCACATCTCCAACCCGCACGCGCGTGAGGAGTTCCGGCACAACTCCGTGGTGGCCTCGGTCGCGAGCGGCACGGTCGCGGGCTTCGGCATCGGCTCCTACCGGCTCGCGCTGCGCGCGCTCGCCGAGGAGCTGACGGACTGACGGGTGCCCCCGGCGCGACGGCCGGGGGCCGTATTGTTCGGTGGGAACCCGCCGGTCGCACGAGACGGAGTGGCAGGAGATGCAGCACCCGATGGGCGCGTCCGAGGACCGCAGGCCGGTCCAGGACTGGGCCCCGCCCCCGCCCACCGCGCCACCGGCGCTCCCCGACTCCACGGGCCATGTCGCCCTGCCGCCCGGCGGCCCCGTGCCGCTGCCGCTCGCGCCGGAGTCGGGCACGGGCTCTGCCACGCTGGCCGTCCTGCTGATCGGACCCGCCGGCGCGGGCAAGACCACCGTGGCCCGCTACTGGGCCGGCAGCCGCCGGGTGCCGACCGCCCACATCAGCCTCGACGACGTGCGCGAGTGGGTGTGCTCGGGCTTCGCCGACCCGCAGACGGGCTGGAACGACCACTCGGAGGCGCAGTACCGCCTGGCCCGCAGGACCTGCGGCTTCGCGGCCCGCAACTTCCTGGCCAACGGCATCTCGTGCGTCGTCGACGACGCCGTCTTCCCCGACCGCCCCGTCATCGGCCTCGGCGGCTGGAAGCGCCACGTGGGCCCCGGCCTGCTGCCCGTCGTGCTGCTGCCGGGACTCGAGGTCGTCCTGGAGCGCAACGCGAAGCGCGGCGGCAACCGCCGGCTCGCGGACGAGGAGGTCGCCGGGATCCACGGCAGGATGGCCGGCTGGTACGGCTCGGGACTGCCGATCATCGACAACAGCACGTACGACGTGCCCACCACCGCGCGCGTGCTCGACGACGTGCTCGCGCAGTCGATCGCGAGCCCGCCCGCCTGGTGACGGCTCCCGGCGCGCCCTGCGCACGGGGCGCGCCCACGTCCGGACGCGTCCGACCGGCCGGGAGGCGGCGGCTCTCCTAGGCTCGGACCATGTCAGAGGTGTACGCGTCCCGCCGTGCCCGGCTGCGCGACCAGTACGGGGCCACCGGCGCCGCCGCCCTGGTCTGCGGCCACGCCAACGTGCGCTACCTCGCGGGCGGCGCGCCACCGGGCGCCGCGCTGCTGCTCGCGCCGGGCGAGGACGTGCTGTTCCACCCACGCAGCCAGGCGGACGACGACCAGTCCAGCCGGGTCGACGGCGGCCTGCGGACCGCCGTCTGCGAGGGGCCCGACGACCCGGCGGTGGCCGCGGCACGGTTCCTCGCGGGCGCCGACGGGCCGCTCGCCGTCGAGGAGGACCACCTGACGGTCGCCAGGCACCGCGCGCTCGCCGTGGCCGCGCCGGGACTGCGGCTGACCGACCTCGCGGGCGCCGTCGAGCAGCTGCGCGTCGTCAAGGACGAGGAGGAGGTCTCCCGGCTGCGGATCGCCGCCGAGATCGCGGACCAGGCACTGGGCGAACTCCTCGAGTCGATCCTCGTCGGCAGGACGGAGCGCCATCTCGCGCTCGAGCTGGACCGCAGGCTCGTGGACCACGGCGCGGACGGCCCCGCCTTCCCGACGTCCGTGGCCACCGGGCCCCACTCGGGCCGGGCCGCGCACCGGCCGTCCGACCGCAGGGTCGAGGAGGGCGATTTCCTGACGGTGACGCTCGGCGCCGAGTACCGCGGCTACCGGTGCGGCATCGGCCGCACCTTCGTCATCGGCACGGCGCCCGCGGACTGGCAGATCGAGCTGTACGAGCTGGTCTTCGCCGCTCAGAGGGCCGGCCGGGAGAGCCTGCTGCCCGGCGTGGGGTGCCGGGAGGCCGACCACGCGGTGCGCCACCGGCTCGTCGCCGCGGGCCACGAGGAGGGCCTCGACCCGTGCACGGGGCACGGGGTCGGGCTCGAAATCGTGGAGGAGCCGCAGTTGGCACCCGCGGCCATGGGTAAACTGGACGCTTGTGTGCCGGTCACCGTCGGACCTGGGGTCCACCTCCCGGGCCGGGGCGGCGTCCGGATCGACGACACGCTCGTCGTCCGCCCCGAGGCGGACGGCGGACCCGAGCTACTCACCATCACGACCAAGGAGCTGCTCGCGCTGTAGGACCTCGTAAGCGGTCCCCGGTGCGCGGCGCACCCACTGGTCCCACCAGCTTCAGTCCAGGAGATCCGCAAACGTGGCATCCACCAACGACCTCAAGAACGGTTTGGTGCTCAAGCTCGACGGAGACCAGCTCTGGTCCGTCGTCGAGTTCCAGCACGTGAAGCCCGGCAAGGGCCCCGCCTTCGTGCGCACCAAGCTCAAGAACGTGCTGTCAGGCAAGGTCGTCGACAAGACCTTCAACGCCGGCGTGAAGGTCGAGACGGCTGTCGTCGACCGCCGCGACATGCAGTTCTCGTACATGGACGGCGAGTACTTCGTCTTCATGGACATGGGCACGTACGACCAGATCCACGTGGCCAGGGACGTCGTCGGCGACGCCGCGAACTTCCTGCTCGAAGGGTTCGAGGGCACGGTCGCGATGTACGAGGGCAACCCGCTCTACGTGGAGCTGCCCGCCGCGGTCGAGCTGGTCATCGAGCACACCGACCCGGGCGTCCAGGGCGACCGCTCCACCGGCGGCACCAAGCCGGCGAAGCTGGAGACGGGCTACGAGATCGGCGTCCCGCTGTTCATCTCCACCGGCGAGAAGATCAAGGTCGACACGCGTTCCGGCGAGTACCTCGGCCGGGTGAACAGCTAACCGTGGCTGCCCGGAACAACGCCAGGAAACGCGCGTTCCAGATCCTCTTCGAGGCCGACCAGCGCGAGGAGTCGGTCGGTACGGTGATGGCCGACTGGATCCGGCACTCACGGACCGACGACCGGCAGCCCCCGGTGACGGAGTTCACGATGGAGCTCGTCGAGGGTTACGCCGAACAGGCGACCCGTATCGACGAGCTGATCTCGACCTACGCGGTGGGCTGGACGCTCGACCGCATGCCGGTCGTGGACCGCAACATCGTCCGCCTCGCCGCGTACGAACTGGTGTGGGTGGACACGACGCCCGACGCGGTCGCGATCGACGAGGCCGTCCAGCTCGCCAAGGAGTTCTCGGGCGATGAGGCGCCCGCCTTCGTGAACGGCCTCCTGGGCCGCTTCAAGGACCTCAAGCCGAGTCTGCGCCGCGCATAGGCGCCCGGGGCCGTCAGGCGGCCCGTACGAGCCCCGAGGGCCCGTGGTGGACGTGTTTCCGCCACGGGCCCTCGCGCGTCGGGAGAGCCGCGCCGCGGCCGCGGCACGAGGGCGTCAATCACCGTCCGCATATGCCGAGGGGCGGGCACCGCCGAAGCGGCGCCCGCCCCTCGGACGTGACGTTTCTGCTGATTCGTCCCCCCTGCGGGGGGCCGTCAGGCGTCCTCGTGCGCGACGGCGCGCCTGGCGTCGGCGCCCAGGACACCCCAGTTGATCAGCTGCTCGGTGAGGACCGAGGGCGACTGGTCGTAGATCACGGCGAGCGTGCGCAGGTCGTCCTGGCGGATCGACAGCACCTTTCCGTTGTAGTCGCCGCGCTGGCTCTGGATCGTCGCCGCGTACCGCTGGAGCGGGCCCGCCTTCTCCGCGGGCACGTGCGCCAGGCGCTCCAGGTCCAGGACGAGCTTCGGCGGCGGCTCGGCGGCTCCGCCGGGGGTCGTGCCGGGAAGGAGCTCCTGCACCGGGACACCGTAGAAATCAGCGAGCTCGGCGAGGCGCTGCACGGTCACGGCACGGTCGCCGCGCTCGTACGAACCGACCACCACGGCCTTCCAACGACCCTGGGACTTCTCCTCCACGCCGTGGAGCGAGAGGCCCTGCTGGGTGCGGATGGCACGGAGTTTGGTCCCGAGCTGTTTTGCGTATTCGCTGGACATATAGCTCCCCGGACGAAGTCTGGTAACTCACTGTGAGGTTACGCAGCGTTACTTGGATGCGTCAAGCCGGATGGTCCGTACCGCACTCCCAAGAGGGTCTCCCGGGGGTCGCGCGTCCGCCACTGGTAGCATGCATGGCGCAATCAAGACGTCCTTTAACGTCCGTCCCGTGAGGCGGAGAAGGAGGTCCGTTCCCCATGAGTCCCATGGATACAGACAGCACGGCGGAAACCGCCGGCACGGCCGGCCCCGCGGGCGCCGGCTCCACGCCGAGGCCCGTACTCGAAGCGCCCGACGTCGCGCGGGTCCTCACCCGCATCGCCCACGAGATCGTGGAGCGCGCACGCGGCGCTGAGGATGTGACGATCCTCGGCATCCCGACCCGCGGCGTCTTCCTCGCCCGCAGGATCGCGGCCAAGCTCGAAGAGATCACCGGCAGGCCCGTACCGGTCGGCTCGCTCGACATCACGATGTACCGCGACGACCTCAGGCTTAAGCCCGCACGCGCCCTCGCGCGCACCGAGATCCCCGCGGGCGGCGTCGACGGCGGACTGGTCGTCCTCGTCGACGACGTCCTGTTCTCGGGCCGCACGATCCGCGCCGCGCTCGACGCGCTGGGCGACATCGGCCGCCCGCGCGCGGTGCAGCTCGCGGTCCTCGTCGACCGGGGCCACAGGGAACTGCCGATCCGCGCCGACTACGTCGGCAAGAACATCCCGACCTCCCTCAGGGAGACCGTCAAGGTCCAGCTCAGCGAGATGGACGGGCGCGACACCGTACTGCTCGGCGTCGAGGGGCCCGGTCCCGCGGAGCGCCGAGAGCGCTAGCGGCCGCCCCGCCGCGCCGAAGGGCGCGGAACCTGGCCCGCCCGTCCTGTACGGCTGCGGGCGCGCGCCCCCGCGCGCCCGAGCACCAGACCCACCGGAGCACACCGAGATGCTGCGTCTCCCCGGGGCGAACCCCCGGACACCAGGCCACCTGATCTCCGCCGCCGACCTCACCCGTGACGACGCCGTCCTGATCCTCGACACGGCCGAGGAGATGGCGCGGGTCGCCGACCGGCCCATCAAGAAGCTGCCGACCCTGCGCGGCCGCACCGTCGTCAACCTGTTCTTCGAGGACTCCACCCGCACCAGGACGTCCTTCGAGGTCGCCGCCAAGCGGCTGTCCGCCGACGTCATCAACTTCTCCGCCAAGGGCTCCTCCGTCTCCAAGGGCGAGTCGCTCAAGGACACCGCGCTCACCCTGGAGGCGATGGGCGCCGACGCCGTCGTCATCCGGCACAGCGCCTCCGGCGCGCCCTACCGGCTCGCCACGTCCGGCTGGATCGACGGTGCCGTCGTCAACGCGGGCGACGGCACCCACGAGCACCCCACCCAGGCACTGCTCGACGCCTTCACGCTGCGCCGCAGGCTCGTCGGCGCCGACGCCGGCCTCGGCAAGGACCTCGACGGCGTCCGCGTCACGATCGTCGGCGACGTCCTGCACAGCCGCGTCGCGCGCTCCAACGTCCTGCTGCTGCACACGCTCGGCGCCCACGTCACCGTCGTCGCCCCGCCCACCCTCGTGCCCGTCGGCGTCGGCGCGTGGCCCTGCACCGTCTCCTACGACCTCGACGAGGCGCTGCCCGAGACGGACGCCGTGATGATGCTGCGCGTGCAGCGCGAGCGCATGAACGCCGCCTTCTTCCCCACCGAGCGCGAGTACTCGCGCCGCTACGGCCTCGACACCGACCGGATGAACCGCATGCCGGACGGCGCGCTGGTGATGCACCCGGGCCCCATGAACCGCGGTATGGAGATCACCGCGGAGGTCGCGGACTCCCCGCGCGCCACCATCGTGGAACAGGTCGCCAACGGCGTGTCCATCCGGATGGCCGTCCTGTACCTGCTGCTCGGCGGCAACGAGCCCGCCGTGTCCCACCACCGCCCCGAGGAGAGCAAGTGAGCGACGACAAGATCCTTATCCGCGGTGCCCGGGTACTCGGCGGCGACCCGCGGGACGTCCTCGTGGAAGGCGAAACGATCAGCCGGCTCGGTACGGGCCTCGACGCGGACGGCGCCCGCGTCGTCGACGCGGAGGGCTTGATCCTGCTGCCCGGCCTCGTGGACCTCCACACCCACCTGCGCGAGCCGGGCCGCGAGGACTCCGAGACCGTCCTCACCGGCACCAGGGCCGCCGCCAAGGGCGGCTTCACCGCCGTCCACGCCATGGCCAACACGTTCCCCGTCGCCGACACCGCCGGCGTCGTCGAGCAGGTCTGGCGCCTCGGCCAGGCCTCCGGCTACTGCGACGTGCGCCCCGTCGGCGCCGTCACCGTCGGGCTGGAGGGCAAGCAGCTCGCCGAACTCGGCGCGATGCACGACTCCGCCGCGCAGGTGCGCGTCTTCTCCGACGACGGCAAGTGCGTGGACGACGCCGTGATCATGCGGCGCGCCCTGGAGTACGTGAAGGCGTTCGACGGCGTCGTCGCCCAGCACGCCCAGGAGCCGCGGCTGACCGAGGGCGCCCAGATGAACGAGGGCGCCGTCTCCGCGCAGCTCGGGCTCGGCGGCTGGCCGGCCGTCGCGGAGGAGTCGATCATCGCCCGCGACGTGCTGCTCGCCGCGCACGTCGGCTCCCGCGTGCACATCTGCCACCTGTCCACCGCGGGCTCCGTCGAGCTCGTGCGCTGGGCGAAGTCCAAGGGCTGGAACGTGACCGCCGAGGTCACCCCGCACCACCTGCTGCTCACCGACGAGCTCGTGCGCTCCTACGACCCCGTCTACAAGGTCAACCCGCCGCTGCGCACGGACGCGGACGTGATGGCGCTGCGCGAGGCGCTGGCCGACGGCACCATCGACTGCGTCGCCACCGACCACGCCCCCCACCCGCACGAGGACAAGGACTGCGAGTGGGCGGCCGCCGCCATGGGCATGCTCGGCCTGGAGACCGCGCTGTCCGTCGTGCAGGAGACCATGGTCGACACCGGCCTGATCGACTGGGCGGGCGTCGCCGACCGGATGTCGATGCGCCCGGCGCGCATCGGCCGCCTCGACGGCCACGGCCGCCCGATCGCCGCGGGTGAGCCCGCGAACCTCGTCCTCGTCGATCCGGCATACCGTGGAACGGTGGACCCCGCGGGCTTCGTCTCCCGCAGCCGCAACAGCCCCTACGCGGGCCGCGAGCTGCCCGGGCGCGTCACCCACACCTTCCTGCGGGGCAAGGCCACGGTCACCGACGGGAAACTGGCATGACATCTGCGCACCTCTCCACCCTCCTGCCCGCCGCCACGCTCGCCGAGGACAAGCACTCGGCGCCCGTGACGGACTGGAGCGGCCGCATCGGCTGGGTCATCGGGCTGCTGATCTTCATCGCGCTCGTGTACTGGCTCATGCGCCAGGGCTGGAAGTGGCGCGTCAGCCTTCAGTCGGACGTGCCGCCGCTCCTCGCGCTGCCGGAGAACCCGTCCACGGTCAGGATGACCATGAGCGGCCGCTACCACGGCTCCACCACCGCGGGGCAGTGGCTCGACCGCGTCGTCGCCCACGGACTCGGCGCCCGCAGCCGCGTCGAGCTCGCCCTCACGGACGACGGCCTCGAGGTCGTACGGCCCGGCGCGAACGACTTCTTCGTGCCGGCGGGCCGGCTGTGCGAGGCCCGGCTCGACAAGGGCATCGCGGGCAAGGTACTCGCCGAGGGAGGCCTCTTGATCGTCACCTGGGAGCACGGCGGCAAGCAGCTCGACTCCGGCTTCCGCTCCGACCACTCGGCCGAACACGCCGCCTGGGTCGACGCCCTCACCTCACTGATCGCGGCCCAGCCGGCCGCGGACCGGGCCGCACGGCCCGGCACCCCTGTCAAGACCGTCACAACGGAAGGCCCCGCACGATGACCCCCTCGTCCACCCGGGGAACCGCACGCAGGCAGGCGCCCCCCGCCGTACTCGTCCTGGAGGACGGCCGCAGTTTCCGCGGCCGCGCCTACGGGGCCGTGGGGGAGACCTTCGGCGAGGCCGTGTTCTCCACCGGCATGTCCGGCTACCAGGAAACCCTGACCGACCCCTCGTACCACCGCCAGGTCGTCGTCATGACGGCCCCGCACGTCGGCAACACCGGCGTCAACGACGAGGACCGCGAGTCGCGCAAAATCTGGGTCTCCGGCTACGTCGTGCGCGACCCCGCGCGCACCCCGTCGAGCTGGCGCTCGCGCCGCACCCTCGACGACGAGCTGACCGAGCAGGGCGTCGTCGGCATCAGCGGCATCGACACCCGCGCCCTCACCCGCCACCTGCGCGAGCGCGGCGCCATGCGCGTGGGCATCTTCTCGGGCGACGCCCTCGCCGACGAGACCACCCTGCTCGGGCGCGTCAGGCAGGCACCCGGGATGACCGGCGCGGAACTGTCCAGTGAGGTCACCACCGCCGAGCCGTACGTGGTGCCCGCGATCGGCGAGAAGCGCTTCACCGTCGCCGCCATCGACCTCGGCATCAAGGGCATGACCCCGCACCGCATGGCCGAGCGCGGCATCGAGGTGCACGTCCTGCCGGCCACCGCGACGCTCGACGAGGTGTACGCGGTCGACCCCGACGGCGTCTTCCTCGCCAACGGCCCCGGCGACCCGGCGACGGCCGACCTGACCGTCGTCAAGGGCGTCCTGGAGCGCTCCACGCCGCTGTTCGGGATCTGCTTCGGCAACCAGCTGCTCGGCCGCGCGCTCGGCTTCGGCACGTACAAGCTCAAGTACGGCCACCGCGGCATCAACCAGCCGGTCCAGGACCGCACCACGGGCAAGGTCGAGGTGACCGCGCACAACCACGGCTTCGCCGTCGACGCGCCGCTCGACCGCGCCTCCGAGACGCCCTACGGCCTCGCCGAGGTCACCCACGTCTGCCTCAACGACGACGTGGTCGAGGGCCTGCGCCTGCTCGACCGGCCCGTCTTCAGCGTCCAGTACCACCCCGAGGCGGCCGCGGGCCCGCACGACGCCGCGTACCTGTTCGACCGCTTCACCCAGCTCATGGAGGACCAGCGTGCCTAAGCGCACCGATATCCAGTCCATCCTGGTCATCGGCTCAGGACCGATCGTCATCGGCCAGGCCGCTGAGTTCGACTACTCCGGCACCCAGGCCTGCCGCGTACTGAGGGCGGAGGGTTTCAGGGTCATCCTGATCAACTCCAACCCCGCGACGATCATGACCGACCCGGAGATCGCCGACGCCACGTACGTCGAGCCGATCACCCCCGAGTTCGTCGAGAAGATCATCGTCAAGGAGCGCCCCGACGCGCTGCTCGCCACCCTCGGCGGCCAGACGGCGCTCAACACCGCGATCTCGCTGCACGACGCGGGGACGCTGGACAAGTACGGCGTCGAGCTGATCGGCGCCAACGTCGAGGCCATCAACAAGGGCGAGGACCGCGAGCGGTTCAAGGACGTCGTGGAGGAGGTGCGCCGCAAGATCGGCCACGGCGAGTCGGCGCGCTCCGTCATCTGCCACTCCATGGACGACGTGCTCGCCGGCGTCGACACGCTCGGCGGCTACCCCGTCGTCGTGCGGCCCTCCTTCACCATGGGCGGCGCCGGCTCCGGCTTCGCGCACACCGAGGAGGACCTGCGCCGCATCGCGGGCCAGGGCCTGATGCTCTCGCCGACCACCGAGGTGCTCCTTGAGGAGTCCATCCTCGGCTGGAAGGAGTACGAGCTCGAGCTGATGCGCGACCGCAACGACAACGTCGTGGTCGTCTGCTCCATCGAGAACTTCGACCCGATGGGCGTCCACACGGGCGACTCGATCACCGTCGCGCCCGCGATGACGCTGACCGACCGCGAGTACCAGGTCCTGCGGGACGTCGGCATCGCCGTCATCCGCGAGGTCGGCGTCGACACCGGCGGCTGCAACATCCAGTTCGCGGTCAACCCCGAGGACGGCCGGGTCATCGTCATCGAGATGAACCCGCGCGTCTCGCGCTCCTCCGCGCTCGCCTCCAAGGCCACCGGCTTCCCGATCGCGAAGATCGCCGCGCGTCTGGCCGTCGGCTACACGCTGGACGAGATCCCGAACGACATCACGGAGAAGACGCCGGCGTCCTTCGAGCCGACCCTCGACTACGTCGTCGTCAAGGTGCCGCGCTTCGCGTTCGAGAAGTTCCCCGCCGCCGACTCCGCGCTCACCACCACGATGAAGTCCGTGGGCGAGGCCATGGCCATCGGCCGCAACTTCACCGAGGCGCTGCAGAAGGCGATGCGCTCGCTGGAGCGGGCCGGCAGCCAGTTCGACCTCACCGGCGAGCCGGGCGACAAGGCCCTGCTCCTCGAGCGTGCCGGGCTGCCCACCGACGGCAGGATCAACACCGTCATGCGGGCCATCGTCGCCGGGGCCACCCCGCAGGAGGTCTTCGACGCGACGAGGATCGATCCCTGGTTCGTCGACCAGCTCTTCCTGATCAAGGAGCTCGCCGACGAGGTCGCCGCCGCCGCGGAACTGACGCCCGAGCTCCTCGCCGACGTCAAGCGGCACGGCTTCTCCGACGCGCAGATCGCCGGCCTGCGCGGGCTGCGCGAGGACGTCGTGCGCGAGGTGCGGCACGCACTCGGCGTGCGCCCCGTCTACAAGACCGTCGACACCTGCGCCGCCGAGTTCGCCGCGAAGACCCCGTACTTCTACTCGTCCTACGACGAGGAGAACGAGGTCGCGCCCCGCGAGAAGCCCGCGGTGATCATCCTCGGCTCGGGCCCGAACCGCATCGGCCAGGGCATCGAGTTCGACTACTCCTGCGTCCACGCCTCCTTCGCGCTGCACGACGCCGGCTACGAGACCGTCATGGTCAACTGCAACCCGGAGACCGTCTCCACCGACTACGACACCTCCGACCGGCTCTACTTCGAGCCGCTCACCCTGGAGGACGTGCTGGAGATCGTCCACGCGGAGACCCAGGCGGGACCCGTCGCGGGCGTGATCGTGCAGCTGGGCGGGCAGACCCCGCTCGGCCTCGCGCAGGCGCTCAAGGACAACGGCGTGCCCGTCGTCGGCACGTCCCCCGAGGCCATCCACCTCGCCGAGGACCGCGGCGCCTTCGGCCGCGTCCTGGAAGAGGCGGGACTGCCCGCGCCCAAGCACGGCACCGCGACGTCCTTCCCCGGCGCCAAGGCGATCGCGGACGAGATCGGCTACCCCGTACTCGTCCGCCCGTCGTACGTGCTCGGCGGGCGCGGCATGGAGATCGTCTACGACGAGACGCGGCTCGCCGCGTACATCGAGGAGTCCACCGAGATCAGCCCCGACCGGCCCGTCCTGGTCGACCGCTTCCTCGACGACGCCATCGAGATCGACGTCGACGCCCTCTACGACGGCACCGAGCTCTACCTCGGCGGCGTGATGGAGCACATCGAGGAGGCCGGCATCCACTCCGGCGACTCCGCCTGCGCCCTGCCCCCGATCACGCTCGGCGGCTACGACATCAAGCGGCTGCGCGCCTCCACCGAGGCCATCGCGCGCGGCGTGGGCGTGCGAGGGCTGATCAACATCCAGTTCGCGCTGGCCGGGGACATCCTCTACGTGCTGGAGGCCAACCCGCGCGCGTCCCGCACGGTGCCCTTCACCTCGAAGGCGACGGCCGTGCCGCTCGCCAAGGCGGCCGCGCGCATCTCGCTCGGCGCGACCGTCGCGCAGCTGCGCGCGGAGGGCATGCTGCCCGCGCGCGGCGACGGCGGCGACCTGCCGCTCGACGCGCCGATCTCCGTCAAGGAGGCCGTGATGCCGTGGTCGCGCTTCCGCGACATCCAGGGCCGCGGCGTGGACACCGTCCTCGGCCCGGAGATGCGCTCCACCGGCGAGGTCATGGGTATCGACTCCGTCTTCGGGACTGCGTACGCGAAGTCCCAGGCGGGCGCCTACGGGCCACTGCCCACGAAGGGCCGCGCGTTCATCTCCGTCGCGAACCGGGACAAGCGCTCGATGATCTTCCCGGCGCGCGAACTGGTCGCCCACGGCTTCGAGCTGCTGGCCACCTCGGGCACCGCCGAGGTGCTCAAGCGCAACGGCATCAACGCCACGGTCGTGCGCAAGCAGTCCGAGGGCGAGGGCCCGAACGGCGAGAGGACCGTCGTCCAGCTGATCCACGACGGGGAGATCGACCTGATCGTCAACACCCCGTACGGCACCGGCGGCCGGCTCGACGGCTACGACATCCGCACGGCGGCCGTCGCGCGCGCCGTGCCCTGCCTGACCACCGTGCAGGCGCTCGCCGCCGCCGTCCAGGGCATCGACGCCCTCAACCACGGCGGCGTGGGCGTGTGCTCGCTCCAGGACCACGCGAGCCGCCTGACCGCCGCCAGGGAGGACTGAGCCGCCGCATGTACGCGCTCTTCTTCCGGCTCTTCTTCCGGCGCATGGACGCCGAGCGTGCGCACCGCACCGCGTTCCGGTGGATCCGGCTCGCGGTGCGGGTCCCGGTCCTGCGCACGTACGTGGCGGCCGCGCTCGCGCCCCGGTACACGGGGCTGCGCACCGAGGCGCTCGGGCTGCGGATGCACGGCCCGTTCGGGCTCGCCGCGGGGTTCGACAAGAACGCCGTCGCGATCGACGGCATGGCCATGCTGGGCTTCGACCACGTCGAGATCGGCACGGTCACCGCGCGGCCCCAGCCGGGCAACCCGCCGAGGCGGCTGTTCCGGCTGGTGCCCGACCGCGCCCTGATCAACCGCATGGGGTTCAACAACGACGGCTCCGCCGCGGTCGCGGCCCGGCTCCGGGCGCGCCGCGAGGTCTTCCGCACCGTCGTCGGCGTCAACATCGGCAAGACGAAGGTGGTCCCGGAGGACGAGGCCGTCGGCGACTACGTCACCTCGGCGGAGCGGCTCGCGCCGCACGCCGACTACCTGGTCGTCAACGTCAGCTCGCCCAACACGCCCGGCCTGCGCGATCTCCAGGCCGTCGACCGCCTCAGGCCGCTGCTGGCCGCCGTGCGGGACGCGGCGGACCGCTCGGTGCCCGGGCGGCGCGTCCCGCTGCTGGTCAAGATCGCGCCCGATCTCGCCGACGACGACATCGACGCGGTCGCCGACCTGGCCGTCGACCTCGGCCTCGACGGGATCATCGCCACCAACACCACCATCGCGCGCGACGGCCTCGGGCTGACGTCGCCCGCCGGCCTGACCGGCGAGACCGGCGGCCTGTCCGGCGCACCGCTGAAGCGGCGCTCGCTCGAGGTGCTCAGGCGGCTGTACGCGCGCGTCGGCGACCGCCTCACGCTCGTGGGCGTCGGGGGAGTGGAGGACGCCGAGGACGCGTGGGAGCGGATCCTCGCGGGCGCCACGCTCGTCCAGGGCTACAGCGCCTTCATCTACGAGGGCCCGTTCTGGGCGCGCGCCATCCACAAGGGGCTCGACGCGCGGCTGGCCGCCAGCCCGTACAGGACGCTCGCCGACGCAGTCGGCGCCGACGTGAGGAAGGTGGCCGCGTGAGCGGTTCGGAGCCGGAGCCCTTCGGGGCGCGCCTGCGGCGTGCCATGGACACGCGCGGCCCGCTGTGCGTGGGCATCGACCCGCACGCCTCGCTGCTCGCCTCCTGGGGATTGCCGGACGATGTGGGCGGCCTCGAGCGGTTCGCCCGCACGACGGTGGAGGCGCTGGCCGACCGTGTCGCCGTGCTCAAGCCGCAGTCGGCGTTCTTCGAGCGCTTCGGCTCGCGCGGCGTCGCGGTCCTGGAGCGGACCGTGGCCGACGCGCGCGCGGCGGGCGCGCTGGTCCTGATGGACGCGAAGCGCGGCGACATCGGCTCCACGATGGCCGCCTACGCGTCGGCGTACCTGGAGAAGGGGTCGCCGCTGTTCTCGGACGCCGTGACGCTCTCGCCGTACCTGGGGTTCGGCTCGCTGCGTCCCGCGCTCGACGCGGCGGCGGCCTCGGGCGCCGGCGTCTTCGTGCTCGCGCTGACGTCGAACCCGGAGGGCGCGTCGGTGCAACGCGCGACCGCCGCGGACGGCAGGTCGCTCGCGCAGGTGGTGCTCGACCACATCGCGGCGGAGAACGCGGGAGCCGTTCCGCTCGGCTCCGTGGGCGCGGTCGTCGGCGCGACCCTTGGCGACGCGGGCGCCGACCTCAACGTGAACGGCCCGCTGCTCGCCCCCGGCATCGGCGCGCAGGGCGCCACCCCGGCCGACCTTCCCGCGCTCTTCGGGGCCGCGGCCGGGGACGTGGTGCCCAGCGTGAGCCGCGGAATCCTGCGTTCCGGGCCCGCTGCGGCGGCGCTCAGGGACGCCGCCGACCGCTTCCGTGACGAGGTGAGGGCGGCTGTGGGTCCCCGGAATGAGGAGTTCAGGTAGAGCTTTGAGCCAAAAAGAGGTGCAGAATGTCGGAAATGTACCGGTCGGGCGATGCTGACCAGGGAGTTTTCCCCTGTTCTCGCTGACTCCGGCGGTCCTGGCCGATAGTCTCCCCACCAGAGCCAACGGGCGAAGCCTTCGCCCGCGGCTCGCCTGGTGCGGGACGACAGTCTCCGCACGGGTCCGTATCCGACAGTTCGACATCCGAGGTGACGTAGGCGTGGCTCTTCCGCCCCTTACCCCTGAACAGCGCAAAGCCGCGCTCGACAAGGCCGCCGCGGCTCGCAAGGAGCGGGCCGAGGTCAAGAATCGACTCAAGCACTCCGGCGCGTCCCTGCACGACGTCATCAAGCAGGGGCAGGAGAACGACGTCATCGGCAAGATGAAGGTCTCCGCCCTGCTCGAGTCGCTGCCCGGCGTCGGCAAGGTCCGCGCCAAGCAGATCATGGAGCGTCTCGGCATCTCCGAGAGCCGCCGCGTGCGCGGCCTCGGGTCCAACCAGATCGCTTCGCTCGAGCGCGAGTTCGGCTCCACCCCCGCCTGAGAAGTCCCATGAGAGCTTCCATGGTTCCCGGGCACTCCCGGGAACCTGGATAATCGCTGCATGGCAGCAGAGGTACGTCAGCGGCTGACCGTGCTCTCCGGACCCTCCGGGGTCGGCAAGAGCACGGTCGTCGCCCACATGCGCAAGGCTCATCCCGAGGTGTGGCTCTCGGTGTCGGCCACGACAAGGAAGCCACGCCCCGGCGAGCGCCACGGCGTCCAGTACTTCTTCGTCACGGACGACGAGTTCGACAAGCTCGTCGCCAACGGCGAGCTGCTGGAGTGGGCACAGTTCGCCGGCAACCGCTACGGGACGCCCAGGGCCGCCGTCATGGACCGGCTCGACGCGGGCGCGCCCGTGCTGCTGGAGATCGACCTCCAGGGCGCGAGGCAGGTCAAGGAGTCCATGCCGGACTCCCGCCTCGTCTTCCTCGCGCCGCCGGACTGGGACGAGCTGGTGCGCAGGCTGACCGGGCGCGGCACCGAGCCGCCCGACGTGATCGAGCGCAGGCTCGCCGCGGCGCGGGTCGAGCTCGCCGCCGAGCCGGAGTTCGACACCACCCTCGTCAACACCTCCGTCGAGGACGTCGCGCGCGAGCTGCTAGCCTTGCTGGCAGTGTCCTGAATCCCGTTCTTTCTTCGGAAGGCCAAGAGTGTCCTCTTCCATGACCCCACCCGAGGGCATCATCAACCCGCCGATCGACGAGCTGCTTGAGGCCACGGACTCCAAGTACAGCCTGGTGATCTACGCGGCCAAGCGTGCGCGCCAGATCAACGCGTACTACTCGCAGCTCGGTGAGGGCCTGCTGGAGTACGTCGGCCCGCTCGTGGACACCCACGTGCACGAGAAGCCCCTCTCGATCGCCCTGCGCGAGATCAACGCGGGGCTGCTGACCTCCGAGGCCATCGAGGCCCCGGCCCAGTAATCGCCCGCATCGGTCATATGATCGACGCGTTGTCCACAGGCCCGGCAGACGTCTGCCGGGCCTGTGGTGTGTCATGGGAGCAGGCGGTACGCGGGTGCGGCCGCCGCGGTCGAAGCGGGAGCGGGGAGCGGGAGACATGGTGGAGAAGCCGAGGGTCGTCCTTGGGGTGGCCGGCGGGATCGCCGCGTACAAGGCGTGCGAGCTGCTGCGCCGCCTCACGGAGTCGGGACACGACGTGACGGTCGTGCCGACGGCGTCGGCACTGCGGTTCGTGGGCGCCGACACCTGGTCCGCGCTCTCGGGCCATCCCGTCTCCACGGAGGTGTGGGAGGACGTGCACGAGGTCCCGCACGTGCGGATCGGCAAGGCGGCCGACCTCGTCGTCGTCGCGCCGGCCACGGCCGACCTGCTGGCGAGGGCGTCCCACGGCCTCGCCGACGACCTGCTGACCAACACCCTGCTCACGGCGCGCTGCCCCGTCGTGTTCGCGCCCGCCATGCACACCGAGATGTGGGAGCACCCCGCCACCCGGGAGAACGTGGCGGCGCTGCGCCGCAGGGGCGCCGTGGTCGTCGAGCCCGCCGTGGGCAGGCTCACCGGCGTCGACACGGGCAAGGGCAGGCTGCCCGACCCGGGCGAGATCTTCGAGGTGTGCCGCGCGGCGCTGGCGCGCGGCGCCCAGAGCCCCGACCTCGCGAGGCGCCACGTGGTGGTCAGCGCCGGGGGCACGCGCGAGCCGCTCGACCCGGTGCGCTTCCTCGGCAACCGCTCCTCGGGCAGGCAGGGCTTCGCCCTGGCGAGGACGGCCGTGGCGCGCGGCGCCCGGGTGACCCTCATCGAGGCCAACACGGGCATGACGGACCCGGCGGGTGCCGACGTCGTCCACGTCGGGACCGCGCTGGAGTTGCGCGACGCGGCGCTCAAGGCGGCCGCCGACGCGGACGCGGTGGTGATGGCCGCCGCGGTCGCCGACTTCCGCCCGGCCGCCTACGCGCAGGGCAAGATCAAGAAGCGGGACGGCGTGGAGCCCGAGCCGCTGGCGCTGGTGCGCAACCCGGACATCCTCGCGGCGCTCGCGGCCGAGCGCCCCGCGCCCGGCCAGGTGGTCGTCGGCTTCGCGGCGGAGACGGACGACGTGCTGGCCAACGGGCGCGCGAAGCTGCGGCGCAAGGGGTGCGACCTGCTCGTGGTCAACGAGGTCGGCGCGCACAAGACGTTCGGCGCCGCGGAGAACGAGGCGGTGGTCCTGGCCGCGGACGGCGGCGAGACGCCGGTGCCGTACGGCCCGAAGGAGGCACTGGCCGACACGGTCTGGGACCTGGTCGTGGAGCGGCTCGTCACGCCGTGACCGGCGGGAGCCACCGGGTGGTCCGCATGATGGTCATGCGTCCCGCATCGTGGACGGCGCGCCGAAGGCCGAAAAGCGACATCGCCCGGTGCGGGAGGCGGGAAACCCCGTTCTCCCGGCCCCGCACCGCCCCGTAAGACGGCACACACCGCGCTCACGGAGCGAGATGCCTGGACTCCTGGCGCGGGGTGCCGGATAAACTGACGGCGGAGCGTGGCCGGGCGCAGCCTCCAGCCGCGCTACCAGTAGAAAGTGATCAGCTGATCGGCTGATCAGTCAGCAGCCGCTGCAACCTCAGGGAGCGATGTGTCCCGCCGTCTGTTCACCTCGGAGTCCGTGACCGAGGGTCACCCCGACAAGATCGCTGACCAGATCAGCGACACCATCCTCGACGCGCTCCTCACCGAGGACCCGTCCTCGCGCGTCGCCGTGGAGACCTTGATCACCACGGGTCTCGTCCACGTCGCCGGCGAGGTGACCACCAAGGCGTACGCGCCGATCGCGCAGCTCGTGCGCAACAAGATCCTGGAGATCGGCTACGACTCCTCGAAGAAGGGCTTCGACGGCGCGTCCTGCGGCGTCTCCGTCTCCATCGGCGCGCAGTCCCCCGACATCGCGCAGGGCGTCGACGCCGCGTACGAGAACCGGGTCGCGGGCGCCACCGAAGGCCGCGAGGTCGACGACCTGGACAAGCAGGGCGCGGGCGACCAGGGCCTGATGTTCGGCTACGCGTGCGACGAGACGCCCGAGCTGATGCCGCTGCCGATCTACCTGGCGCACCGGCTGTCCCGCCGGCTGTCCGAGGTCCGCAAGAACGGCACCATCCCCTACCTGCGTCCCGACGGCAAGACGCAGGTCACCATCGAGTACGACGGCGACAAGGCGCTCCGCCTCGACACGGTCGTGGTCTCCTCGCAGCACGCGTCCGACATCGACCTGGACTCGCTGCTCGCGCCCGACATCCGCGAGTTCGTCGTCGAGCACGTGCTCCAGCAGCTCGTCGAGGACGGCATCAAGCTGGACACCGACGGCTACCGCCTGCTGGTCAACCCGACGGGCCGGTTCGAGATCGGCGGTCCGATGGGCGACGCGGGCCTGACCGGCCGCAAGATCATCATCGACACGTACGGCGGCATGGCACGCCACGGCGGCGGCGCCTTCTCGGGCAAGGACCCGTCGAAGGTCGACCGCTCCGCCGCGTACGCGATGCGCTGGGTCGCGAAGAACGTCGTCGCGGCGGGCCTCGCCTCCCGCTGCGAGGTCCAGGTCGCCTACGCGATCGGCAAGGCCGAGCCCGTGGGCCTCTTCGTGGAGACGTTCGGCACCGCGACCGTCGACCACGAGAAGATCGAGAAGGCCATCAGCCAGGTCTTCGACCTGCGCCCGGCCGCCATCATCCGCGACCTCGACCTGCTCCGCCCGATCTACGCGAAGACGGCGGCGTACGGCCACTTCGGCCGCGAGCTCCCCGAGTTCACCTGGGAGCACGCGGACCGCGTCGACGCGCTCCGCGAGGCCGCGGGCGTCTGAGAGGCCGCCGGCTTCTGACCGTCCGACCGGCCCGCACGGCAGCATTGTCGGGGCCCGGCCCCTCCGCCTCGGCGGGGGGACCGGGCCCCGATAGCGTGTGGCGCATGTTCGTACTTGAGCTCACCTACACCGCCCCCATGGACCGCGTCGAGGCGGCGCTCGACGACCACAAGGCGTGGCTGGACACCTGCTACGCCGAGGGCTACTTCATCGCCTCGGGCCGCAAGGTCCCGCGCGACGGCGGCCTGATCCTGGCGACGGCACCCGACCGCGCGGCCGCCGAGGCCCTCGCGGCCCGCGACCCCTTCACGCTCGCGGGCGTGTGCACGTACCGGATCACGGAGTTCACCCCGACGAAGACGGCCGAGGCGCTGGCGCGCTACCAGGAGCAGCCGGCCTCCTGAAGCGAGCCGTCCCGCTCGCCCGTCGCGGTCTCGCCGGCCCGCACTGTCGTACCCGTCTGGTAGGTATGGGGCTGTGAGCAGCGGTGACGAGCAGAGGCAGGAGGCCGAGGGGGAGCAGCTCGCGCTGATCAAGCAGACCGTGCGCGAGGCGAGGACGCCGCGCGCCAAGCCGCGCACCTGGCGCGGCGCCCCGCTCGCCGAGCGGCTGCCGGTGGCGCGGGTCGTCGTCAACAAGGGCGTGCTCCACCTCGACCAGTTCTTCGACTACGCGGTCCCGGCCGAGCTGGACGAGGCGGCCCAGCCCGGCGTGCGGGTACGGGTCAGGTTCGGGGCGGGGGCGCACTCCGTGCGCGGCGGGCGTCGCGAGGGCGGGCGGCTGATCGACGGGTTCGTCGTGGAGCGGCTCGCCACGTCCGACTACACGGGCCCGCTGGCCGCGCTCGCCGGCGTCGTCTCCCCCGAGCCGGTGCTCAGCGCGGAACTGCTCGCGCTCGCACGCGCCGTCGCCGACCGCTACGCCGGATCCCTCGCGGACGTGCTGCAACTCGCCGTGCCGCCGCGCAGCGCGCGCGCCGAGAGCCGCCCGTCCCCGCAGCCGCTCGAGCCGCCGCCCGCCCCGGAGCCCGGCAGCTGGGAGCGGTATCCGACCGGGCCCGCGTTCCTCGACGCGCTCGCGACGGGCGGAGCGCCGCGCGCCGTGTGGACCGCGCTGCCGGGACCGCTGTGGGCGCAGGAGATCGCGCGCGCCGTCGCCGCCACGCTGGCCTCCGGGCGCGGCGCGCTCGTCGTCGTGCCCGACGGCCGTGTCTCGGCCCGGGTCGACGAGGCGCTCACCGGTCTGCTGGGGGAGGGGCGGCACGCGCTGCTCACCGCCGAGGCCGGGCCCGAGAAGCGGTACCGCGAGTGGCTGGCGGTGCGGCGCGGTGCGGTGCGTGCCGTGGTCGGCACGCGCGCCGCGATGTTCGCGCCCGTATGCGACCTCGGCCTTGTCGCCCTGTGGGACGACGGGGACTCCAGCCACAGCGAGCAGCACGCGCCCCAGCCGCACGCGCGCGATGTGCTGCTGCTGCGCGCCGCGCACGACGGGTGCGCGTTCCTGCTCGGCGGCACGAGCTGCACCGTAGAGGCCGCCCAGCTCGTCGCGTCCGGCTGGGCCCTGCCGCTCGCCGCGTCGCGCGAGACGGTGCGCGCGGCGGCGCCCCTGGTACGCACCGTCGGCGACGCCGAACTGGCGCGCGACGAGGCGGCGCGCGCCGCCAGGCTGCCCAGTCTTGCCTGGGGGGCCGTGCGTGACGGTCTGGCGTCGGGGCCCGTGCTCGTGCAGGTGCCGCGCCGCGGGTACGCGCCGAGGCTCGCCTGCGAGCGCTGCCGGGCGCCCGCACGGTGCCCGCACTGCGCGGGCCCCGTCGAGGCCGCGGAACAGCACGACCTGCGGTGCGGCTGGTGCGGCCGGGGCGCCTCCGGCTGGCACTGCCCCGAGTGCGGCAGCCCCAGGCTGCGCGCCCGGATCGTCGGTGCCCGCCGCACCGCGGAGGAACTGGGCCGCGCCTTCCCCGCCGTCCCCGTGCGCACGTCGGGCCGCGACCACATCCTGGACGCCGTGCCCGGCAGGCCCGCCCTCGTCGTCTGCACGCCGGGCGCCGAGCCCGTCGCGGACGGCGGGTACGCGGCGGCGCTGCTCCTCGACGGCTGGGCGATGGTCTCCCGCCCCGACCTCAGGGCCTCCGAGGAGGCGCTGCGCCGCTGGATCCAGGCCGCCTCGCTGGTACGCGGCCAGAGCGAGGGCGGCACGGTCGTGGTGGTCGCGGAGCCCACGCTGCGGCCCGTGCAGGCACTGGTGCGCTGGGACCCCGTGGGGCACGCGCGGCGCGAGCTGGCAGAGCGGGCGCAGCTCGGGTTCCCGCCGGTGTCGCGGATGGCCGCGGTGTCAGGACCCGGCGAGGCCGTCGCCGCGTTCGTCGCGAGCACCGAACTGCCGGCCGGCGCCGAGGTGCTCGGGCCCGTTCCCGTGGCGAGCGCGCCACCCGGCGCGCCGCGCCGTGGCGGGGCGCCGCCGGGCGAGAGGTGGGAGGGGGGGGCGGCGCGGGGGGCGGGGGGGGGGGGGGGCCGGGGCGGGGGGCGGCCCCGGCCCCCGCGGGACGGGAGAGGGGGGGGCCGGGGCCCCGGGGGCGGGGGAACCCGGAGGGCGGGGCCGCGCCGGGGAGAGGGGGGGGGGGGGGGGGGGGGGGGGGGGGGGGGGGGGGGGGGGGGGGGGGGGGGGGGGGGGGGGGGGGGGGGG
>NZ_JAGIQL010000045.1 GCF_017813245.1 Streptomyces montanisoli
CCCCCCCCCCCGCCCCCCGCCCCCCCCCCCCCCGCCCCCCCCCCGCCCTTTTTATCAGGCAGAAGACGGCATACAAGTTGAATGGGTGTCAGGAGTTGAGTCGTGAGCTGTTCCAATCTGCCGCCGCCCAGGCCCCCGGCGCGGCTCGGCCACGGGCGGCGGGCGACCCCGCTGTCGCACGACCGAGCCCGCGGCATGCGCGATGGCCCTCGCCGAACCGGATGCGGCGTCAGGGGCCACCGGCACCGGGCCGGGGCGGCCGCGCCAGACCACCGGCCACCGGCGTTCACCGCGTACAGCACACCGGAACGGCCCGCCGCGCTGTAGCGACCAGGCTCCGGCCCCCGAGGTGGTCGGGACAGCTCGCGGCATACGGCACGACCCGACGCGCGGGACGTGCCGCGCCGCGGCGCACAAGGCCGGGCGGCGGGGGCACGCGGCGATCCGCACGTCCGCGCGGCGCGCAAGCGGGCCGTAGGCCATCTGACGACGCCCGCGTTCCCGCGTCGAGGGTCGGTCAGACGGTCAGGACCCGGCGCCCGCGCGTGTGTCCTGCCCGGCTGTCGGCGTGCGCGGCCGCGGCCTCGGCCAGCGTGTACGTCTTCTCGACGGGGATGTGCAGCTTCCCCCGCGCGATGAGTCCCGCCGCCTCGCCGAGCGCGTCCTCCATGCTGCCCGCCACGCCCGAGAACCGGACGCCGAACTCCGGCGCCGTCAGGTCGGCGATGGAGACCACCTTCCGCGGGTCCCCGGTCAGTTCGACCAGCTCGCGGAGCACGCCCGAGCCCGCCAGGTCGAGGGCCGCGTCGACGCGTCCGAGTCGCCGCACGCGCCCGGCCCACCCCTCGCCGTACGTCGTGGCGGCGGCGCCCAGACCGCGCAGGTAATCCTGGTTCGCCGCACCGGCCGTGCCGATCACCGCGATGCCCCGCTCGCGCGCGATCTGCAGCACCGCCGATCCCACACCCCCCGACGCGCCGCTGACCAGCAGCGTCTGCCCGGGCCTCACCTCCACCTCGCGGAGGACGCGCAACGCGGTCTCCACCACGGACGGGTACCCGGCAGCCTCCTCGAAGGTCAGCCCCTCGGGCATACGGACCCACGCCGACAGCACCGCGAACTCGGCGTACGTGCTCGACCCCTCGCCGAACACGTGATCGCCGGCCTCGACGCCCGTCACGCCATCGCCGACCTCGTCCACCACCCCGGCGGCGTCGATACCGACCCCGGAGGGCAGCACCGTCGGATGCGCCCCCAGCACCTGGCCTTCCCGAATCCTCCAGTCGACGGGATTCACGCCGGCCGCCCGCACGGCGACGCGTATCCGGCCGGGGCCCGCGTGTGGTTCCTCCTCGTCCATCAGCCGCAGCACCTCAGGACCGCCGAACTCGGCGAAGCTCACTCTCTTCATGCCGCCGACCGTAACACTAACCGTTAGCTTTTCCTAACGGTTACTAATTCAGACCTGGTAGCGTCAACCCATGACCGTGCAGCAGTCCGGACGCCGCGAGCGCAAGAAGGCCGCGACCCGTCAGAAGATCGCCGACACCGCCCTGCGGCTCTTCCTGGAACGCGGGTACGACGAGGTGGGCATCCGTGACGTGGCCGCCGAGGCCGACGTGGCCGTCACCACACTCTTCTCCCACTTCGCCTCGAAAGAGGCCCTGGTGTTCGAGCAGGACCAGGACTTCGAGCAGCGCCTCGCACAGGCCGTCACCGGCCGGGCGCCGGACGAGCCGCTGATCCCCGCGCTGCGCCGCGAGATCCACGCCCTGGTGCGCCACTGCACGGCGGAGGGCGCCGCCCCGATCTGGCGCATGATCGACGGATCGACCGCCCTGCGCGAGTACGAGGAGTCGATGAGGCTGCGCCACGCGGAGTCGCTTGCGGCGGCGATCGCCGCCGATCCCCGCCTGTCACGGACCGCGCTGGCCTGCCGCACGATCGCGAGGTTCGCGATCGACGCCTACCCGCTGGCCCGCGAGTCGGACGAACCGGAGGCCGCGGTGGACGAGGTCTTCCGGATGGTCGAGGCGGCCTGGGACGCAGCCGCCTGACCATCGGCCCTGCGTGAGCCGACCCTCAACCCCCCGTGGTGTGGGTGTGCGGGTCGCTGGTGGACGGTTCGCCCGTCTCGACGTGGCCGGCGAAGCGGCGGACGTACGCCGCGTCGGCGTCGTTCGTCACCGTGACGTCGTACCAGCGGTTCCCCGCGGCGACGCCCCAGTCCGGGACGGTCACCGAAGCGCCGGGGCGCACGGTGTACGTGTAGTGGTGCGCCGGCGCGTACGAGTCGGTGGCCGTGAAGGTGACCGTCGCGCCGCCACCGGGATTGGTGAACGTGAGGGTGACGTGCCCGCTGGAACGGTCGTGGCGCGCGGTGACCTCGGGGCCGAGCCCCGCGATGGTGCCGGCGAACTCGCGCAGCCAGCCGCCGGGCCCGAACACCGAGTACTGGTACCGGGACGCGCCCCCGCTCGGCAGCGCCCAGCTGTCGCTGAGCGTCTTTCCCGCCTCGACGGTGTACGGCCAGGGGCTGTCGGAGCGGACGGTCGAGGTGACGTGGAAACCGGCCCCCACGGACCCGAGGTTGGTGAACGTGAAGTGCAGGCGGCCGCCCTCCGCGTGGCTGTCGGCGGCCAGGTCGTACGGCAGCGGCCGCGCCTTGCGCAGGCCGGGCTCCTGCCGCGGCAGCGCGCCGTCGGCCGGCGGCACCGGGTGGTAGTCGGGCGGTGTGCTGTGGTCGGCGGGCGGCTGGTAGCCGCTGGTGCCCGGCAGGCCGGGGACCCTGCCGCTCGCCCCCGTGAAGTCGAACGCGGAGGTGAGGTCGCCGCACACCGCGCGCCGCCACGCGGAGACGTTCGGGTTGTGCACGCCGAACCGCTTCTCGATGAACTGCACGATCGACGTGTGGTCGAACGTCTGCGAGCACACCCAACCCCCGGTGCTCCACGGGGAGATGGCAAGCATCGGCACCCGCGGCCCTAGCCCGTACGGCAGGTTCTTCTCGTACGACGAGGAGGCGCCGCCCGTGTAGATCTCGCCCGAGGTGCTGACGGTGGAAAGGCCCCAGGAGGAGTCCACCGGCGGGTACGGGGGCACGGCGTGGTCGAAGAACCCGTCGTTCTCGTCGTAGGTGAGCAGCAGGACCGTCTTGCTCCACACATCGGGGTCGGAGGTGAGCGCGTCGAGGACCTGGGAGACGTACCAGGCACCGTAGTTGGCCGGCCAGCTCGGGTGCTCGCAGTACGCCTCGGGCGCGGCGATCCAGGAGACCTGCGGCAGCCTGCCGCCCTTCACGTCCGCCCGCAGGCCGTCGAACAGCCCGCCGCCGCCGTCGACATGCGTGCCCGTGCGCGCCTTCTCGTACAGCGGGCTGCCGGGTGCGGCGTTCTGGTACTGGGTGAAGTAGAGCAGCGAGTTGTCGCCGTAGTTGCCGATGTACGGGTCCGAGGTCCAGCCCCATCCGCCGGCCTTGTCCAGGCCCGTCCCGGTGTCCTGGTAGATCTTCCACGAGACACCGGCCCGCTCCAGCATCTCCGGGAACGTCCGCCAGCCGTACCCGGCCTCCTCGTTGCCGATCACGGGCCCGCCGCCCGAACCGTCGTTGCCGACCCAGCCCGTGTACATGTAGTAGCGGTTGGGGTCCGTGGAGGACAGCAGCGAGCAGTGGTAGGCGTCGCAGATGGTGAACGCGTCGGCCAGCGCGTAGTGGAACGGGATGTCCTTGCGGCTCAGGTGCGCCATGGTGGTGGCCGTCTTGGCCGGGATCCAGCTGTCCCAGTTGCCCTGGTTGAACGCGTTGTGCGTGCCGTTCCAGTCGTGGTTGAGGTCCTCGATGAACGTCAGCCCGAGGTTGGCCTCGTCCGGGCGGAACGGCAGGGTGACCTTGCCCGCACCGTCCGCCTGGTACCAGACGGGCTTCCCGTTCGGCAGCGGCACGGGACGCGGGTCGCCGAAGCCGCGCACGCCGTTCAGCGTGCCGAAGTAGTGGTCGAACGACCGGTTCTCCTGCATCAGCACGACGACGTGCTCGACGTCCTGCACGGTCCCGCTGCGTACGGCGGCCGGGATGGCGGCGGCGCGCGCGATGGCGGCGGGCAGCGCGGAGGTCGCGGCCGTGGCCGCGGCGAGTTGGAGGAAGCGCCGGCGGTTGACGTGCGACATCGTTGTCTCCTGGGGCGGGGAGCCGACCGGCGGTTGCCGTCTGCCGGTTGCCGTCTGTCGGTACGAGCGGCAGCGGGGAGATCGTTGCTCCGCTGACCGGGCCCCGTCAATACCACCACCCGGCGTTCGCCGGATCGCCCCCGAAGATTCAGGCGCACGGCAGCACGTCAACGCGCAGTCCATGGTGGTGTGCGCGGGTTGGGCCGAGCCGGGTCCTTGACGGGCGCGGCTGGCCGGCGTGCGTCGGCCCACTGTCAGTGCCGGCTGATAGGAAGCCGGGATGACCCAGGCACCCGCCTTCGAAGACCTGCTGGCCCTGGTCCAGGACCGCTCGGCGGCCACCCTGCGCGGCAGCGTCGCCGGTGCCCCCGATCTGGATGTCCGCGTCCCCAGCTGCCCCGACTGGTCGCTCCGCGACCTGGTCGAGCACGTTGCCGAGGTGCACCGGTTCTGGGCCGCGGTGGTCGCGGCGGGCCCCAGCGAGAAGCCACCGGTCGTGGCACCGGCCGTGGACACGCTGTCCGCCGACCTCTCGGCCCGTTCCGCCTCGGCCACCCAGGAGCTGATCGCCGCCCTGCGAGCCGCGGGCCCCTCGGTGGGCTGCTGGACATGGTGGGGAGGCTCCGACGTCCCGGCGACGAGCGGAGCCGTGGCGCGCCACCAGGTACAGGAGGCATCGATCCACGCCTTCGATGCCCAGCTGGCCACCGGAACTGCCCAGCCCGTTCCGGCTGTTGCGGCGCTCGACGGTATCGCCGAGTTCGTCGGCGTCAGCCATGGCACCGCCGGCCGCTGGCCGCACGAGCCGACCCGGATCGGCCTGCACGCCGCAGAGGGCGGGTCATGGCTGCTCGACTCGACGGAGTCGGGCTCGCACCTCGTCGACGGCCGGCACGAGGCGGATGCCGACGTCCACGGTTCGGCGAGCGACCTGTTGCTCACCCTGCACCGCCGCCCCACCCTGGGCAGCCTGCGGTACGAGGGCGACCGCGCCGCCCTGGAAAACCTGCTGAACTGGCCAGACCTGGACTGACCCCAGCCGGGAAACTGCCGGAGGTGCGGCGACCTCCGCAGCGAGGTCATACCGGCAGTGGCCAGGAGGGCCCGCTCGGGTCCCCGATCCACACGTACTGGGCGTGGTCGGTCGTCACTGACAGACCGAAGGCGGACTGGTCTGGCTGCCCCACTGCCTTCCACGTGGTGATGGCATCCTCGACCTGGTCCCACAGTCGCAGTGGCCCGTGCTGGTGCACGGCCCACGTGCCCGACACCCGTTCCGTCCAGGCCTGGGACCCGGTGGCCACGTCCCACAGAACGAGGCCATCCTCGGTCGTCATCAACTCGGCCGACGGCGCCGCGAGCTGAGCCAGGAACCTTCCCGTCCAGCCCTCAAGCTCCTGCGGTGGCACGAGACATTCACGCGCAGTCCCTTCATGCTGGAAGAAGGCGGGGTGCGGCGGGCGTTCATGCGGGCGGGCAAGCATGTAGGACACCTGGTCCCGGGTGAAGCGACCGGAGGCACTGCCATCCTCGGCGAGCGTCAGGCGCACGAGCCCGGATGCCAGCATCCAGCCACTGAGTGTCGTGGTGACGGTGCCTCCCGCACGGACCTGGACCATCCACGAGAACGGGATGGAACGCACCGAACAGGTGGCAACCAGGACGTCGTAAGGGGCACCCGGCGCATACCCGTGCAGGCCGTCCCCGACGACCAGGTCCGGAGACCACCCAGTTGCTCGCAGCGACGCAGCCGCGTGGCGGGCCACGCTCCGATCGCATTCGACGGACGTGACGCGTTCCGCTCCCAGGCGGTGACACAGCACAGCAGTCGAGTAGCCGGTACCCGTGCCGATCTCCAACACTCGGTCGGTCGACTCGACCCGAGCCACTTCGAGCATCCGGATGATGAGGGACGGCAGCGTTGACGACGACGTCGGGTTGCCCGACACAGACGATTCGGTGGAAGCGGCGTCGATGCCCTCGACCTGTGTCACCCACGTTTCATCGCGGTAGGCGAGGTCGAGCCATTCATCGAGGCGCACCTGGTCGCGGCGAACCGGCTCCCAGGCGGTGCCACAGGGCCGGAAAACGGCCTGGCCGAGGAATGCCTCCCGTGGAACGCTCTCGATGGCTGCCCGCCATGCGGGGTCGCTCAACGAGCCGCTTTCCGCCATGCGACGGGCGAGCCGGACGCGCAGTGAAGCAGCGTCGATCGTCATGTATCTGCTCCTGGTTTTGCCAGCTGGTCGGCGAGGGCTTCAGCGATCGGCCCGCAGATCGTGTCCGGGAACCAGGCCCATTGCCCGTTCGGATTGCATTCGTAGAGCCACCACCGGCCGTCCGCGTCCAGGCCGAAGTCGAGAGCGCCGTAGACGAGCCCGAACGCCTGGAGATACGAACGCACACCGCGCCGGATGTGAGGCGGCGTGCCGATCGGTGTGTAGCTCAGCACGTCGTAGTGGCGCCGCCAGTCCACGCCCGGTGAGCCGTCGACCCGCACGGCGAAGAACTGGTCACCAACCACCGTCAAACGAATGTCGGCCTCCTTCCTCACGCGTTGCTGGAACAGGTGCGCGGTCCTGGACACGCCCGAGTCGATGGCCTCAGGAGGCACGTCGTCGATCCATACGGTTCTGGCGCGCATGTCCTCTCCGGTGTAGTCGGTGTTCCACAGCGGCTTGTACAGCACCGGCGCATACCGCGCCGCGAACTCGCGGGCCTGGCATGGATCGCTGGTGACGAGCGTCGGCGGAATGCGGAGGCCGCAACGCGCCGCCGTCGCGAGCTGAGCGGGCTTGTACTCGGCGTCTCGGTTGCGCCAGGGATGATTGACGTAGTGCGCTAGAGGAAGGGACGCCAGGATCCCGCCGATCCCGTAGCGCGCCTGGTCAAGGCACCAACGTGCGTCCTGCTCTCGCAGGCCCGGCGAGGACGCGTACGGGTTCGGCCTTCGCCAGTAGACGGACCTGACCGCCTTGAGTTCGAACGCACGGCTCAGAGTTCTCATCGTGCCGGCCATTCCCGAGTCGTCGAACGAGGCGCTGGCCCGGACGCCCATCGGGAAGTCACCTGGATCGAGGCGCACGACCGGTACCGCGCGTTGGTTCAGCTCCGCGATCACCAGGTCCGCCGTGGCATCGTCCAGACGCGTGACCACGAGCACGGGCCCTGCGGGCCTCGCGGGCATCAGTCGGTGTCTCCCTGCTGGTCGCTGCCCTCGTCGCTGTTGCCGTCCAGACTCGTACGCGTGGTCGTCTCCTTCGAGGTCTCGGACCGCTTGTGCTTGGCCATCTCCGGCAGGCGGGTACCGTCTTCGCCGAGCCAGTTCCCGGTCTGCGTCTCCGCGTCCAGCACGACGCGTGTTGCCGGGAGAACGGCCCCTGCCGGAAACGGCTCCATTCTGCGGACTCCCCAGGGAGTCTTTTCAATCATGGTCATTTTCGGGATCTCCTTTGTAGTCGAAGCTCGCACGATGGTCTTCGTTGTCACTGTGCATAGCCGGAGGGACGCCCATACGTGCTTCCCGGGTCGAGAGGTGGTGCGTGTGAAGCCCCAGAATCCCTCGCTGAGAGCAGCCACGAGTTGCAGGCCCCGGCCGTTCTCGTCGTCGCCGAACGCCGGCCGCAGGACCGGGGGTTCATCGGTCTCGTCGTGGACCGAGACGTAGAGGCGGGGGCCGCTGAACCACAGGGACAGGGAGCATGCGCGTGCTCTCGGAGGTTTCGGCGCGGCGTCCAGCCGCCCGGGCTCGTGCGTGCCCGCGTGCCGTACGGCGTTGGCGGTCAACTCCGACACGATGGTGAGGGCGTCGTAGCCCGTCTCACGGGGAACACCCCAGGCACGGAAGCAGTCTCTCGCATGGCTGCGGGCGTGCCGAACGGATGACGGCTCACATGCCAGGTCGACTCTGCTGGAGTTGCCGGAACTGGGGTACAAGGTCACGCCTCCTGCGCGGATGGGCGAGGGAGCCAACGGCTCTTCGTGCATGCACTACGCAACCGCGTGATCACGCACAGGGGTACCGTTGAACGGGCACCGCAAGTGGAAACCGTGGAAAGTCCGTGCACACGCTGGGAGTCGGCAATGACCAACCGTGACGCGAACGACGGCCTCAAGTCCCTTCTGCAAGAGGCCGGATGGACCCAGGTCGAGCTCGCCGCCGCGGTGAACCGCGTGGCGGCGGAGGCGCAGGTCGACGGGCGTTGCGACAAGAGCAACGTCAACAAGTGGCTTGGCGGCACAGTGCCGAGGGCGAGGCTCCGTCCGCTCGTCGTCGAGGCCCTCTCCCGTCGCCTGGGCCGCCCCGTCACCCTCGCCGAAGCGGGAATGCCCCCGGCAGCAGCCGAGCCCGTCACCGGCCCCGCTTTGCCGGCGGACATGACGGAACAGCTCGTCACGACCGGAAGGGAAGACATGGACCCGTCTCGACGCAGGTTCCTCGCAACGACCCTCTACGCCGCCGCGTTGCCGGTCCCCGCGTACGTCGATCTCGCCGGCCGAGCCGACGCGCACGCGACCGGGCGCACCGTCCGGATCGGTGCGGGCGAAGTCGCCACGGTCAGGACGATGACCGATCGACTCGCGGACATTCTCGACGAGTTGGGGGGTGGTCACGCCAGGCCGATGGCGGCGGCCTTCCTCGTCAACACGGTCGCGCCGTACCTCCGTGCCGACGCCTCCGATGCTGTCCGGAAAGACATGCTGGCCGCTGCCTCCGACCTCGTGTACCTGACGGGCTGGATGGCGATGTACGAGAGGGCACACGGCCTGGGGCAGCGCTACTACCTGCAGGCCCTCTCGCTTGCGGGCGCTGCGGAGGATCACCTCACGTACTGCCGCACTCTGCGCGGCATGTCGCTGCAAGCGGCCAACCTCAAGCACGCCAGGAAGTCGTTGGAGCTGGCGGACTCCGCCGCTGAATCGGCCCCGAAGGCCGGTCCGCGGCTACAGGCGTTCCTCACCGGTCAGCAGGCTCACGGTGCGGCGCTGGTCGGTGACAGGCGTCAGGCTTTCACCCGGCTGACCGAGACGGAGGCCGCCCTGTCGAAGGCTGACGACCGCCGGGATGCGATCGGCGGCTACGACAAGGCCGCCTACCACTTCCATGTGTCGAGCGTCCTCTACGCGCTCGGTGACGTGCCCGGGTCGATCAAGGCCATGAACGATTCCAATCGGGTGCGGCCAGTGGTCGAGAAGCAGGGCAGGGCCCACGCGAACGGGCTGCTCGCGCAGCGCCAGCTCGAAGTGGGACACCTTGAGGCGTCGTGTGCCACGTGGAGTCGATTCCTCGACGACTACGAGACGCTGTCGTCGGCCCGCGCGGACGAGCACTTCGACACACTGCGGCGGCGTATCCGTCCGCACCGCGCCAACGCGCACGCACGGCAGGTCTACGAGCGGGCCACGGAACTGGCGCGCCACAAGGCCGCCGCCTAGCGCCGTGGCCGGAGGCGATCGCCGGGGCGGGCGAGGACCGTGAGCGGGCTCCATTCGCTGGGCGGTCGCCCGGCCGGGCGGCGGGGCTCGGGCGGCGGGCGGCCGTGACGGCCCCGCCGCCCGAGTGTGATGCGAATGACGGGTCAGACCCGGGCCACCGGCACCTGGAGTTCCGTCACCCAGTCGTCGCGGTTTTCCGGGCACTCCAGGTTGATCTCGCGGTGATACCCCGTCGAGCGGTAGCCGTTGGCGTCGATCCATCGGGCCAGGGCCTGGGCCGTGGGGAGCACGGTGTCCATGGAACCCCGGTGCACGATGGTCGCCGCCTGGTCGACGGACGGCAGGTCCAGGATTCGTACCGTGTCGTCCTGGAGAGGGGCGGAGACCTGGATGGCGGCGTGGACGGTGATCCTGCCACCGCCCTCCTGAGCCTCCTCGTAGTACGCGACGCCGGGGCCCGTGGGGGTGATGTCCGCCGCGCGCAGCCGCCGGAACAGCTCGTCGTAGAGCGGCCCGATGACCGGGCTGATGTGCTCGGGCTCGAAACCTGCGGCGGTGCCGGTCAGCTCCGCCACCCTTACGGACGGGACGCTCTTGAGGACAACGTCGTTCGTGGGCATGTGACCCTCACTCTCGATCGCTCGGAGCCTCGCCTCGACCTGGACCAGCCGCGCTTCCGCGGCAGCCACCGCGGTCTCCAGCTCGGCCCGCCGCAGCCGCAGCATGCCGCGCAGCTCGCCGGGGCCGACCTTGTCGTCCACGATGTCCCGGACCTGCTGGAGCGTGAACCCGAGGTCCTTGAGCGCGATGATCCGGTTGAGGCGTGCGAGCTGGGCAGCGGTGTAGTAGCGGTAGCCGCTGGCAGGATCGACGTGCGCCGGGCGCAGCAGCCCGGTCTCGTCGTAGTGCCGCAGCATGCGGGCCGATACACGGCCGTGCCGGGCGAAGTCTCCGATGGTGAACATGATGTCTCCGAGTTGACCGCCTGACACGGTGTGAAGGTCAAGCAGACGCGTCTTGCTGCGTGAGCATCCTGAGCATGGCCTGGGCCGTGTTGTTCTCGGAGTCGAGGCCGAAGGTCTCGTCACCTTCGAACGTGACGGGCTCGGCGCTGCGGGCGTGCATGGACTGCTCGTGCTCGGCGAGCGCGGCTTCCGCGTCGCCGGGGTGCGAGGCGAGGCTCTTGCCGAGTTCCGCGCCGTCGAGCATGGCCAGGTTGGCGCCTTCGCCGTTCGGGGCCGCGAGGTGGGCGGCGTCGCCGATGAGGGTTACTCCCGGCACCCGGCTCCACCGGAGGCCGGCCGGCAGGGCGTGGTGCGGCCGCAGCACGGGGCCCGTGTCGGCGTCCGTGATCAGCGCGGTGAGCTCCGGCGCCCAGCCGTCGAACTCGTGCGCGATGCGCGCGGCCGCGGCGGCGGGGTCGGCGAAGTCGATGGCGGCGAACCAGGCTTCCGGCCTCGCCAGTGCGGCATAGGTGTGCAGGGTGTCGCCGCTCTCCCGGTGGGTGAATATCTCCTTGCCCGGCGAGGGCGCGATCATCGACCCGCCGCCCACCAGCCGTGCCGAACGGGTGTGCCGGGTGTCGGCGTCGAACAGGTAGGTCTCGACGAACGACGTGCCGGCGTACTCCGGTACGGCATCGGAGAGCAGTGGCCGGACCCGCGACCAGGCGCCGTCCGCGCCGACCAGCAGGCTCGTGACGACGGTGCTGCCGTCAAAGAACGTCACCTCGTGGCGGCCCTCGCCGAGGGAGCGCGCGCCGGTCGCCTTCTGTCCCCAGCGGACCGTGCCTGCCGGGAGTGAGTCGAGCAGGAGACGCCGCAGCTCCGCGCGCTGCACCTCGGGGCGCCCGCCCGTGCCGTCGTCGACCGTCTCGTGCAGGACGGTCCCGTCCCGCTCGACGAGCCGCATGGTCTGGCGGCCCTCGATGACGATGGAGTGGAACTCTTCCATCAAGTCGGCTTTCTTGAGGGCGAGTCGCCCGTTGTGGTCGTGGATGTCGAGCATTCCGCCCTGTGCGCGTGCCGTCGGCGAGGCGTCGGCCTCGTGGACCGTGACCGGGACTCCGTGGACGTGCAGGACGCGGGCCAGCGTCAGTCCGCCGAGTCCGGCGCCGATGATCGTAACGGGGGTGTGCATGGTCGCTCCTCCGGGTCGGGGCCGCCCAGTGGTCCTGCGGCGGCCGCTACGAGAACGGTGCCGAAACGCGTCGACAGGCCGCCGACATCGGGCCGACAGCACCCACAGACGGCCGACGCGGCCGGAAGGGCGTGCGGCTCGGCGCCCGGGCTCCGAGGGCGCGCGGCCCGTAGGCTGGGGGCGTGTCGGTCTCTCGTCTGCAGCGCGTCGCCGTGCTCGTGCTCGCGGGGGCCAAGCCGCTCGACGTGGGGATTCCCGCGCAGGTGTTCACGACCCGGGCGAGCATGCCGTACGAGGTGCGGATGTGCGGCGCCGCGCCCGGGCTCGTGGCCGGTGGGGACGGGCTGTCCTACCACGTCGCCCACGGGCTCTCCGCGCTCGCCTGGGCCGATGTCGTCTTCGTGCCCGGCTACCGCTTTCCCGACCGCGACGACCCGCCGCCCGACGTCGTCGACGCGCTGGTCGGCGCCCACCGGCGCGGCGCGCGGCTCGCCGCCATCTCGACGGGCGCCTTCGCGCTCGCCGCGACCGGACTGCTCGACGGCAAGCGCGCCACCACGCACTGGCACTACACGCGGGCGCTCGCCGCGCGGCATCCGCTCGTGCGCGTCGACGAGAACGTGCTGTTCGTCGACGAGGGCAGCGTCCTGACGTCCGCCGGAGCCGCCTCCGGCATCGACCTGTGCCTGCACCTGCTGCGCCGCGACCTCGGCGTGGCCGCGTCGAACCATGCCGCGCGGCGCCTCGTCGCGGCGCCCTACCGCAGCGGCGGCCAGGCGCAGTACGTGCCGCGCAGCGTGCCCGAGCCGCTCGGCGAGCGGTTCGCCGCCACCCGCCAGTGGGCGCTGCACCGGCTCGGCGAACACCTCTCCCTCGGTGTGCTCGCCCGGCACGCGGCGGTCTCACCGCGCACGTTCTCGCGCCGCTTCGCCGAGGACACCGGCTACACGCCCATGCAGTGGGTCATGCGCGCCCGCATCGACGCGGCACGCGAGCTGCTTGAGCGGTCGCAACTCGGCGTCGAGCAGATCGCGGTGGACGTCGGCCTCGGGACCGGCGCCAACCTGCGGATGCACTTCCAGCGCGTCCTCGGCACCTCGCCGAGCGAGTACCGGCGCACGTTCACTCGCGGCGAGTAGGAGCCGCGCCGGGCGGCCCCGGGGGCGGCCGCGGGGGCGTGCGCCGCGCGCGTGGCGCGATCCTTGCGAACCATGGCGCCCGCGCCGGGGCCGCTCGACCGGTCGCGCGAGCGAGCCTGGTGGGGACCGCAGGGAAACGGAAAGGACACCGGCCTTGACTCGCATCGCCATCAACGGATTCGGCCGCATCGGACGCAACGTGCTGCGCGCCCTGCTGGAGCGCGGCAGCGACAGCATCGAGGTCGTCGCCGTCAACGACCTCACCGAGCCCGCCACCCTCGCGCGCCTGCTCGCCTTCGACACGACGGCGGGCCGCCTCGGCCGCCCCGTCACGGTCGACGGGGACACGCTCGTCGTCGACGGCCGCCGCATCAAGGTGCTCGCCGAGCGGGAGCCCGCGCGGCTGCCGTGGGCCGAACTCGGCGTCGACGTCGTGCTCGAGGCGACCGGCCGCTTCGCGTCCGCCGCTGCCGCCCGCGCCCACATCGACGCGGGCGCGCGGAAGGTGCTCGTCAGCGCGCCCTCCGACGGCGCCGACGTGACGCTCGCGTTCGGCGTCAACAACGACGCGTACGACCCGGCCGCGCACACGGTCGTCTCGAACGCCTCGTGCACGACCAACGCGCTGGCGCCGCTCGCCCAGGTGCTCGACGAACTCGCGGGCATCGAGCACGGGTTCATGACGACCGTGCACGCCTACACGCAGGAGCAGAACCTGCAGGACGGCCCGCACCGCGACGCCCGGCGCGCACGCGCCGCCGGCGTCAACATCGTGCCGACCACGACGGGCGCCGCGAAGGCGATCGGCCTCGTGCTGCCGAACCTGGACGGCAGGCTCTCGGGCGACTCGATCCGCGTGCCCGTGCCGGTGGGCTCCATCGTCGAACTCAACACGGTGGTCGCCCATGACGTGACACGCGACGACGTGCTGGCCGCGTACCTCAAGGCGGCGCAGGGCCCGCTGGCCGGCGTACTGGAGTACTCGGATGACCCGCTCGTGTCGTCCGACATCACCGGCAACCCGGCCTCGTCGATCTTCGACTCGGCGCTGACCCGCGTCGACGGCCGGCACGTCAAGGTGGTCGCCTGGTACGACAACGAGTGGGGGTTCTCGAACCGCGTGATCGACACGCTCGAACTCCTCGCCGCCGGCTGAGCCGTTGGCGGCAGCAGGGGCGTGTGGACGCGGAGGCCGCGGCGTGCGGCCTCCGGTCCAGCCCTCTCACTCGACTTCGATGCCGAAGTCCCCCACCAGCGCCTCAAGGCCGCCCCGGTAGCCCTTGCCGCCCAGCACGAAGTCCCAGTCGCCGCCCGCGCGCCGCCGGAACGAGCCGAGTACCAGGGCCGTCTCGCCCGGACGCCCGTCCGAGACCGCCAGCCGGTCGAGTTCCGCGCCCGACGCGTCCCGCAGCAGTACGCCCGCGTCCGTGAACCCCGACAGGTCGGCCTCCGGGTTGGCCACCGGGTCGACGGCGGCGACGAGGACGAGCCGGTCGGCGCCCGGCGGCAGGCGGTCGAAGCCGACGCGTATCGCCGCGCGGTCGCCGCGGGACGGCTCCACCATGGCGACCGAACCGTCCGGCGTGCGGCGGTTGTTGAAGAACACGAAGTGGTCGTCGCTCAGCACGCGCCCGCCGCGGCACACCAGCGCGCACACGTCCAGCGCGACCTGCCCGGCCCACACCATGCCGAGCGTCGCGGCGTCCGGATCGGCCTGCGGTACGTCCACCAGCGTGGCGCCGGGGCCGGCACCCGTGTCCGAACCGGCGCCAACGCCAACGCCAATTCCGGCGCCCGTGCCCCCGCCTTCACCGAGCCGGCCGCGCAGCCCGTACCTGTGCAGCAGCTCCACCAGCTCGGGGCCCGAGACCAGTTGCAGCGGCTTGCCGTTGGCGAACGCCCGCGAGCCGTTGCCGAACCCCGAGGTCGTGACGAGGAGCCCCTTGTTCGCGCCCTGGTCCTGGACCGTCCCGTACAGGTCGCGCACCGCGGTGGGCGGCACCGTGTTGCGGTAGCGCTTCACCTGCACCACGATCTTGCCGCCGCTGATCGGGTCGGGGTCGAGCGCGTCCACGTCCACACCGCCGTCGCCCGACCTGCGCGTCGTCAGCGCCCGCATCCCGCGCGCCCGGAACAGCTCGGCGACGAGCTCCTCGAACTCCAGCGGGTCCATCTCGAACAGGTCGGGCTCCTCGCCCGCGCCGTGCGAGACGACGGCGCCCGCGCCCACGTCGCCCGGCAGCCGGCCGTGCGCGACCGCCGCGAGCTGCTCGGGACGGGTGGACAGGCGGCCGCGCAAGCCGTCCACCAGGCAGTCGACCGGGCTCACCAGCTCCAGGTTGAGCGCCTCGAAGTCCGCGCGACGCACATCCACCGACGCCAGGTACACGCGCGTCCGGCGACCCGTCGCCGGGTCCGGGCCTTCGGCGAAGCCGTTCAGCGCCACCGCGCGCAGCACGCCGAACTCGTCCGCCGCGAAGACGTCACGCAGCACGAGCAGGACACACTGCGCGAGCGTGTCCCGGTAGAGCGCGCGCCGCTGCGTGACCGGGCGCGCCACCTCGCGCTCCTCGTCCGCACTCGCCACGTACCGCACCGACTTCACCTCGGGCACGGCCTCGTACGGCGGGAGCTCCCAGTCGAGCACCAGCTCGCCCGCGAACCCGTCGAAGGCCGCCGACACCTGGCGCGGGAACGCGTCGGGCCACGCCGTCGACGCGTACAAGGCGGCCGAGAAGTACTCGACGACCGTGGCCGCCTCGCCGTCGCGCAGCCCGGCCGCCATCGCGCGCACGCTGTCGTTGTGGCGCTGCGTCCCGGCCCGCACGCCGGCCGCCCACTCGTCGTACGCCCTGCGGTACTCGGCGAGTTGGCGCGTGCGCTGCTCCTGCGCGTACTGGGCCGCGCGCAGGTCGTGCTCGTAGCGCTGCCGCGCCTCCTGGAGCGCCGCCTGGCGCCGCGCCTGCGACCAGCCGCCGCCGGCCGGCCGGTAGCGCGCCGGGTCGGGCAGGGGGACGGGATGGGCCAGCGCGCCCGGCGCGAACGGCTCGAGCGGGCCCTGCTCGCGCATCAGCGACGCCGTGCCGAACGGCGGCGCGCCGCACCCCTTCACCAGCAGCCCCGACAGCTCGGCGACACGCCCCTCGAGCTCGGCGGTGCGGCGCTGGGCCTCCGCCTCGCGCTCCCGCTTGTACTGCGCGCGCAGCTCGCGGTCGGCCCGCGTCGCCGCCTGATGCCGCCGCCGCTCCTCCCGCTGGGCGGCGGCCCGCTCGCGCTGCCGCGCCTCGTACTGCCGCTGCTGCTGACGCTGCGCCTCCGCCCAGACCCCCGCCAGTCCGCCGGCACGATGGCTCATGTCCCACGCCCTCCCCACACCGCGGCGCGTGCGGTGCCACCCCGCCGCGCCGCGTTCCCCTCACCCGGCACTTTTCGCGCTGCCCGCGCGTCTCGTGGTCGATTCTCCCGGACGCCGACCACCGTGAATGCAGGGTCCGCCCTACATTCGCCGATGAGTTTCGCGCGCGGGACGGGTCTTCCCCTCCGACAGCGCACGCAGAGCGACCGGCTCATGGAGGAACCATGCCCAAGCTCATCCCGAACCTGTGGTTCGACTCGAACGGCATGGAGGCCGCGGAGTACTACGTCTCGGTCTTCCCGAACTCGCGGATCAACCACGTCTCGCACTACGGCGACGCGGGGCCGGGCCCGGCGGGCACGGTCCTGACCGTCGAGTTCGAGCTGGACGGCCGGCCTTTCACGATCATCAACGGCGGCCCGGAGTTCACGTTCGACGAGGCGGTCTCGTTCCAGATCGACTGCGCCGACCAGCAGGAGGTCGACGCCTACTGGGACCGGCTGGTCGGCGACGGCGGCCAGGAGGGCCCCTGCGGCTGGCTCAAGGACAAGTACGGCCTGTCGTGGCAGGTGGTGCCCGCCGCCATGGCCGCGCTGATGGCCGACCCGGACCAGGCGCGTACCGACCGGGCGATGAAGGCCATGCTCGGCATGAAGAAGCTCGACATCGCGGCCCTGGAGGCAGCGGCGAACGGGGCGTGACGGGCGGCATCGCGGGTCGCGCCCGCGATGCCGCCGGGTCGCGGCCGCGCGCGGGGCGGGTCGCGCCGTCGGGGTCGTCCGCGCCGTCACGGGGGCGGGGCGGACGGGCGTCTGCGCCGACTCCGAGGGTGGGGAGGATCGGTCCCTGGTGGGGCTGACCCGGTTATGGCCGGCGTCCTGGTAGGCGCGGGTGAGCGTGTACGGGGCTTGGCTCGAGCGCCGGCCGTGATGACGTCGAAGTCCTCGTCCCGCAGCGCGCGGGCGATCACATCACGCGGCCAACGGTCGTCCTCGGCAAGGAGGACCAGGCTGTCGAGGGTCTTTCTCACGGTGACGCCCATCTCTTCCGCGGTCGCACGGAGAGGTGATGTCTACGCCACTGCAGGCGGTGGTGGCTTCGTCTCCGGTGTGGTCTCAAGCCGGTAGCCGTGTCCGCGCAGCGTGGTGATGTGCGGCAGGAGGCACAGGGAGGATGCCGATGCCTGTGCTGTGGCCAGCTTGCGGCGGAGCGAGGCCATGGTGACGTCGAGGGTCTTGGTGGGGCCGAACCAGTTCTCGTCCCAGACCTGGGCCATCAGCTCCTCACGGGATACGGCGGCGTCGGCTCGGCGGGCGAGTGCGGTCAGCAGGTCGAATTCCTTGGGGCGCAGGACGAGCTCTGACCCGCCTACCAGGCACCGGCGGGCCTGGAGGTCCATGGTCAGTCCGCCGAGTAGGATCGGCGGCTCGGCAGGGGACGGGGCGGGCCGGCGTCTGAGGTGGGCGCGCAGCCGGGCCATCAGCACGGAGAGGCTGAATGGCTTCTGGAGGTAGTCGTCGGCGCCTGCGTCGAGTCCGGCGATGACGTCGATCTCCTCGCTGCGTGCGGTGAGGATCACGATGAGCGTGCCGGGCAGATGGGTGCGAAGGTGACGGGCCACGTCCAGGCCGTCGGCGTCGGGGAGGCCGAGGTCGAGGATCACCACGTCATAGGCTGCCGACCGGGCGACCTCGCCGAGTGCGCCGCCGGCCGTCCGGCACCAGGTGGGGGCGTATCCGCCGCCGGTGAGGCCGGTCTCCAGGTGGCGTCCGATGACGTCGTCGTCCTCGACGACGAGGACCCGGAGACCGGCCGGCGGCACGGGCTCTTGCATGGTCACAGCGTAGAGCGCCCGTCTCCGCCTGTGTCCTTCACAGGTCGCGCAGCTCCTCGACGGCGGGCCGCCGGGAGCGTCGGGCCCCGTTGAGTGCCGCGCCGGCGACGGCGGCGACGGATGTCAGCACTGCCAGAGCCAGGTATGGCCAGGGGACCGCAAGCGCTGCGGGCGGTGGATCGAACACGCCGCTGAGGACCTTGACGAGCATCTGGGACAGGACCCACCCGATGACGCCGCCGCCGATCAGGCCCCCGGCCGTGACGAGGGCGGCCTCGCCCAGCACGAGGCCGCGGAGCTGCCGCCGTTTCGCGCCGAGCACGGTGGCGATGGCGAAGGTGCGCCGGCGCTCGGCAAGCCCCAGGGCCAGCACCAGACCGCCTGCCCCGGCCGCGAGGAGGATGGCGAAGACCAACTCGATGCGGGTCAGTCCTGACAGGTCGACGGAGGTGAGGCTGGTGCCGACCTTCGAACGCGTCTGGGTGATGTCGGTCACCTGTGCGTTCGTGCCGACCGTGTGCCGAAGCCGGTCGGCGACCGCCTTCTGGTGGGTACCGCCGGTGTCCACCAGGAACGTGCCGACCGCGTCGCTCCCGGTGACCTTGGCGACGTAGGAGGCGTTGGCGACGAAGAAGCTGTCGCTCGGCGCGGTGGGGAACTCCTTGACGACCCCCGCGTAGTGGAAGGGCACGGTGCGCAGCCGGTGAGTGCGGCCGTCCTGGATGCGCAGTTTGACGGTGTCACCGGGCTTGAGCTGGAAGTCCCGCACGGTCTCGGCGCTCAACAGCAGCGAATCCGGGTGCTTGGCCAGCTTGTCCATCAGCTGCTGCGCGGTGCCGCCGGCGAAGTAGGAGTCCTGCAGAGAGGTCGCCGAGGTGATCGAGTGGGGCCGTACCCCGTACAGGTCCTGCAGGTCGGAGCCGACGTAGGCGAAGCGGTGCTGAAGCGGTTCCACATGCCGTACGCCCTGGACGTGCAGTCGGCTTGCGGGCTTCGGTCCCACGTGGGCCCCGGGCGGTTCGGTGACCGCCACGTCGGCGCCGTTGGTGAGCTGCGCGTCGGCTTCCGCCTGCTGGGCGTAGGTCGCGTTGAAGGTGGCGGTGGATGCGGCGAAGGCCAGGGCGAGGGCGAGGACGACCACGGAGCGGGCCAGCGGCCTGCGGCGACGGGTCAGGAGAGCAGCGGCCATGCCCGAGAGGTTTCCCGTCAGGGGTCGGTTCAGCCTGCCGAGCACCCTGCGGCCGTGGGTGAGCGCCAGGGTCGCCAGTCGCCACAACAGCAGTGCCGCGCCGCCCCACAAGAGCGCGGGTCCGAAGAACGCCCAGTACGAGACCGAGATGCGCGGTACCCCTTCCGGCGCGAGCACGAGGGCGTACTGATCGCCGCTGGAAGCCCAGAAGACCAGCAGGGAGATCGCGATCAGGGCGAAGTCCAGGCAGTAGCGCATCCACCAGGGGGACCGGTGCGTGGAGGCGCTGCGCCGCGCGTCCGCCACGGTACTCGAGCGCAGTTCGCGTAGGGCCGGCACGAGCACGGCGGAGGCGGCGACGGCCAGTCCCACGACGACGGCGGCGCCGAACCAGAGTGCCGCCGACAGTCCGGTCGCGCCGAACGCGGCTGTGCCGAAGGCTGTTTGGCCCAGAACGGCCGCGGCGCCGATGCCGAGCAGGCCGCCGGCCAGTCCGACGGTGCCGGCCTCGAGGGCGGCAAGGCCGAGCACCTGCCGGGGCCGCAGCCCGCGCAGTCGCAGCAGAGCTTGCTCACCGCGGCGCCGTTCCGCACCCGCGCCGGTCACGGCCGCGGTCAGCACGGCCGCCAGCACGGCCCCGGGGAGGCCGAGGAAGAGGAAGAGGATCTGCGCGTAGAGCGCGTCCTCGCGCGCCGCGCCGAGTGCGGCGCCCAGGTTGTCGCCGACCAGGGCGCCGCCGGAGGCGCGTGCCTCCAGGTTGTGGGCCGCGTGGGTCACGCTCTGGTAGGCGCCCGACGGGTCGGCCGGCAGCGGCGCGTCCCGGTTGACGTGGATCTGGGTCGTCACGGCGGACGGGTCGGCGGCAGCCGCCTTCTTCACCAGGGCCGCGAACTGACGGCTCGGCATGAGCAGCACGTTGTCCGGCGGTGCGGCCGGCTGCGCCTGGGGAGGGGCGCCCACCTTCTGGAAGAGTGAGTCGGCCTGCGGCAGCTCCACGACTCCGTCGATGTGCACCGACACCGCCCGGCCGGTGCCCGGCAGCCGCACCTGGACGGTGTCGCCGGGGGCGGCGTGCAGATTGGCGGCGGTCTGCTGAGCGAGAAGCACACCGGTGGGTGATCCCGTCAGCCTCCGGATCTCACCGGGAAACGCCTTCTGGTAGCCGTTCGGGAGGCCGAGCAGCATCCCCGCGCCGGTCCGCTGCGAGGCGCCGCCGGAGCTGGAGCTGAAGGCCGTGGTGCGCGCGTAGCCGACCGGCAGCGCCGTCTTTGTGCCGCTGTCCGCGCGGACCTGCGAGAGCACCGCGTGAGCGGAGGCCCCCGGTTGCACCTCGACCTGCCAGTCGACTGCCACCGCCTGTTGCGCCCGGTGGGTCATCTGCGACTTCGAGGCGGTGAGGAAGGCGCCCAGCGACGCCACCAGGCACACGGAGACCGCGATCCCGGCGACGGTGGCCAGCAGCCTGCCGGTCCGGCGGCGCAGCAGCCCGCCGAGCCACGCGACGATCATGACTTCTCCTCCTGGACGTCGACCAGCCGGCCGCCGTGCATGGCCAGCCTCGTGGTCATGCGCGCGGCGATGGCAGGGTCGTGGGTGGTCACGACGAGCGCGGCGCCCGTCGCGTCGGCAGCGGAGAGCAGCGTGTCCAGAACGCGCTGGCCGGTCACTCCGTCGAGGCGGCCGGTCGGTTCGTCGGCCAGGATGAGGCGCGGAGCGAGCGCCAGTACCCGGGCGACCGCCGCCCGCTGCCCCTGGCCGCCCGAGATCTCCTCGGGCAGGTGCTCGGCGAGGTCGGCGATCGCGGTCAGACGCAGTGCGGCCAGGGCGGCGGCGTGGGCCGTCTCCTCGGACGCTCCGCCGACCACCAGAGGCAGCGCGACGTTCTCGGCCACGGTCAGCGCGGGTATCAGACTGGGCCCCTGGAAGATCATGCCGACGTCCTGCGCCGAGAACGGTCCGGAGCGCAGGACCGTGCCTCCGGTGGGCTCCTCGAGTCCTGCGATCAGGTGCAGCAGCGTGGACTTGCCCGACCCGGACGCACCGGTGATGGCCATGCGCTCGCCGGCGCGGATCCGGCAGTTGACGCCCTGCACCGCCACGACGGCGGTCGGCCCGCCGCCGAAGGTGCGCGAGGCGTCGCGGCATTCGAGCAGCACGTCAGTCGCGCTCATCGACGTTCCTCCCGTCGTGCAAGGTGATCACCCGGTCGGCGATGCTCAGCGCGGCGCTGCTGTGGGTGACCAGCAGCACGGCGCGACCGTCGTTCGCGCGACGCCGCAGGATCTGAAGGACGCGCTGCTCGCTGTCGCCGTCGAGTTCGCCGGTCGGCTCGTCGGCCAGCACCACGTCGGGGTCGTTGGCGAGAGCCGCCGCGAGGCCGGCTCGGGCGAGTTCACCACCGGAGAGTTCTTGTGGGAGGGCGTCGGCACGGTGACTCAGCTCAACCTGGTCGAGCAGCTCCGTCACAGGCCGGTGCCGCCCGTGGCGGTCGGCTGCGCGGGCCAGGCGGATGTTGTCGCGCACGCTCAGGTGGCGGATGAGGGTTCCCGACTGCAGCAGGATCCCGACGTGCCGGGCGCGAAGGCGGGAGCGTTCCGCCTCCGGCCGGTGGCTGATCCGCGTGCCACCGACGTGGACGGCGCCTCCCGAGGGCTCGTCCAGCCCGGCCAGGCAGGCGAGCAGGGTCGACTTGCCCGACCCGGAGGGGCCGATGACCGCCACCGTCTCGCCGCGCCGCACGCGGATGTCCACACCGCGCAGGGCGGCCGTCTCGTCCTCACCGACGCGGAAGAAGCGGTACAGGCCGCGCCCGTCGAGGAGCGGCGCGGCATTCGGGTCGTCGTCCTTCATCGCGTTCACTTCCAGCTGAAGGAGTCGGTGACGATGCGCCACGGATCGACATTGTCCGCGTGCACCGGCCCGGAGAGGGTGATGTCCACCTGGTGGCCGTTGCGGAAGAAGGCGTACCGCTCGAAGGCGTCCGTGACCGTCTTGCCGGTCACCGGGTCCGGTGCTGAGTCGCCCTGATAGGTGAGCAGCACGACCTTGCCGGCGTGCCGGGAGACGGTCTTCACATCGCTCTTCGTGAAGTGCGGCACCTGCTTGCGGAGCTTCGGCACGACGGTCGCCTTGACGGATGCGGGATCCGGCGCCGTCGAGGAGGAGGCGGAGATCGCGATGTGGTTCAGCTTGTCGGCAAAGGTGGTGCCGGAGCCCTGGTTCTTGCGTGTCCAGCCTTCCGGAACCTTGACCGTGAAGGTGCCCTTGTCGGGTGTGAAGGACACATAAGCCTGGTTGTCGGGTATGTCGCCGGCCGGGTTGGACTCGGCGGAGGGCCCCGGTGAACCGCCCGCGTCGTGTGAGGCGCCGGATGAGGCGCCGGACGAGGCGCCGCAACCGGCGAGCAGGCCGCCGGCCAGAAGGGCAGCCGCTGTGGTGAGGAGATGAGTGCGCATCGTTCGTCGAGCCCTTCTGGAGAGGAACGGACACCCAGGACGCTAGGAAGGTGCGGGTTAACCCATCCGACGCTGACGGTTAGACGACGGCAAAACCCGGTGTCACCTTCCCTACCCCCCCCTGTCGGGCCGCATCATGGGGCCATGAGACGGCGTGTCGTACGGGTGGCGGTGGTATCCGTCCTGGTGGCCCTGGTGCTCTTCGCGCTTCCACTGGGCGCCGCGCTGAGGGCCTACCTGTTCGCCGACGAACGCAACGAACTCGAGCGGGAGGCACTCGCCGCCGCCGTCCGCGTCGGGCCGGACTTCGCCTCAGGTGACCGGGTCGAACTACCGCCCGCACCCCCCGGCGTACGCATCGGCGTCTACGACATGAGCCTGCGACGCCAAGCGGGAGCCGGCCCCCGCAAGGCAGGCAGCGCGGCCCGCCGCGCGGCACGCGGCAGCGTCTTTGCCGCACACACCACCGCGGACGGGGCACTGGTCACGGCCGTGCCGGTCTCGCGCAACGAGCAGGTGGTGGGCATCGTGCGGGCCTCGACGGATACCGGCGGGCTGTGGTGGCACGTCGCGGAAGGCTGGCTCGCACTGGTCGCCACCGCACTGGTGGCTCTCGGCGCGGCGATCTTGGCGGCCCGACGCCAGGCACGCGCCCTCACGAAGCCGCTGGAGTCACTCTCCCGCCAGTGCCGCGCCGTTGCCGGAGGGGATCTGTCCGCCCGCGCCTCCCCCAGCGCCATCGCCGAAATCGACCAGGTCGCCCGCACCCATAACGACATGGTCAGCAGCATCTCCCGGCTCCTGGAACGCGAGAGGAACTTCGCGGCCAACGCCTCCCACCAACTACGCACGCCACTCACCGGGCTGCAACTCGCTCTGGAAGCGGCCCTGACCAACCCGCACGCGGACCTGCGGGCCGCCCTGGAAGAAGCCTCCGACAGCTCCCGCCGCCTGCAGACCACCGTGGACGAGGTGCTGGCGCTCGCCCACAGCCGGCGGCCGGACTCACTTACCGGCGTAGCGGAACTCGGGACGGTGCTGGACGCACTCGAGCACCGCTGGCACGGCCTCTTGGCCCTCGGCGACCGCCGGTTGACCGTGCAATCCGAATCATCGGCGCGCGCCCGGCACGTGCCCCGTGTGTGCGGCCAGATCCTGGACGCACTGCTGGACAACGCACGAGTGCACGGGCAGGGCACGGTCGAGGTCCGGGTCCGCGAGGTCGGAGGCGCCGCAGCGATCGACGTCGCCGACGAGGGGCACATCTCCACGGGCACCACGGTGCTCTTCGCGCGGGGGCAATCGGGCGGGGCCGGCACCGGGATCGGTCTCGCTCTGGCCCGTGAACTGGCCGAATCAGCCGGATGCAGGCTCAACCTGGCGCGCGCGGATCCCTCGATGTTCACGCTGTTGTGCCCACCGGAGTGACCACATCCGCTACCGCCGGATCGCCCTGGCAACTACCGCCGGATCGCCCTGGACGCTGCCCCAGACGCACTGGGCCACTGTTACGCCCAGCTCAAGCCACTCCTGACGGAGACGCCGACAAGCCGGCCGCCGCCGTCGACCAACTCCCCGTTGGCCGGCAACCAGCCGGCATCATGGCCGACGACGAAGCGTCACAACCGTCTGACCAGTCAAGACCGCGGGGGGCCGCCCGCGGGATCGTCCGCGCATTCCCGGGGCGGGCGGACGATCCCGGCAGGTGGCGGGTCGTCAGAGCGTGACCACGACCTTGCCGTGGACGTGGCGTCCGGCCTGCAGTTCCACCGCGTCGCGGATCCGCTCGACGGGGAAGGTCGCGGCGATCGGCACGGTGACGTCGCCTGCGACGATCGCCTTGGCGATCCGCTCCAGCGAGCCGGGCTCAGCGTCGAAGCCGCCGGTCTCGCGCACGCCACCGGGAGCGTTGCCGCCCGCCGCGATCGTGGAGATGCGCTCGGGCCGCACGCCGAGCGCGAGCGCGGCCTCGGCCGTCTCGGTGCCGAACAGGTCGGTCGCCGCGGTCACACCGCCGGGGGCCACCTCCCGTACCCGGTCGGCCAGCCCGTCGCCGTACGCCACGGGCTCCGCGCCCAGCTGCCGCAGGAACGCGAACGTGGACTCCGAGGCGGTCCCGATCACCCTGGCGCCCGCCAGCTTCGCGAGCTGCACGACGAACACGCCGACCCCGCCCGCGGCGCCGCCCACCAGGACGGTGTCGCCGGAGCCCAGGCCGATCGACGCCAGGGCGGCCGCGGCCGTCGCACCGGCCACCGCGAGCGTGCCCGCCACCTCGTCACTGATGTCCTCAGGGGTGCGGTGGAGTGCCTCGGGCCCCTCCATGGGCGTCTTGACCACCACGTGATCGGCGACGGCCCTGCTCAGCGCGCCGCCGTACACGCGGTCGCCGACGGCGAAGCCCGTGACGCCGGCGCCGGCCTCGTCCACGACGCCCGCGTAGTCGTGGCCGAAACCGGACGGCAGCGTGACGCCGAATCGCTCGGCCGCCTCCGGCATCGAGGCGAGGAGCCAGTCCATGGGGTTGAGGCCGGCGGCCGTCACGCGGACGCGGACCTCGCCCGGCCCGGCGTGCGGCTCCGGAACCTCCCGCAGGTCCAGGACCTCGGGGCCTCCGAACTTCTCGTACATGATTGCTCGGCTCATGGGAAACCTCCAGCGAGAGAGAGTGATGGGACTTGGTCTCATCACTGTACACCGGTGACGGGACCAAGTGCCGTAGACTCGTCCCATGGCCCGCTGGCAGCCCAACGCACCCGAGCGACTCGTCGTCGCCGCCCTCGACCTGTTCGCCGAGCGCGGCTACGAGAGCACGACGGTGATCGACATCGCGGAGCGCGCGGGACTGACGAAGAGCACCTTCTTCCGGCACTTCCCCGACAAGCGGGAGGTGCTCTTCGCGGGCGGCGGCTCGATGGCCGACGTGCTCGCGGAGGGCATCGCCGCGGCGCCGGACACCGCCGCCCCGCTCGAAGCCGTGGCTCACGGCCTGGACGCGGTCGGCAGGGAGGTCTTCGTACCCGCCCGCCGCGCGTTCGCGACGAAGCGGCAGACGGTGATCGCCGCCAACCCGGAGCTGAGGGAACGGGAGGCACTCAAGGGGATCGACCTCACCGCCGCGATGGCCGGCGCGCTGCGGAGCCGCGGCGTTTCCGACGTGGCCTCGCGCGTGGCGGTGCAGCTCGGCGCGCTCGTCATGAAGATCGCCTACGAGCGCTGGACGGGCACGGACGAGGGCGAGGAGTTCGGCGACGTCGCACGGCAGGCGCTCGCCGAAGTACGCGAAGCCGGCGCACTGTCCCTCGCGTGACGCCGCCGAAACGCTGACGCGACCGCCACGTTGACGCTGACGCAACGTTGACGCCGCCGCAACCTTGACGCCGCCGCAACGCTGAACGCGACCGAAGCGCCGGTGCCGCCGAAGCCGTGACGCCGGTAGGCCGCCCGCAACCCCGGTCCGCACGCGGCATTTGCTGGCCGAGCGTTCACCCGGACGCCAACCGCGCGCCACCCGCCCGCCCGTACGGCTCGCAGAGCATGTTCACCGAAATCCGACAGCGCATGCCGGCACACACCCGTGCGGGGAGCGGCCTGGGTGCGCACGCATGGACAGGTGGACAGATGTTCAGTGCAAGAGCCACCGCGGCGCCCGGCAGGCGGGGCGCGGGCGCGGGCAGGGCCACGGGCAGGGCCGCGGCACTCGTCGCGGCCGCCGCGCTCGTCGCCCTCGGCGGTTCCGCGGTCCCGGCCTCCGCCGCCCACAAGGCCAGGGACAACAGCGCGAGGACCACCACACCGATCAAGCACGTCGTGGTCATCTTCGGCGAGAACGAGTCCTTCGACCACTACTTCGCCACCTACCCGAAGGCCGCGAACACGGACGGCACCCCGTTCGTCGCCGCGGGGAACACACCGAAGGTCGACAACCTCGCGAACGCGCACCTTCTGAAGAAGAACCCCAACCAGTACGCGCCGAAGCGCCTTTCCGCGTCCCAGGCGCTGACCTGCGACCAGAACCACAGCTACGGCCCCGAGCAACTCGCCTACAACAACGGCAAGGCCGACAAGTTCGTCCAGAACACGGAGACGGACACCTGCTCGGGCGGGCTGTTCGGCGAGCCCGGCCTGTCCATGGACTACTACGACGGCAACACCACGACCGCGCTGTGGAACTACGCGCAGCACTACACACTGAGCGACAACTCGTACGGTTCGACCTTCGGCCCGTCGACGCCCGGCGCGCTGAACCTGATCTCCGGCCAGACGCACGGTGTCGTCTCGATGGACCCGTCCACCGGCACCGAGCACCCGAAGCGGACGAAGACGCCGAGTTCGTCCGTGCTGGCGTCGCCGGACAAGAAGGGCGTCGGCACCGTCATCGGCGACCCGGACCCCGCCTACGACGACTGCTCGGACTCGAACCACAAGTCCACGTCGGCGCTCGCGGCGATGAAGGGCAAGAACATCGGCGACCTGCTCAACGCCAAGAAGGTGACCTGGGGCTGGTTCCAGGGCGGCTTCCGGCCGACGCAGGCGTGGGACGGGACGAAGGGCGACTACGCGGTCTGCGGCGCGACCCACACGAACATCGGCGGCGCGTCCGTCGTCGACTACAGCCCGCACCACTCGCCGTTCCAGTACTACAAGTCCACGTCGAACCCGCACCACTTGGCGCCGGCGAGCGTCAAGGAGATCGGCCACGCGGGCCGCGCGAACCACGACTACGACCTGACGGACTTCGACGCGGCACTCGCCGCCCAGAGGCTGCCCGCCGTGTCGTTCCTGAAGGCCGCCGAGTACCAGGACGCCCACCCCGGCTACTCGGACCCGATCGACGAGCAGAACTTCCTCATCTCCGAGATCAACAAGATCCAGAAGTCGCCGCAGTGGAAGTCCACCGCGATCGTCCTCGCCTACGACGACTCGGACGGCTGGTACGACCACGTCTCGCCGCCCGTGCTGAACGGGTCGAAGGACACCACGATCGGCTCCAACGGCAAGCCCACGGACTCCGCCGCCTGCCGCCGGGGGCCCAGGGCCAGGGGCGGCTACGCCGACCGCTGCGGACCGGGCCCGCGCGTGCCGATGATGGTCATCTCGCCGTACGCGAAGACCAACCACGTCGACCACACACTGACGGAGCAGGCGTCCGTCACGCGCTTCATCGAGGACAACTGGTCGACGCGGAAGATCGGTGACGCGTCGTTCGACTCGCGCGCCGGCACGATGCGCAACTTCTTCGACTTCAGGAGGCCCAACAAGGTCGAGGTGCTCCTCGACAAGAAGGGCCGGGTCTCCAAGGTCACGTCCATCCCGAAGAAGGCGCCGAAGCCGCGGACGGACGTCAGGATCACCGGACCCATGGGCGGCGGCCTCGACGGCGCGGGACTCGCCTCGCAGAGCGGGCCCTCGACTTCCGTGACCGTTCCGGTCGTTGCCGGGGTGGCGCTGCTGGCGGCGATCGGCGGCGGCGCCGCGCTGCGCAGGAGGCGGAGGAACGCCGCGTGAGGCCGTAAAGCGTCAGGAACACCGCCCGGAGGGCGGAGGGGCGGAAAACGGGAGGGGCGGCGTCACCGGAGGGTGGCGCCGCCCCTCCGCGCTTGTGTGACCAGCCCGTTCGAACCAAGTCTTGAACAAATTGCGAGTGAACTGTGAGATTCCTGAGACTATAGTTATGCGTCCCGAGTCGGGTACGTGTGCGACTCGGACTTCACCTTCAACGCGCCCGGGCACACTCGGCTGCGCGTCTTTCACATCCCTGGGGGGGTTGTGTCGCATTCCCTTTCGGCGCTTTCCCGTACGCGCCGTTCCCGCCGCCTCGTCGCGGCCTGCACCACCGGAATCCTCGCCGCCGGAGCCTTCGCTCTCGGCCCGGCCGCCGTCGCGCAGGCCGACACCGGTTCCGGCGCCACCGCACCGCACACCGTGAAGCCGGCCGCGCCGCAGACCACTCTGCGGCCCACGTTCACACTGCGGAAGCGCGCCACCTCGCCCACGAAGCGCACCCGTTCGCTGGCGGTCGCCGGCGCGGCGGCGCTGCACACGCCGCGCTTCGACCCCAACGACGACGGCTACGCCGACCTGCTCACCCAGGAGGAGGACGGCACGATCGCGGAGTGGAACTCCGACACCGGCGAGTGGACGTCCAACGGCGTCACCCCCGTCAAGTATCTCGACGTCCTGACGCCCGGCCACGAGACGGCCTCGGGCACCCAGGTCCTCACGCTCACCACCACGGGCCACCTGTCCCTGTGGGACTACACGTCCTTCCCCAGCGGCTCGCCGGTGTGGACGGGCACGGGGTGGAACACCTACAACAAGGTCGTCGCGGTCGGTGACACCAACGGCGACGGCCGGGGCGACCTACTCGCCCGTACGCACAGCGGGGACCTGTACCTCTACCTCGGCACGGGCAACACGTCCAACCCGTTCACCACCAGGGTCAAGGTGGGGACCGGCTTCGGCATCTACGACCAGATGGTCGGTGGCGGCGACATCACCGGCACCGGCCACGAGTCGCTGATCGCCCGCGACCTGAACGGCTACCTCTGGTACTACCGGCTCGACGGCACGCAGGCGAAGCCTCTCGCCACCCGCGTGAAGATCGGCTCCGGCTGGAACACGTACAACCAGATCATCGGCTACGGCGACGCCCAGGGGCAGCAGGGCGGGCTTTTCGGCCGTAAGGTCTCCGGTGACCTGTACTTCTACCAGGGCGCGCCCGGCGGCAGCGGTGTGCACACGCTCACGAGCAAGACGCACGTCGGGAGCGGCTGGTACGACGAGCTCCTCTCCGGCCAGGGCAGCAATCCGTTCTGGGGCAAGAACCGGCTGTGGGCCGTGAGCTCGGGCGGCACGCTGTACGTCTACTTCGGCACGAAAACCGGCGGAGTCACCTCGCGCATCAACGCGAGTGGCGACAGCAACTGGAAGGGCGCCAAACTGGCGTCCACCGTCTCCCTCACCAGCCAGGACGAGCAGTCGCTGCTCGAGGTCTTCCAGGGCACTCTCTACAACGACACCCCGGGCTACGTGGACAAGGCGACGACGGGCTTCGGCGGATACAACATCGTGTTCGGCCCCGGCGACCTCAACGGCGACGGCAACAGCGACCTGATCGCCCGCGACTCCGGCGGCACGCTGTGGCTCTACCCCGGCAAGGGCGACGGAACGTTCCACGCGCGGACGAGGATCGGCAGCGGCTGGAACCAGTTCAACCGCATCACCGGCGCCGGCGACATCAACGGTGACGGCTACGCCGACATCGTCGCCCGGAACTCGAAGGGCCAGCTCTACTTCTACGCCGGCACCGGCAAGGGCAGCGCGCCGTTCAAGTCGAAGTCCCTGATCGGCTCCGGCTGGAACACCTACACCAAGCTCGCCGCGCCCGGCGACCTTGACGGTGACGGCCGCGCCGACATCGTGGGCGTCAACTCGGCCGGCCAGCTCTACCGCTACTCCGGTACGGGACACACCGGCACCGCCACGTTCAAGGTGCGTTCGGAGATCGGCAAGAGCGGCTGGAACAGCTACACCTCGGTGTTCTGACCGGCCCAGGGCCCCGTCCCGCGCGAGCGGCGGGGCCCTGACCACCTTCGACGCGCGGCCACCGCACGATCACCAGGGTCCACGACCCGCCGGCGATCGCGCGGTGGCCGCTGCCGTTTCCGCGCATACCCAGCCACAAGTCATGGCCAACGATTGACACGACGCAACGATCACCGTCTAATGATCAGCTTCCGGATCCCCCCACCGATTGTGATCGCTTTTGATGAGACACCAGAGTGTCCGGTGTGACGCGTGAGGCCACCCAGACCGGCGTTCCGTACGGCATATCCGCCCACACACGAAATGACCGACACGGCCCTCGGAGCCACGTTCCAGCCGGAGTTCCAGCCGGAGTTCCAGAACTGGCAGGCGCCCGCGCACGACTTCGGCGATGGACCGCCCGCCGCGGAGGTGCTGACGCCTGACGAGGTCGCGCTGGTGCGTGCGAGCGCGGCGGTGGTCGAGCCGATGGCGACCGAGATGGCGGAGTACTTCTACGCGGTACTGTTCGCGCGCTACCCGCAGGTCAGGGACCTGTTCCCGGTCGAGATGGACGTACAGCGCGACCGGCTGCTGCGCGGTCTGCTGCGGATCGTGGACCTCGTCGACGACCCGGAGAACCTGGTCGGCCTCTGCGCCCGCCTGGGGCGCGACCACCGCAAGTTCGGCGCCGTGACCGCCCATTACCCCGCGGTCGGTGACTGCCTGCTCGAAGCGCTGGCGCGGTTCGCCGGGCCCGCGTGGAGCGACGCCACGGCCGACGCGTGGGCCCGGGCCTACAGCACGGTCGCCCGTGTGATGTCCCAGGCGGCGGAGGACGACGCGCTGCGCGGGCCCGCCGTCTGGCCGGCCGAGATCGTCCACCACGTCCACCGCGGCCACGGCATCGCCGAGATCACCGTACGTCCGCACAGCCCCTACCCCTACAGGGCGGGCCAGTACGTCAGCATGGAAACACCGTGGCAGCCGAGGGCCTGGCGCTACTACTCGCCGTGCCACGCCCCGCGCACGGACACCACGCTCACCTTCCACGTGCGTGCCGTGAACGGCGGCGCGGTCAGCACGGGCCTCGTCCACCACTCGCGGCTCGGCGACGTCGTCCACCTGGGTCCCGCGCAGGGGGAAATGGTCCTCGACCCCGACGGCACCCGCGACATCGTCTGCGTCGCCGGCGGCACCGGCCTCGCGCCCATACGCGCCCTGGTGGAGCAGGCCGCACGCAACGGGTCGCACCGATACGTCGACGTGTTCCTCGGCGCGCGGACCGGCGAGGAGCTGTACGGCATGGACGACATGCTGCGCATGGCGCAGCGCCACCACTGGCTTTCCGTGCGCGCCGCCGTGTCCCACCAGCGCATACCGGGACGCGAGGGCCTACTGCCCGACGTGCTGCGCGAATTCGGGCCCTGGTACCAGCACGAGGCCTTCCTGTGCGGTCCCGTCCCCATGGTGAGGGCCGCCACCCAGGCCCTCATGGACCACGGAATGCCCCGTCACCGCATCCGCTACGACCCTTTGGAAGGCGTACCTGCCCTGGAAGCGCCCCTGGCAACGGCCCCGGAAGAAGACGAAAGGTTCTGAAGCCTTGGTGAGCGGCCACTACGACGATGCCTCCCCCTCTCTCGGGGAGCGCCTCCTGCAGCGCGAGCTGGGCACCACCGAGCGTGCCACGGCCTTCTACGACCGGCAGGTGCACGCGCAACTCACCCCGGCGATGGCGCGTTTCATCGCGCGCCAGTCCATGGTCTTCCTGTCCACGGCCGACGCGGCGGGCCGCTGCGACACGAGTTTCCGCGCCGGGCCGCCCGGCTTCGTGGAGGTCCTTGACGACCACACCGTCGCCTACCCCGAGTACCGGGGCAACGGCGTGATGGCCAGCGCGGGCAACGTGACGGAGAACCCGCACATCGGCCTGCTCTTCATGGACTTCACCCAGGACCACATCGGGCTCCACGTCAACGGCACGGCACACCTGCGCGCCGACAGCGACCAGCGGGCCCTCTACCCCGGGATAGCCCCGCCCCAGGCGGCCGGCCGCGCGCCGATGATGTGGCTGCACATCACCGTCCACGAGGCGTACGTCCACTGCTCGCGGCACATTCCGCACCTGCAGGCCGTGCCGCGCGTCCCCCGCGCGCGGGGCGGCGGCCGCAACCGCCCCAAGGACGCCGACTACTTCACCGCTCAGGAGCCGCGGTACTCGCCGGCGTACGAGAACGCCGCCGCCTACGAGGGTGCCGCCGCCTACGAGAACGCGACGGCACGACGTCCCCAGGAACCCGCCGCGTACCACCAAGAGCTGCCCCCCGAGCGCTGGTACGAGGCCGAGCCGCAGCCCCGGCCGCAGCCGCAGCCCCAGCCGGAGTGGCGGGGCCGGTAGCGCAGTCCGCACGCACGCGCCGTCACCGGAAGCCCCGGCGCCGGTCCCGTGGGCTGACGGGAGCCGTGCGGCCGCACAAGCGGAACGTGCACGCCTATGGACTCCCCGTGAGGCACACCCGTAACCTGCTCGGCAGTCCGCCGGATTGAAACGTTCTAACTCGGCCCACTGGGAGCATGATGGATCGCGCAGCAGCACAGGGACCACGGCGTCGCACCGTCGTCGCGGCCGCCATGACGTCCGCCCTGGTCAGTACCGTCGGCCTCGGCGCCGTGCCGGCCTTCGCGGCCCCGCGTCGGGGGCGCGGGCCCGGCATGGCGAAGGCCCCGTCCGGGCGTTGGGATCGGTTCAATCTCTCGCCCCGCGACCGGACCGTGCGGCCCGTGTCCACCTACCCGCGCGCCGGCCACGGCCCCGGCCGCGACGTCACCCACGCCGTGCTCAGCGGCCAAGGCGCCTCCGTCACCTTCGACTTCGGCCAGGAGACCGGGGGCTTCGTCACCCTGCGGTTCTCGTCGGCCACCGACGCGGGGCAGACCGTCGGCCTGACCTACTCCGAGCTGTCCACCTACGTGAGCGCCACGTCTAGCGACGGCTCCAACGGCGGCTCGAACGTCGAACCGCCCGTCCAGTACGCCGTCACCCCCGGCGGCGCGGTCAGCACCCGCCGCGACACGCCCGTCGCCGGGACGAGCGACGCGGCCGCCGCCGACCCCGCGTCCCAGCTGCGCGGCGGCTTCCGCTACCTCACCGTCACCAACCAGACCACCGGCACCGTGCGCCTCACCGACGTGACCGTGACCGTCACCTTCGCGCCGAACGCGGCCGACCTGCGCGCGTACCCCAACTACTTCCACTGCGACGACGACCTGCTCAACCGGGTCTGGTACGCGGGCGCCTACACCGTCCAGACCAACATCATCGCCCGCGACCAGGGGCGCGTGTGGGGGCCACCCGACGTCGGCTGGAACAACAGCGCCCTCGTCGGCGAGAGCGGCCCCACCGTCCTCGTCGACGGCGCGAAGCGCGACCGTACGGTGTGGCCGGGCGACCTCGGCATCTCGGTGCTCACCGACTACGTGTCACTCGGCGACCTGGACACCGTGCGGGGCAGCCTGGAGACGCTCTACCACCACCAGGACCCGGCGACCGGCGCCCTGCCCTACGCCGGGCCCGCCGTCGACTTCATCGGCAACTCCGACGCGTACCACCTGTGGACGCTCATCGGCACGGCCGCGTACGTGCAACTGTCGGGCGACACGGCGTGGGCGCGCTCCGTCTACGCCGCCTACCGCAAGGCCCTCGCCTTCTCCCTGGCCAAGCTGGACACGGACGGGCTGCTCGATGTGACCGCCGCCGCCGACTGGGCACGCACCGACGCCGACGGCAAGAACCTCGAAGCCAACGCCATCATGCACCGCGCGCTGATCACCGCGGCGGGCCTCGCCCGCACGCTGCGCGACACCACGTCCGCCGCGGACTGGGCGCACCGCGCGGCCGTCCTCAAGTCGGCCGTGGAGTCCGGCGGTTACTGGGACGCGTCGGCAGGCCTCTACCGCGACAAGCCCACGGGGCCCGGCGCGTCGCTCCATCCGCAGGACGGCAACGCGCTCGCGCTGTGGTTCGGGCTCGTCGACTCCACCGACCGTGCCGCCACCATCAGCGCGGCGCTCGCCGGGCGCTGGACGCCCGTCGGGGCGCTGACGCCGGAGAAGTCCGCCGCGTCCGTGCACCCGTTCCCCGGCTCCATGGAGGTGCACGCCCACTTCGCCGCCGGCCGCGACGCCACCGCGCTCGACCTGATACGCCGCGAGTGGGGGTACATGCTCGACGCGGAGCAGGGCACGGCGTCCACGTTCTGGGAGGGCTACCGCACCGACGGCACGTCCGACTACGGCGGTTCGTACATGAGCGCGGCACACGGCTGGTCCACGGGCCCGACCTCGGCGCTCACGTACCGGCTGCTGGGCATCGCGCCCGCCGACGACGGCGGCCCGGGACACACCGTCGTGCCGCACCCGGGCGGACAGCGCTACGCGGAGGGCCAGTTGACGACGGCGGACGGGGTGATCGCCGCCTCCTGGCAGCGCGGCCACGACGGCGCCTTCGACCTCACGGTCAGCGCGCCCCACGGCGCCGTCATCGAGGTCGGGGTGCCGGTCGGTGACGGCAAGGGCCAGGTCGTACGGCTGGACGGCACGACCGTCTGGGACGGCGCCCCGCGCGCCCACCACGCCCGTCACGCCGACGGCTACGTGTACGTGACCGGACTGCCGGGCGGCAGCCACCGGTTCACCGTGCGCAAGGGCCGCGGCCGCGCCGGGAAGAGGGGCTGACCATGACCGTCACGCGTACACCGAGCCCGTCGCACAGCCCCCGCACCTCCCGCGTTCGCCGCGCCTGCCTGGCCGCTGTGGCCTCCGGCGCCGCGCTGTTCGCGCTGCTGCCGGCCTCCGGGCCCGCGGCCGCCGCCCCGCACCCGGCGCGCGGCCCCTGGTCCGACGCGCACTACATGCCGCACCCCGGCGACTGGCGCCCGTACGTCCTCGCGCCGAGCGGTCACACCGTCGCGCCGCGGCGGATACTGTCGACCGATCCGCGCGGCGGCTCCCTCAGCGGCGACCCGCGCGCGCTGCTCGGCCAGGGGCGCGGGACCGTCCGCCTCACCAGCACCGGCGACCGCACCACATCGCCGCTGGTCACCCTCGACTTCGGTAAGGAGGTCGGCGGGCGCGTCAGCATCCGCGTGGCGGGCGCGTCGGCGACCCCGCCCAAGCTGCACGTGTGCTTCAGCGAGTCCCGCCAGTACGCGGCGACCACGCCCACCGCCAACAGCGGCGAGGCCGCGTACGCGCCGGGCTGCGACACCGCGAACATCTGGAACGGCTACCCGGGCCAGCCGTACACGTACGACTCCGACAGCCACACGCTCACCTTCGACCCGTCGCACCTGCCCGCCACCGTCACCGACCAGCAGATCAGGGGCGGCTTCCGGTACGCGACGCTCTTCCTCGACGGCCCCGGGTGGCTCGACCTCGGCGCCTCGTCCCTGCGGTTCGACGCCGCGCCGAAACAGGCGGACCCGGCCGCGTACAAGGGATGGTTCCTCTCCAGTGACAACGAGCTCAACAAGATCTGGTACGCGGGCGCCTACACCGTCCAGATGGACACCTGGATGCCCGGCACGGCCAAGAGCTGGCCGTACACACCGGGCGAGCCCGACCACGCCGACGCCGTGATCCCCGGCGCCGACCCGGGCAAGGAGGTCATACTCGACGGCGCGAAGCGCGACCGTGTGGTGTGGCAGGGCGACCTGGCCGTGCAGGCCCCGGTCACGTACCTCACCACCGACGACACCGACGCCGTCGACAACTCCCTCTCGTCGCTGGCCGGTCAGCAGCTCGCGGACGGATTCGTCCCGGCGGAGAGCCTCGTCGGACAGCACAACCAGGACGAGATCCGCACCTACGGCGAGTACGTGACGTGGTTCGTGCAGAACCACTACGACCACTGGCTCTACACCGGCGACTCGGCGTACCTCAAGAAGTGGTGGCCGGCTCTGACCCGCGCCACGGCCTGGCTGGAGTCGGTCAGGCAGCAGGACCCGGGCGGCCTCATCGCGTTCGGGAACGCCGGATCGTGCGGCCACTACGGGTACAGCGACTGCGGACACGAGACGTACGTCAACGCGCTGTACGTCCGCAACCTGCGCGACATGGCGCGGCTCGCCACCGCGGAGGGCGACAAGGCGTCCTCCGGCACCTACGCCGAGCGCGCCGACGTCGTCGCGGCGGCGATCAACTCCCAGCTGTGGGACGCTTCCACGGGCGCGTACCGGCTCTCCCGGGAGACTCCGGGCGCCTACCCGCAGGACGCCAACGCGACCGCCGTCCTGACGGGCATCGCGGGCCCTGACCAGGCCACGCGCGCCATGGACTACCTGCACCGCACCAGCTGGGGCACGTACGGCGCGCTCACCGTCGCGCCCTCCACACCGAACGCGTCGATCAAGCCGTTCTACGAGCCGCTGCCCAGCGGATTCGAGGCGAGCGCGCGGCTGTCGCTCGCCGACCCGAGCGGCACGCAGCAGGCGCGCGGACTCGACCTGATCCGCACGTTCTGGGGCCACCAGCTGGCCGGCGACCCGGGCTCCACGTTCTGGGAGAAGGCCGACACGGCGGGGAACCCGGGCATCCAGCAGTTCACCAGCCTCGCGCACGGCTGGGCCTCGGGGCCCACCGTCTCCCTGACCTCGCAGGTGCTCGGTGTCACACCGACCGGGCCCGGCTACGCGTCGTACGACATCGTGCCGGTGGACGGCGGCCTGCACTGGGCGCAGGGCGCGGTCCCGACGCCGCACGGCACGATCACCGCGTCCTGGCGCCGCACCGCGCACGGCTTCACGCTCACCACGCGCGCGCCGCACGGCACGAGCGGGCGGCTCGCGGTGCCGACCGGCGGCAAGCACGTACGGGTCACGCTCGACGGCCGCACGGTGTGGAACGGCACGCGGGCGGTCGGCCACGCGCACGCGACGAGCGACGGCGTGCACGTGTACGTCGACGGCGTCCCGGCGGGACACCACACGCTGACGGCGCACTGACCTGGTACAGCACGAAGCACAGGACGGCGTGGGGCCCCTCCCGGAACCGGGAGGGGCCCCACGCTCCGTCTTCCGTGACTAGCGTCCGGTCGTGAAGGTGTGCGTGCCCGGGCCGAGTCCGGTGACCGTCACGTACGAGCCGTCGCCGCTGACGCCCTTCACCCGCGCGCGGCGCCCGTCCCACACCACCGTGCGGCCCGCGCGTACCCGCGTCGCCGCGCCGTCGACGGGCACGGCCACCGAACCGCGGGTGCCGTGCGGCGCGTGCACGGTCAGGGTGAGCCCGCCGCCGTCCTCGCGGTCCCAGCGGACGGTGAGCGGGCCGTGCGGCGTGGGCAGTTGGCCCTCCGCCCAGCTGAGCGACGCCGGCGGGCACGGGCGCACCGCCCACTCGGCGAAGCCGGGCGCCGTGGGGACGGCGCCGAGCAACTGGTTGGTGAGCGCGGGCAGTACGCCCGTGGACCAGCCGTGCGCGCAGCTCGTGTACGCGTCCTCGTAGAGGGAGCCGCCGGGACCTATGCCCTCCCAGTGCGTGATGCCGGGGTCGTGCGACGCCATCCACCCGTAGGTGCGGCGGATCTGGTCGATCGCGGAGTCCGCGCGGCCGGTCCGGAAGCGTGCGACCAGCTCGGGGTACGACGTGAAGGCGTAGACACGCTGCGAGGCGCCGCCGAACAGTGTGTCGTTGTCCATGAACGCGTTGCCGTAACGGGTCTTCGTCGTCGCGTCGAGGTGGTCGAGCGCCGAGCCCGCGCGGTCGGCGTCCGCGACGCCCGCCGTGATGGCGATGGAGTTGCCGTCCTGCGCGTGGCGCACCGCGCCCGTCGCGGAGTCCAGGTAGGCGCCGGCGGCCTCGTCCCACAGGTGGGCGTTGACGGCCTTGGCGACCGCGTCGGCGCGGTCGCGCCAGCGGGCGGCGTCGGAGGTGTGGCCGAGGAAGCCGGCGAGCGATGCCGCGTCCTTGAGTGCCTGGACGTAGTTGGCGTTGTAGTACGTGACGCGCCCGGTGCGGCCGAGGAACGCGTAGTCGCCGTACCCACTCGTGCCGTTGAGGCCCTTGCTCAGCAGGCCCGCCGAGTCCGTGACGCTCGGGTACCAGGTGTCGAGCACCTTGAGCAGGTGCGGGTAGTAGGCGGCCGCGTAGGCGCGATCGCCGGTGTACAGCACGTAGTCCCAGCTGCACGTCACCCACCAGAGCGGATAGTCGAACAGCGGCAGCGTGTAGTTGTTGATGGACGCGGGCGGTATCCAGCCGTCGGCGCGCTGGTGGTCGGCGAGGTCCGCGAGGACGTTGCGCGCGGCCTCGGCGGCGTCGACGTGGGTGAGGTAGAGGGTGCGGGCGGAGACCGCGAGGTCCCCGACGTACGGGTCGCGGTCGCGCTTGGCGCCGTCGTGCAGCACGAGCTTGCCGTCGAGCGTGGGCGAGTAGGCGTTCCTCGGGTCGACGTCGTCGCGCCTGAAGTGGTCGGTGACCAGCTCGTTGGTGTAGGCGGCGGCGTACCAGTAGCGGTTGAGCTCGTCGTCCGAGGACAGGAACCAGCCGCCGTAGCTCTCCGGGGTACCGACGTACGCGGTGAAGTCCAGCGACACCGAGTCGACGGCGACCGTGCCCCAGGGCTGTGCGGCAGGCGCGTCGGAGGCGAGCGCGTCGAGGGTGATGCGCAGGTAGCGGAAGCCGTGCAGGCCGTCCGCGTACACCTTGTCGGGGGCCGAGGCGTCGTCGCCCGCCTGGTAGCCGCGGTGGTCGTCGCGCCACTCCGCGCCCTTCGCGGGGACGGCGAACTGGTCGGTGCCGTGGCCGGGGTCGCCGGCCTGGTCGCCGCGGGTGAAGTCGGAGCGCGTGGTGAGGAACTTCGTCGACTCGGAGAACGCCAGCCGCACGCCGGGGTTGTTGCCGGACGCGTACGCGAACCGCACGCGCGGGTAGCCGACGACGACCTTGCCGAAGTCCACGGTGACACTGGGCGGTTCCACCACGGGCACGACGTCGGGCCACACCTCGTTGACGCGGGTGAACTCGCCCTGCGGGGTGGCCTGGTCGGCCGTCACGGTGATCCGGACGGCGGTGGTGGTGACCGGCGCGGCGAAGGGCACGGGCCGCTGCACGGCGGTGTTGCCCGTAACGGTGGCGGCGCGCTGCCAGGCTCCACCGTCCCAGGTGTCGACGGTGAACGCGGTGGGCACGCCGTCCGCGTTGGACAGGACGGTCACGCCGGGCAGGGTGTGCGCGGCAGGCAGCGTGATAGTCAGGGTGTCCGGATAGGCGCCCTGCGTGTCGTCGTTCCAGAACGTGTCGGGGTCGCCGTCGATCGCGTTCTTCGCGTCGTACGTGCGGGGGTTGCCGTCGTTGCCGCCGTTGGGCGCGTGCGCGGAGGACGCCTCGGCGGTCGTGCCGTCGGGCCAGGCGGGCGGGGCGGCGGGACGTGGTCTGGTGAGGACGGCCGGGCGGCCGCCGGGCTTCAGCAGAGCGTCCGCGTCGCGCACGTCGCCGGTGGTGGCGTCCGGCAGGACGCGGGCGGGGCGCACGGTGCGCGAGGACGGCCCTTGGACGTAGCGGTGCCAGGCTCCCGCGCCTTGTGCGGGGTGCGGCGGCCTTCCCGGGTGCCCGGGCCGGGCGGCGAAGGCGGTGCCGGAGAACGGGCCGAGCGCGACCGCGCCCACCGCGGCGCCCGCGGCACCGGCCGCCAGCACCGCGCGGCGGGCGGGACCCGAGCGTGCGGCCGGGTCGTCGTCGTGCTGCCTTGAGGTCATGGTGTCGCTGCCTTTCACACGGGTTCAGCAGGTGTCGGGACGAGTGTGTTGAAACGTTTCAAAAGGCGAGATCAAGGGCGACGGTATACCGGCGACCCTCGGCTGTACAGAGCCCCGGCAGCCGCGCGGGACCGCGACCGGCGCATCGGTGCGCCGTCGCGTGCCCCCTTGACGTGTCCGCGCCGTGGCGCTCCCCTGGGGATGGCCGCGCCCCAGCCGGGTGCGCGACGCCCCCCACGTGAACGGCCGCGCGCCGTGCGGCCGGAGAGGACAGCCGTGCACCTCACCCGCGTACGGTCCGCCGCCACCCGCGGCAGACGCCTCACGCTCCTCGCAGCCCTGTGCCTGCCGCTGTCGCTGCTCGCCGTGCCACCCAGCGCGTCCGCCGCCACGACGGGCGGCACGGCTGCCGACACGGCTGCCTACGCGGCGACCGGGACGGGGGCGGGGGCCGTCACGGCTCCGGCCGCCGCCCGGCACGCCGCCGCTGCCGCCGCTGCCGCCGCATCGATCTGCGACATCTACTGCGACACCAGGGACCCGGCGGACGCCAGTGCCCCGCGCGACGCCGCGACGGCGACGGTGCACGGGCGCACGATCAAACTGGTGCTCTCCGACAACGATGTCATGGGGTTCGCCTCCATCGACGGCGGCGGCCAGGGCGACGAGGTCTGGCTCGACCGCTCCTTCGACGGCGGCAGGACCTGGGCGTCGGGCAGCAAGCTCGGCGACACGTTCACCCCGGCCGGCTCCCAGGGCTGGCGCACGCTCATGTACAACGTCGACGACTGGGCCAACACGGGCGTCGGCGCCCTGCGCGCCTGCGGCAAGGCGGGCGACCAGCCCGAGATCGCCTGCACGCAGTGGGCCCGCGTCAACCGCAACGCGTGGTCACGCTCCACCGCCGCCGCCACCGCGCTGATGATGCTCTACGACAACAAGACCGGCCTGTTCGAGTCGAACGGCTGGTGGACCGGGGCCAACGCGCTCACCGCCGTCATCGACAACGCCCGCATCAGCGGCATGGGCAGCTACGAGTACGCCATCTCGAAGACGTACGACCTCAACAAGAACGCCCAGGGCGGCAACTTCACCAACAACTTCCTCGACGACACCGGCTGGTGGGGCCTGGCCTGGGTCGACGCGTACGACCTCACCCACGACTCCCGCTACCTCGACACGGCGCGCGCCGACGCCGACCACATGAACGCCTACTGGGAGACCGGCACGTGCGGCGGCGGCGTGTGGTGGAGCTCCGACAGCGACAAGCGCTACAAGAACGCGATCACCAACGAGCTCTACCTGGAACTCAACGCGGCCCTGCACAACCGCATCCCCGGCGACACCGCCTACCTCGGCAGGGCGCGCGCCGAGTGGTCCTGGTTCAAGGGCAGCGGAATGATCAACGGCGGCCACCTGATCAACGACGGCCTGAACAGCTCGAACTGCGCCCCCACCGGCTCCACGTACACCTACAACCAGGGCGTGGTGCTCGGCGGCCTGAGCGAGCTGTACCGCGCGACCGGCGACACCACCCTGCTCGACACGGCGCAGACGCTCGCGAACGCCTCCACCGCGTCCAGCGCACTCAACCCCGGCGGCGTCCTCAGCGACATCGGCGAGGCCGGCAACTGCTCCTCGGACGGTGCGAGCTTCAAGGGCCCCTACGTGCGGGGTCTCGCGGCGCTCGACAGCACGATGTCGAGCCACCCGTACAGCGCCTACCTGGACCGTCAGGCGGACGCGGCCTACGCACACGACCGCGACCTCCTCGACCAGTACGGCCCGCACTGGAACGGCCCCTTCTCGCTCCCCACCCCCGGCCACGGCTGCCAGCAGTCGGCGCTCTCCGCCCTCAACGCGGCCGAACAGAACTGAGCTGCCGCCGTCCTACCGGCGCCCGGCGCGACTGCCCCGATCAGGCTGAGCGGGACAGTCGCCCCGGTGCGCGTACAGCACCACCTGCGCACCCTTGACGCGTATGCGGTCGCACAGCACGAAGTGGCGCCGCAGCACCTCCCGTTTGACGACCTCCGTCGCGGTCGTGTCCAGCGGCTGGCCCCGCGGGTCGGTGAGCGCGACGACCCTGCGGGCCGCGAGCACCCGCTCGCGCACCACGGGTGCCGGCTCCTCCTCGCCCTCCAGCGTGTGCGACCTGACGGCGTCGCGCCGCAGCGCGAGGTCCCGGAGACCCAGATAGGGGCCCGGGTAGGACATCCGCCACTCGCGCCGCCTCGACGGCATGAACAGCACGCCGTCGGCGCCGGGCGCGAGCCGCCGCACGGCGTGCGACACGGCCGTCACGTCGTCCTTGCGGCTGTCGGGCGTCCGCATCTCCAGCGTCACCGGTACGAGCGCGAGGACGGCGAGCACGACGCCGCACCAGGCGCCGCGCCTGCGCCAGGCCCTCCCGCGCGTCTGCGCGAACAGCGCGTCGAGCGCCCGCCCCATCAGCAGTCCGAGACCCAGGTACGAGTAGAGGACGTACCGGTCCAGATACATGGGCTTGTAGGCGCCGGCCGCCAGCAGCAGCGCCGTCGGCACGACCAGCAGCGGCAGCCCGAGACGCGCGGCCGTCACCGGCCCCGTCCTCCACGGCGCCCCGCGACGTGGGGCGGGCCCGTGGAGCGCCGCGCAGCCCACGCCGAGCGCCACGACCGCCGCGATCTGGAGCCACTGCACAAGCCCGGGCCCGCCGAGCCACGCGACCTGCGCCGACTGCCCGGTGCTGAACACGGCGAGCGGCGCGACCGCCATGGCGCTCACCAGCAGTTG
>NZ_JAGIQL010000046.1 GCF_017813245.1 Streptomyces montanisoli
ACGGCACGCGTCCCGCGCGCGCCCGGCAGCCCGCGCCCCGGCTCGGCCCGCCACCACAAGGCGGCCGCCGTGCGCAAGCGGCGCGTCACGCTCGGTGTGGGCGCCGGGGTGCTCGTCGTGGCCCTCGGCCTCGGCGGCTGGTTCGCGATCGGCGACGGCACGAGCCCGCAGGACGCGAAGCAGTCCACGCAGCCGGCGCCCTGAGCGGCCGCGGCAGTACGGCGGGAGAGCCGGGCGCCGGGCAGCGGTTACGCTTGGACGCGTGGCAGTCGTGGATGTATCCGAAGAGTTGAAGTCCCTCTCCTCGACCATGGAGTCGATCGAGGCCGTTCTGGACCTCGGCAAGAAGAGGGCAGACATCGCTGTGCTCGAGGAGCAGGCCGCGGCACCGTCCCTGTGGGACGACCCGGAGGCCGCGCAGAAGATCACCAGCCGGCTCTCCCACCTGCAGGCCGAGGTCCGCAGGACCGAGGCGCTGCGCGGCCGCATCGACGACCTCGAAGTGCTCTTCGAACTGGCGGCGGACGAGGACGACGCGGACACGCGCGCGGAGGCCGAGACCGAGCTCGATTCGGTGCGCAAGGCGCTGGACGAGATGGAGGTCCGCACGCTCCTGTCCGGCGAGTACGACGAGCGCGAGGCGCTCGTCAACATCCGCGCGGAGGCCGGCGGCGTCGACGCGGCGGACTTCGCCGAGCAGCTCCAGCGCATGTACCTGCGCTGGGCGGAGCGGCACGGCTACGCCACGGAGGTCTACGAGACCTCGTACGCGGAAGAGGCCGGCATCAAGTCGACCACGTTCGTCGTGAAGGCCCCGTACGCGTACGGCACGCTCTCGGTGGAGCAGGGCACGCACCGCCTGGTCCGCATCTCGCCGTTCGACAACCAGGGCCGCCGCCAGACGTCGTTCGCCGGCGTCGAGGTGCTGCCCGTCGTCGAGCAGAGCGACCACGTCGAGATCGACGAGTCCGAACTGCGCGTGGACGTGTACCGCGCGTCGGGCCCCGGCGGCCAGGGCGTCAACACCACGGACTCCGCCGTGCGCATCACGCACATCCCGACGGGAATCGTCGTCTCCTGCCAGAACGAGCGCTCGCAGATCCAGAACAAGGCGAGCGCGATGAACGTCCTGCAGGCAAAACTCCTCGAACGCCGCCGCCAGGAGGAGCAGGCCAAGATGGACGCGCTCAAGGGCGACGGCGGCAACTCCTGGGGCAACCAGATGCGTTCGTACGTCCTGCACCCGTACCAGATGGTCAAGGACCTGCGCACGAGCCACGAGGTGGGCAACCCGCAGGCCGTGCTCGACGGCGAGATCGACGGCTTCCTGGAATCCGGAATTCGCTGGCGCAAGCAGCAGGAGAACTGAACGCACGCTTTGTCGACAAGGGAACTGCCGCTTCGGAAGCGGCAGTTCCCTTTCATGTCACAGTTACGTCGGGACGTCCCGGACAAGCAGCGCATTAGCTGTCATCGCAGACGCAACGGCCTTGACGCGTATATGGAAAGTCGGAAAGGCTGACGATCGGCATGCGTAATTCTGGGGCGCGTGTGACCGGGGGACGGGCGAACACGCGTACTCCCCGCGGCCGCTGCCCTGGGCGCTGCGCCCATGACGACTGAATTACTTGGGGGTACCAGGCAGATGACCAAGAAGACGCGTGTCCGCGTGGCACGTATCGCAGCCGGCGCGGTGATCGTCGCCGGCGCGTCGCTGACGGCGGCGGGGGCCGCGCAGGCCGCCGGCGTCGGCGTGGACGTTGGCCCCGTCAAGGCGAACGTATTCCTGCCGCAGGGTGAGCAGGGTACGGGTGGACCCGACGGTGTCAGCCAGGGGCAGTCGGGTGAGACCGGTACGAACGGTGCTCCCGGGACGACGGGTGAGACCGGTACGAACGGTGCTCCTGGCACGACGGGTGAGACCGGTACGAACGGTGCTCCCGGGACGACGGGTGAGACCGGTACGAACGGTGCTCCCGGGACGACGGGTGAGACCGGTACGAACGGTGCTCCCGGGACGACGGGTGAGACCGGTACGAACGGTGCTCCCGGGACGACGGGTGAGACCGGTACGAACGGTGCTCCTGGCACGACGGGTGAGACCGGTACCAACGGCGCCGGTGGGAACCAGAACGGCGGCGCGGTCGGCGGCGGTTCCAGCAACGGCAGCGGGAACGGCGGGTCGTCCACGGACGGCAGCGGCGGCTCCGCCGCGACCGGTGGCAGCGGCTCGACCGGCTCGACCGGCTCGACCGGGTCGACCGGCTCGACCGGGTCCTCGTCGGCAACCGGCGGCTCCAGCGCCACCGGCGGCTCCGCCGCCACCGGCGGGAGCGTCAACACCTGCACCGTCGACCTCGACAGCGTGAAGTGCGCCGACAACACCAGCCCGGACAGCGTCGGCAACAAGCCGGCCGAGCAGAGCGCCGGGACGTCGCAGCTCGCGGAGACCGGGTCGGGGGACACCACGTTCCTGATCCTCGGCGCCGCGACCATGATCGCGGGTGGCGTCGGCTTCCGCTTCCTGCCGCGTCTCGCGAGCCGGAACACGGCCGCCTGATCCGCGCAGGGGACCGGTGACACGGAAGGGCCCGGGCGGCAACAGCCGCCCGGGCCCTTCTTCCGTTTCCGGTTCCGCTCAGGCCGGCTGGTAGACCGCCACCAGCGCCACCGCGGCCATCAGCAGCACCACCACGGTGAGGATCGCCGCCAGGCTCAGCCCGCCGAAGGGGCCGCTCTGCTGGAGCCGCTCACGGTTGGCCCTGCACACCGGGCACCTGCCCTCGCTGACAGGACCCGCACAGTTGGCGCACACCAGTCTGTCGTAGGTCATGCGCTCTCCTCCTCCACCGCGCGGCGGAGCCGCCCACCACTCACCGTGTACTTCTCCGCCCAACGCCCAGGGAAACGCATCCGTTCCCCCTACCATCGTGCCAGCTTCCGGCCGTTTCGGCGCGCCCGACCGGGTGCCTGGCACGGCCGCGCACGGTCCGTGAACGAGCGGAAGCCGGGCGTATCCGTGACAATTCGGCCAACGCGGGACGCGGACTGCGCGCGCATACCCGGTTCGCGTAAGGTCACGCACACCTACTCCCGGCCGACCCGTGGTGCATCGTGATCCGATTCGACAACGTCTCCAAGACCTATCCCAAACAGAACCGCCCCGCGCTGCGGGACGTCTCGCTGGAGATCGAGAAGGGCGAGTTCGTCTTCCTCGTCGGCTCCTCCGGCTCGGGCAAGTCGACCTTCCTGCGCCTCGTGCTGCGGGAGGAGCGGGCGAGCCACGGCATGGTGCACGTCCTCGGCAAGGACCTCGCGCGCCTGTCCAACTGGAAGGTGCCGCAGATGCGCCGCCAGCTCGGCACCGTCTTCCAGGACTTCCGGCTGCTGCCCAACAAGACCGTTGCGCAGAACGTGGCGTTCGCCCAAGAGGTCATCGGGCGTTCGCGCGGCGAGACGCGCAAGTCCGTGCCGCAGGTGCTCGATCTCGTCGGGCTCGGCGGCAAGGAGGACCGCATGCCGGGCGAGTTGTCGGGTGGTGAGCAGCAGCGCGTCGCCATCGCGCGCGCCTTCGTCAACCGGCCGATGCTGCTGATCGCGGACGAGCCGACCGGAAACCTCGACCCGCAGACGTCCGTCGGCATCATGAAACTGCTCGACAGGATCAACCGCACGGGTACGACCGTGGTGATGGCCACCCACGACCAGAACATCGTCGACCAGATGCGCAAGCGCGTCATCGAGCTCGAGAAGGGCCGGCTGGTCCGCGACCAGGTCCGCGGCGTCTACGGCTACCAGCACTGACGCACCGCGCACTGACGTGGCGCGGGCCCCCGTGGACCGCGTGAAGCAACGAGGCACACAGCTGAAAGGACGCCATGCGCGCCCAGTTCGTCCTGTCGGAGATCGGCGTCGGTCTCCGTCGCAACCTCACGATGACCTTTGCGGTCGTCGTCTCCGTCGCCCTGTCGCTCGCGCTCTTCGGTGGCGCGCTGCTCATGCGCGAGCAGGTCAGCACGATGAAGGACTACTGGTACGACAAGGTCAACGTCTCCATCTTCCTGTGCAACAAGGGAGACGCGCAGAGCGACCCCGCCTGCACGAAGGGTGCCGTCACCGATCAGGAGAAGGCCTCGATCAAGGCCGACCTGGACAAGATGGGCATCGTGCAGCACATCTACCACGAGTCCGAGGACGAGGCGTACAAGCACTACCAGCAGCAGTACGGCAAGACCGCCTACGCCTCCTCCATCACGCCCGACCAGATGGAGGAGTCGTTCCGGGTCAAGTTGAAGGATCCGCAGAAGTACAAGGTCATCGCGACGGCCTTCTCCGGGCGGGACGGCGTGCAGTCCGTGCAGGATCAACGCTCCATCCTGGAGAACCTGTTCTCGCTGATGAACGGCATGAACGTCGCCGCGCTCTGCGTAATGGCGCTGATGCTGGTCATCGCACTGATGCTGATCGTCAACACCGTCAGAGTGTCGGCGTTCAGCCGCAGGCGTGAGACGGGCATCATGCGCCTCGTCGGCGCGTCGAGCTTCTACATCCAACTGCCGTTCATCATGGAGGCGGCGTTCGCCGGACTGATCGGCGGCGTGGTGGCCTGCGGCATGCTGATGCTCGGCCGCTACTTCCTCATCGACGGCGGCCTCGACCTGCAGCAGAAGATGCAACTGGTCAAGTTCATCGGATGGGACGCGGTCCTCTCGAAGCTGCCGCTCGTCCTCGCGATCGGCCTGCTGATGCCCGCGCTCGCCGCGTTCGCCGCGTTGCGCAAGTACCTGAGGGTGTGACAAGCACCCTGTGTGTTTCGTGGGCCAAGGCACGGCTGTGACGCGGGGGTTGTCCTAGACTCAGGCGCCATGTCGGGTTCCGTGCCGCAGCGTCCAGGGCCCCGCGGGTTCGGCCGCGGGGCGGCTCTGACGTTGGTCTTCGTGGGGATGCTCGGTACGGCCGCGGCCACCGACTCCCTTCCCGGGTCCGGGGCTTCCCGCGACGCGCGCCCGCGACCGGCCGCGGTGACGCTCGACGGCGGCGCGGTCGCGAGGGCGGCGGCGCGCGCGATCGCGCGCGGCGATTCGGGCGCGGACGCCGCCCAGCAGGTCGTCAGCCGCAGCGGTGACCGCTGGAGCGCCGTCTACGACAAGGACGAGTACGAGGAGTTCGAGCAGGCGCTCGACGGCCGCTACACGGGTGTGGGCGTCGGCGCGCGGCGTACGGCCGACGGGCTGCTGGAGATCACCCGCGTACAGCGCGGCGGCCCCGCGCAGCGTGCCGGCGTACGCCCGGGCGACGTGCTGAGGTCCGTCAACGGGCGCAGCGTGACCGGCCTCCCCGTCACCGAGGTCATGGGGATGCTGCGGGGCGACTCACCGGGCGCCCGCCGCGCCGCGGCCCCCGGCAGCGCGGTCGCGCTCGGCACCGAGCGGGACGGCCACCGCGCCTCGCGTTCCGTGCGCAGGGCAAGGCTCGACGCGCCGTCGGTGTCCGTGTCCGACCTGCCGGGCGGTGCGCGGCGCGTCGCGGTCGAGTCGTTCACCCGTGGCACGGGGGACGACGTGCGGCGGGCGGTGCGTGACGCGCCGCGCGGCGCCGGGATCGTCCTCGACCTGCGGGGCAACGGCGGCGGCCTGGTGTCGGAGGCCGTCAAGGCCGCGTCCGCGTTCCTCGACGGCGGCCTCGTCGCCACGTACAGCATGAACGGGCGGCAGCACACGTTGTACGCGGAGCACGGCGGCGACACCGAGCGGCCCGTGGTGGTGTTGGTGGACGGCGGCACCATGAGCGCCGCCGAGTTGCTGACGGGCGCGCTCCAGGACCGGGGCAGGGCGGTCGTCGTCGGGTCGCGGACGTTCGGCAAGGGGTCCATCCAGATGCCGACGACGCTCCCGGACGGATCGGTCGCCGAGCTGACCGTGGGCCACTACAGGACGCCCGCGGGGCGCGCGGTGGACGGCCGGGGCATCACGCCCGACCTGGTGGCCGCGCAGGACACGGAGGCGCGCGCCGAGACCGTGCTGACCGGCCTGGGCGCCGGGGCCTGAGCGTGCGGGCCGGGCGGCTCCCGAGCAGGACGGCAAAACGGGTTGCACCGTAGTGAGAAAATGGCGGGACTATGGCTAAGGAAAAAGGGCGCAAGCTGATCGCGCAGAACAAGAAGGCGCGGCACGACTACCTGATCCTCGACACGTACGAGTCGGGGCTCGTGCTGACGGGGACCGAGGTGAAGTCGCTGCGCCTGGGGCGGGCGTCCCTGGTCGACGGATTCGTGCAGATCGACGGGCACGAGGCGTGGCTGCACAACGTGCACGTGCCGGAGTACAGCCAGGGCACGTGGACGAACCACTCCGCGCGGCGCAAGCGCAAGCTGCTGATGCACCGGATGGAGATCGACAAGCTGGAGTCCAAGGCCCAGGAGACGGGGCACACGATCATCCCGCTCGCCCTGTACTTCAAGGACGGCAGGGCGAAGGTCGAGATCGCGCTGGCCAAGGGCAAGCGGGAGTACGACAAGCGGCAGACGCTGCGCGAGAAGCAGGACCGCAGGGAGACGGACCGCGCCATCTCGGCCGTGCGCCGCCGCCAGCGGGGCTGACGCCGGTGGGGCTGACGCCGGTGGGGCTGACGCCCGCGGAGGCTGACGCCCGCGGCCGCGGGGCGCCGCGCCGGCCTCGTCCGTTCCGGGGAATGCGCTGGCACGCCGCGGTGTTGATCCCGTACGATGGGCCGTACAGCCCCAGCCAGGACGTGTGGGTCTGTTTGAAAAATCAACATGGGGATGATCGGTTTCGACAGCGGCTGTCGAAGCAGGGGAAGCGAGCCGAGGAAGCGGCAATGATCTCGTAAACCATATGTCGCAAAAAATAATCGCCAATTCCAAGCGCGATTCCTCCGCCTTCGCCCTTGCTGCCTAATTAGCAGCTAGCGAAGACTCCGCGGAGTGTCAGCCCGGGGGTGTTCCCGACCCGGATCCTGGCATCAGCTAGGGGACTAAACCTGCTCGCCCGGTCACGGGGTGAGTAGGGAAACCAAACAGTGACTGAGCCCGTCGGAGACTTGTCCACGTGATCTCCGGGGCCGAGAAAATCGCAGTGGACTGCGCTCGGAGAAGCCCTGATTCCGCACCGTTGGACGCGGGTTCGATTCCCGCCATCTCCACGATTCCCATGTGGGCGAAGGCCCCGCCGCCGTACAGGCAGCGGGGCCTTCGCCATGTCCGGACACGGATCGGGGGCGTGCCGGGGGCGCGTGCGGGGGGCGTGCGGCCGGCCGGTCGCTGCCACGACCGTCCGATCAGTGACACTCATCCACGAATTTTCCAGCGATGTCGGACACCTGCTCCATACCCTGTGTCCATGGCCAATGGCTCTCAGTTGCCGCACAGGAATGGCAAAACGCCTGATCAGAGTGGGCGCGGCCGGGAAAACGGAATGGTCTGAACCACCCGTCGAGGGGTCAAGATCGCTGGAGAGACGCCTACCGGACGCCGATGAATCTCGCAAGCGGAAGTACGACTGACCGCGCTGTGCGCTACATTCATGGCCCGGATGCAGGGAACAGGGGGCGCTCGGCTGGGTGGGGGCCCGGTCGACGGCATTCCGGCGAGCCGTGCGCGCACCCCGGAAACATCAGTGGGGGATGTGCGCAACAGTGGAGAACTGGCAAGAAGACGCCTTTTCCGGGCGTATGCACGAACCGGACGATGTCACCGTCGAGATCGACGGACTCGGCCGAAGGAAGAGCGAATTCACCGACGTGACGACACCGTTGGAAAAGGCCGCCGCCGAAGACGAGGAAGAAGAAGGACAACGGGGCAGTGGAGGCCCCGTCTTCGTCGACGCGAGCGGCCGCAGGAGCAGGAAACTCAGGCGTATCGGCTGGGGCATCGCGGCCCTGTGCGCCGCCTATGCGGTCACGCTGATCGCGGCGCTCGCCGGCGGCGGATCCACCGCGCCGCTGCTGAACATACCCGGCGTCCCGGGCCTGGCCGACCGGGGAAAACCGGCACACACCGTCACCACGGACCCCTCGGCGAGCGCGCACGCCTCGTCCGGCTCCGGCACTCCGGGCCCCGTCCCCTCGGTGACCGACGCGAACGGCCACGTCGTGGCCGCCCCGGCCGCTACGGGTAGCGGAGGCGCGGGACAGGCGGGCAAGCCGGCACCCGGCGCCTCCGACGCGGCGGCCCGAATCGGCGGCGGACTGTCCGCCGCGACGGCCGGCGGTGCCGCGGGAAGCAGCACCGGCAAGGCCGGTGGCGGCGCCGCGGCAGCGGGCACCGGCGGCTCGACGGCCGGGGGCACCCGCGCCGGAGGCACGAGCGGCACCGGAGGAACGGGCGGGGCCGCGGGGTCCGCCACCACCGGCGGGCAGTCGGGCTCGGGAGCCACCGGCACCACGGGCACGGGCACGACGGCAGGCGCCGGCGGCTCCGGTGGCGCCACCGGGACGACCGGTACCACCGGCGGCACGTCGGGCGGCACGGGCACCACCAGCGGCTCGGGCGGCGACACCACCACGGGCGGGACCGGAACCACCGGCACCCCAGGCACCACCGGAGGCACCGGCACCACCGGGGACACCGGGACGACCGGCGCCCAGAACCCGCCCGGGACGTCGAACCGTGCGGCGGGCAGCGCGACGGACGCGGCGAACGTGGCAGACAGCGCGACGGGCACGGCAGGCGGCACGGCAGGCGGCGCGACGGGCGGCGCCCCGAGCTCGGCCCCGTCAGAGAGCGCGGTATGACATGGCCGCCTCCCACGGCCGCGGCGCGAGCCGCGGCAGACCCCGCATACCCATGCGCTACGCCCTGCCCGTCCTCCTGCTCCTCGTCATGGTCGGCATGCTGCTCGTGCGCGGCTACGTGTACAGCTCGTTCGTCCCCGACCACCGCGTCAGGCCGCCCGCCGCGACCGGCCACGTCCCGGAGCGCATCCTCGACGGCGGCCCCGTCATCGACGCGCGCGACACGTCCAAACCGGCCAAGTCGCTGCGGATACCGGACAGGACGATCGTCCTCACCTTCGACGACGGCCCCGACCCGAAGTGGACGCCGAGAATCCTCGACATCCTGAGGAAGCACGGCGTCAACGCCACGTTCTTCATCACCGGCACCAACACCTCACGCAACCCCGGCATCGTCAAGCGGACCGTGGCCGAGGGCAACGAGGTGGGCGTCCACACCTTCGACCACCCCGACCTCTCCTACCTCAAGGCCCCCACCATCAAGCGGGAGCTGTCCCAGACGCAGCTGGCGATCGAGGGCGCCGCGGGCATCAGGACCGCACTCTTCCGGCCGCCGTACTCGTCGTTCGCCGACGCGCTCGACGACAAGTCCTGGCCCGTCATGCGGTACGTCGGCAGCCTCGGCTACATCGGTGTGTTCGACACCGTCGACAGCGAGGACTGGCAGCTGCCCGGCGTCGGGAAGATCATCGACAACGCCACCCCCAGGCACGGCAAGGGCGCCGTCGTGCTGATGCACGACTTCGGCGGCGACCGCAGCGAGACGCTCAAGGCACTGCCCCGCTACATCGACCTGATGAAGTCCAGGGGCTACCGGTTCAAGACGGTCACCCAGGCCCTCGGCGCGCCCAGCGCCCAGACGCCCGTGCGCGGCATGGAGAAGCTGAAGGGCAAGGCGTTCGTCGCGGCCGTCACCGTCTCGGACAACGTGACGAAGGGCCTGATCGGCTGCATCGCGTTCGTCGGCGTGCTCGTCGTCGGCCGGTTCGCCCTGATGCTCGTCCTCGCCTACGTCCACGCGCGCCGCGCCCGCAGACGCGAGCGCGGCGGCGGCGCGCCACCGCCACTCGCCGAGCCGGCGACGGTGCTCGTGCCCGCGTACAACGAGAGCAAGTGCATCGCGAACACCGTGCGTTCGCTCGCCGTCAGCGAGCACCCCATCGAGGTCATCGTCATCGACGACGGTTCCACCGACGGCACCGCCGACATCGTCGAGGGGCTGCGGCTGCGAGACGTCCGCGTCGTCAGGCAGCACAACGCGGGCAAGCCCGCCGCGCTGAACAACGGCATCCGGCACGCCAGGTACGGCATCGTCGTGATGATGGACGGCGACACCGTCTTCGAACCGTCCACGGTGGGCGAGCTGGTGCGGCCGTTCGCCGATCCCGCCGTCGGCGCCGTCTCCGGCAACGCCAAGGTCGGCAACCGTGACTCGCTCATCGGGGCGTGGCAGCACATCGAGTACGTGATGGGGTTCGGCCTCGACCGCCGCATGTACGACCTGCTGCGCTGCATGCCCACCATCCCGGGCGCCTGCGGGGCGTTCCGCATGGAGACGCTGCGGCAGGTCGGCGGGATGAGCGAGGACACGCTCGCCGAGGACACCGACATCACCATGGCCGTCCACCGCAAGGGCTGGCAGGTGGTGTACGCGCCGGAGGCCCGGGCCTGGACCGAGGCGCCTGACAGCGTGCGGCAGTTGTGGTCGCAGCGCTACCGCTGGTGCTACGGCACCATGCAGGCGATGTGGAAGCACCGCAGGGCGGTCGTCGAACGCGGCCCGTCCGGGCGGTTCGGCCGCGTGGGGCTCCCGTTCGTCGCCGCGTTCATGGTGGTCGCGCCGCTCCTCGCGCCGCTGATCGACCTGTTCCTCCTCTACGGGCTCGTCTTCGGGCCGACGGGCAAGACCGTCGCGAGCTGGCTCTCGCTGCTCGCCATCCAGCTGGTGTGCGCCGTCTACGCGTTCCGGCTCGACCGGGAGCCGATGCGGCACCTCATCGCGCTGCCGCTGCAGCAACTCCTCTACCGCGTGCTGATGTACGTGGTGCTCGTGCAGTCCTGGGTCACCGCGCTGACCGGCGGCCGGCTGCGCTGGCAGAAGCTGCGCCGCTCGGGCGTCGTGGCGTCCGCCCCCGCCACGACCGCGCGGCGTGACCGCGCCGACGACAGGAGACCAGTCGCATGAGCACCCCGTACGCGGGCACACCGCGGCTGCCGGGGCCGGCGCGCCACCGGGCCGCGGGCAACCACCCCGGCGCGACGCGGCCCGCGATACAGCCGCCCGCGGAGACCACCGCGGGCACGGCTCCCGCCGCCGCCGGCGGCAGGGACCGCTACCTCGACACACTGCGGGCGATCGCGCTGGTGCGAGTCGTCGTCTTCCACATCTTCAGCTGGACGTGGCTGACGATCGTCTTCCCGTCCATGGGCGTGATGTTCGCCCTCGCCGGGTCGCTGATGGCCAGGTCGCTGTCGCAGCGCGGCGCGGCCCGCGTGATCAAGGGCCGGGTGCGGCGCCTGCTGCCGCCGATGTGGGTCTTCGGGGTGTTCGTCGTGGGGACCCTGCTGTACGCGGGCTGGCACCCGTCGCGGCACGGCGGCGGGATCACCGGCATCGTCTCCGTGCTCAACTGGATCGTCCCCGTCGGCGCCCCGCCCTATCCGGACCCGGCCGCGCACCCGTGGGGCTGGCTGGACTCCAGCTGGGCCGACCAGGCGGCGGGACCGCTCTGGTACATCCGCGCCTACCTGTGGTTCGTGCTGGCGTCGCCGCTGGTGCTCAGGCTGTTCCGCAAGTCGCCGTGGGCGGCGCTCGCCCTGCCGCTCGTGCTGTGCGCGGTGTGCTCGACGGGCATCGTGACGATCCCGGGCGAGAGCGGCGAGGCCGTGACGGACTTCGCCACGTACGGCGCGTGCTGGGTGCTCGGATTCGCCCACCACGACGGCCTGTTCCGCGGGATCCCGCGCTACCTCACGGTCTCGTGCGCGTCGTTCATGATGGCGGCCGGCCTGTGGTGGGCGTCGGGGCACCTGACGTCGGAGGGGTGGAACCTCGACGAGATACCGCTCGGCCAGGCGCTGTGGTCGCTCGGGTTCGTGACGATCCTGCTCCAGGTCTCGCCGTCGTGGAAGCGCCTTCCCGACCGGCTGGCCAGGTTCGACCCGTTGATCACGCTGGCCAACAACCGGGCCGTGACGATCTACCTGTGGCACAACCTCCTGATCATGGTCACCTTCCCGATCATCGACCAGGCGTGGAACATCCCGGGGATCGACCGGTTCGGCAGCGAACTCGACGCCTCCTACTCGGTGCTCTCGCTGGTGCTGGTGTGGCCGCTGCTCGCGGTGGCGATCGTGCTGCTCGGGTGGTTCGAGGACCTGGCGGCGAAGCGCCGGCCGCGTCTGTGGCCGAACGGGCGCACGCGCACAATGGGACGCGCGACGGGCCGAACGCCGCCGGCAGGCCGGTGGGCCGGTGAGCCGGTGAGGCGCCCGCGGCACGACCGGGAAGAGGGACGGCATGGCGGAGCGTGACGCGCCCCTGGCGGGGTTCACCGTGGGCGTCACCGCGGCGCGGCGCGCCGACGAGCAGGCGGCGCTGCTGCGGCGCCGCGGCGCCCGCGTCGTGCTCGCGCCCGCCATGCGGACCGTGCCGCTCGCCGACGACACCCGACTGCGCGCCGCCACCCGCGCCCTGCTCGACACCCCGCCCGACACCGTCGTCGCCACCACCGCGGTCGGCTTCCGCGGCTGGCTGGAGGCCGCGGAGGGCTGGGGCGACGGCGGCGCACTGCTTCAGCGGCTGCGCGGCGCGCGGCTCTACGCGCGCGGGCCGAAGGTGACGGGCGCGGTCCGCGCCGCCGGGCTCAGGGAGGAGTGGGCGCCCGCCTCCGAGTCGCTGGCCGAGGTGGTCGACCGCCTGCTCGCCGAGGGCGTCGACGGCCGCCGCGTCGCGCTGCAGCTGCACGGCGAGTCCATGGCGGGGGTCCGCGAGGCGCTGGCCGACGCGGGCGCCGACGTCGTCGCCGTCCCCGTCTACCGGTGGCTGCCGCCGCTCGATCCCGCGCCGCTCGACGACCTCATCGAACGCGCCGTCGCCCGCGAACTGGCCGCCGTCACCTTCACCAGCGCGCCCGCCGCCGCGTCCCTGCTCGCCAGGGCCGCGGAGCGCGGCGCGCTGGACGGCCTGCTCGGCGCGCTGGGCCGGGACGTGCTCGCCGCGTGCGTCGGCTCCGTCACCGCGGCACCGCTGCACGAGCACGGGGTGGAGACACGCGAGCCCGAGCGTGCCAGGCTCGGGCCGCTCGTCCAGCTGCTCTGCGACGAACTGCCCGCGCGGCCACCCGCTGTGTGACGGATCACCCGCCTTTTCCGCCCGCCGGTGAGCACGGCGCCGCCCGCGTCCGTACTGAACGGCGTGGGCAGCCGAGGAGGACTCGACCGGGAGGTGCGCGTGCGCGAGGATGCCGCCGTGGCCGACGACCCTCCGAGGCGGGACAGGCGCCGCGGCGACCCGTCGCGCGGCGCGCGGGGCCGGCGCGCCCTGCCCGCACCGGACGAGGAACTCGTGCGCGCCCTGTACCGGGAGCACGCGGGTCCGCTGCTCGCCTACGTGCTGCGCCTGGTCGCGGGCGACCGGCAGCGCGCCGAGGACGTCGTGCAGGAGACGCTCATCCGCGCCTGGAAGAACGCCGGCCGGCTGGGCACCGCGACGGGATCCGTGCGCCCCTGGCTGGTCACGGTCGCGCGCCGGATCGTCATCGACGGCCACAGGAGCCGGCAGGCCAGGCCGCAGGAGGTCGATCCCGCACCGCTCGAAGTGATGGCGGCGGACGACGAGATCGACAGGGCGCTGCGGCTGATGACGCTCTCGGACGCCCTGGACGCCCTGACGCCCGCACACCGTGAGGTACTGGTCGAGACGTACTTCAGGGGCCGGACGGTGGGCGAGGCGGCGGAGAAGCTGGGCATCCCCAGCGGGACCGTGCGCTCGCGCGTGTTCTACGCGCTGCGGTCCATGAAGCTGGCGCTGGAGGAGAGGGGGGTCTCGGCATGACGGCGCACGGCGGCCGCGGCGCGCACGCGGACGGGCGCGACGACGGTTCGGCGCACGAGGCGGTGGGCGCCTACGCCCTCGGGATCCTCGACGCGGAGGGCGCCGCCGCCTTCGAGGAGCATCTGGCGGGGTGCGTGCTGTGCGCGGAGCGCCTGGAGGAGCTCGCCGGGATGGAGCCGGTGCTCGCGCTGCTCGCGGACGAACCCGACGGCCCCGACGGGCCGGCCGGACGCGACGCACGCGACGGCCGTGACGCACGCCACGGCCGTGGCGCACGCGACGGCCGTGACGCACGCGACCGCCGTGACGCACGCGACGGCCGTGACGCACGCGACCGCCGTGACGCACGCGACGGCCGCGACGGACGCGACGGCCGTGACGCTCCCGACGGGCCCGCGGGGGGCTCCGCGTCCGCCGGCCAGGGGCCGTACCTGCTCGACCGGCTGGTCGACGAGGTGGCGGCGCGGCGCGCCAGGCGCAGGCGGCGCGGTTACTACCTGACCGCGGCCGCCGTCGTGCTGATCGCCGGGGGCCCGGCCGCCGCGCTCCTCGCCACCTCCTCGGACGGCGCCCCGGCCACCGCCGGCAGGGGACGGTCGCACACGGACGACACCGACCTGAAGGCGGTCTTCGAGTCGATGGAGACCAAGCACGCCGCCACCGACCCCGCCACCGACGTCAGCGCGACCGTCGCGCTGCGGCCCGAGCCGTGGGGCACGAGCGCCATGGTCGAGCTGAAGAACGTCAAGGGCCCGCTCAGCTGCCACCTCGTGGCCGTGTCCAGGTCCGGTGACCGGCAGGTCGTCTCGTCCTGGGCGGTCCCCGCGGGCGGCTACGGCGCTCCCTCGGGGCCCGGCGGCGCCCGGCAGCCCCTGTACGTGCTGGGCGGCGCGGCCCTGCGCCCCGGTGACATCGACCACTTCGACGTGACGACGCTCGACGGGAAGCGGCTCGTGCGCGTCCCTGACTGACACCGGCGCCCGGTTTCGCGTACGGTTGACGGCTCTCGTCGCACGTCACGAAGGGGGCCCGGGTGGCCGCGCAGGATGCCGCTGTCGATTCCGCCGGAGCCGCGGGGCGGTCAGGAACCGAGCCGGGTGCCGCAGGGCCCGGCTCGGGGAACGACTCCGCGCGCGCCGGTGAGATCGAGAGCGAGCAGGACCATCTCGACCGCGTCTATCGCCGTCTTGAGGAAAAGATCCACGAAGCAGAGTTCCTGATGGCCGACGCGGCCAGGCGCGGCCATGTGGGCACGCCCGGCGCGCTCGCCGAACGGGACGCCCAGGTCTTCAGGGCGGGGGTGCACCTGACACGCCTGAACAACGAGTTCGAGGACTTCCTCTTCGGCCGCGTCGACCTGCTCGCGGGCAAGGACGGCGCGAAGGGCCCCGACGGCGCGTACACCTCGGTCGAGCCCGCCGACGGCGCCGTGGCGCCCGACGGCACCGCGCGCATCGCCGAGACCCTGCACATCGGCAGGATCGGCGTGCTGGACGCCGAGTACGCGCCGCTCGTCATCGACTGGCGGGCGCCGGCCGCCGCCCCCTTCTACCGTGCGACGCCCGTCGACCCCGGCCGGGTGGTGCGCCGCCGCGTGATCCGCTCCAAGGGCCGCCGTGTGCTCGGCGTCGAGGACGACCTGATGCGGCCCGAGCTGACCGCCACGCTGGACGGCAGGCCGCTGCCCGTCATCGGCGACGGGGCGCTGATGGCCGCGCTCGGGCAGGCGCGCGGCCACACCATGCGCGACATCGTCTCCTCCATCCAGGCCGAGCAGGACATGGTGATCAGGGCGCCCGCCGCGTCCGTCACCGAGGTGTCGGGCGGCCCCGGCACCGGCAAGACCGCCGTGGCGCTGCACCGCGCCGCCTACCTGCTCTACCAGGACAGGCGGCGCTACGCGGGCGGCATCCTCGTCGTCTCGCCCACGCCGCTGCTCGTCGCGTACACCGAAGGTGTGCTGCCGTCGCTCGGCGAGGAGGGCCAGGTCGCGATCCGCGCGCTCGGCTCGCTGGCCGAGGGCGCGGAGGCCACCGCGTACGACGACCCCGCCGTCGCGCGCGTCAAGGGCTCCGCGCGCATGCCGCGGCTGCTGCGCAGGGCGGCGCGCGGCGCGCTCGAACCGGCGCCGGCCGATCGCGGCGGGCGGCCGGCGCCCGGGCAGGCCACGCCCGGGCAGCCCACGCCCGACGACGCGGCCGACGCCGACGAGGCCCCCGACGGGACGGGCCCCAGGGTCCGCACGGACCTGCTGCGCGTCGTCGCGTTCGGCCGCCGCCTCGAACTGGACGCCGACGCGCTGCACCACATCAGGCAGGCCGTGCTCGGCGGCACCGCACCCGTCAACCTGCTGCGCCCGCGCGCCCGCAGGCTGCTGCTCGACGCCCTGTGGGCGCAGTCGGGCGCGGCCTCGCGCGCCGGCGAGTACGTCTCGCGCGGCGACGCGGAACTCGCCGCCGAACTGCGCTCGGGCTTCGACGAGGACGTGTCCTCCGAGGACGCGTTCGCCGCGTTCCTCGACGCGTGGTGGCCCGAGCTCACGCCCCGGGCCGTGCTGGCGGCGATGGCCGACGAGCGGCGGCTGGCCCGCTGGGCGCGCCGCATCCTCACGCCGGGCGAGACCCGCCGCCTCGCCCGCTCCCTGCGGCGCGTGGGCCCCGACGGGACAGGCCCGCTCTCCGTCCACGACGTGGCGCTGCTCGACGAGCTCGACGCGCTGCTCGGCACGCCCCCGAGGCCGCGCAGGCAGCACAGGGAACTCGACCCGCTCGACGCGCTGACCGGCCTCGAAGAGCTCATGCCGCAGCGGGAGGAGACCCAGCGCGAGCGCGCGGAGCGGCTGGCGGCCGAGCGCACCGAGTACGCGCACGTCATCGTGGACGAGGCGCAGGACCTCACGCCCATGCAGTGGCGGATGGTCGGCCGCAGGGGCAGGGCGGCCACCTGGACGGTCGTGGGCGATCCCGCCCAGTCCTCGTGGCCCGACCAGGAGGAGGCGGCCGCCGCGCGCGAGGAGGCGCTCGGCCGCAGGCCGCGCCGCCGCTTCACGCTGACCGTCAACTACCGCAACCCGGCCGAGATCGCGGAACTCGCGGCGAAGGTGCTCGCCCTCGCGCTGCCCGGCGCCGAGGCACCCACCGCGGTCCGCTCGACGGGCGTGCGGCCGCGGTTCCGCGCGGTGCACGGCCCGTCCGACGAGGCGCTCGCGCGGGCCGTGCGCGAGGAGACCGGACGGCTGCTCGACAGCGTCGACGGGACGGTGGGCGTGGTCGCGGCGATGGACCGGCGCGAACAGGTCGCCGAGTGGGTCGCGGGGCTCGGCGAGCGGGTCGTGGCGCTCGGCAGCCTGGAGGCGAAGGGGCTCGAGTACGACGCGACGGTCCTGGTGTCGCCGGCCGAGATCGCGGACGCCTCACCGGCCTCGGTGGGCCTGCGGGTGCTGTACGTGGCGCTGACCCGCGCGACGCGGGAGCTCACGGTCGTCTCGACGCACCGGGACGCGCCTGACGAGCAGGGGGTCCCCGACCTGCTGCGCGACTGACGCGGAGAAGTCCCAGCGGAAAAGTCCCAACAGGGCGCGTCTTGGGGGAAGACTGGGCGGGGGCGGTTTGTTAGCCTGTATACGGCACCGGCCCGATCCAAGCCCCCGGGCCCAACCATAGTCGCTTCGAGCGACCACTTGCCGCGAGGCGAGCATGGCGGGTCGGTGTCGCTGAACGTCAGGACGGGCCCTCACCGTGAACCGGTGGGGGCCCGCCGCTGTTGCCACCACCGGGTTCGCCACCACCGACTCGGCCCCGCCGCTCCCCCCACTGTTACGCTCCGCATGATGGAAGTGTCTTTCCGAAAGAATCGGCTTTAGCCGTTACCGAGTGGTAGGTGCGACCATCTGAAGGATTCCGCCCGGTGTCCCCCGGCGGAAGGGCACAGCGGCTCAGTGAAAGCAGAGGAACCCGCCATGGCAACGGCGCCTAGCGTCTCGTACTCGATGACGGTCCGTCTTGAGGTCCCGGCCAGTGGCACGGCGGTCTCGCAGCTCACGACGGCGGTGGAGGCGTCCGGCGGGTCCGTGACGGGCCTCGACGTGACCGCGTCAGGACACGAGAAGCTCAGGATCGACGTCACGATCGCCGCCAGCTCCACCGCGCACGCGGACGAGATCGTCGGCAAGCTCCGCGGCATCGAGGGCGTCGCCATCGGCAAGGTGTCCGACCGTACGTTCCTCATGCACCTCGGCGGCAAGATCGAGATGCAGTCCAAGCACCCCATCCGCAACCGCGACGACCTCTCCATGGTCTACACGCCGGGTGTGGCGCGCGTCTCCATGGCCATCGCGCAGAACCCCGACGACGCGCGCCGCCTGACCATCAAGCGCAACACCGTGGCCGTCGTCACCGACGGCTCCGCCGTCCTCGGCCTCGGCAACATCGGCCCCAAGGCCGCGCTCCCCGTGATGGAGGGCAAGGCGGCCCTGTTCAAGCGGTTCGCCGGCATCGACGCCTGGCCGCTGTGCCTCGACACGCAGGACAGCGACGCCATCGTCGAGGTCGTCAAGGCCATCGCGCCCGGCTTCGCCGGCATCAACCTGGAGGACATCTCCGCGCCCCGCTGCTTCGAGATCGAGGCCCGGCTGCGCGAGGCCCTCGACATTCCCGTCTTCCACGACGACCAGCACGGCACCGCGATCGTCGTCGTCGCCGCGCTGACCAACGCGCTGCGCGTCGTCAACAAGAAGTTCGAGGACGTCCGCGTGGTGATGTCGGGCGCCGGCGCCGCCGGCACCGCCATCCTCAAGCTCCTCATGGAGGCGGGCGTCAGGCACGCGGTCGTCGCGGACATCCACGGCGTCGTGCACGCGGGCCGCGAGGACCTCGTCGACGCGGCCCCCGAGTCCCCGCTGCGCTGGATCGCCGACAACACCAACCCCGAGCGCGTCACCGGCACCCTCAAGGAGGCCGTGGCGGGCGCGGACGTCTTCATCGGCGTCTCGGCCCCGAACGTGCTCGACGGCTCCGACGTGGCCGGCATGGCGGACGGCGCGATCGTCTTCGCGCTCGCGAACCCGGACCCCGAGGTCGACCCGGCGATCGCCCGCGAGACGGCCGCTGTGGTGGCCACGGGCCGCTCGGACTTCCCCAACCAGATCAACAACGTGCTGGTCTTCCCCGGCGTCTTCCGCGGCCTGCTCGACGCGCAGTCGCGCACCGTCAACACGGAGATGATGCTCGCCGCGGCCGCCGCGCTCGCCGATGTCGTCACCGAGAGTGAACTCAACCCGAACTACATCGTGCCGTCGGTCTTCAACGACAAGGTCGCGGGCGCCGTCGCCGGCGCCGTCCGCGACGCGGCGAAGGCCGCCGGTGTGACAGTGGACACCCCCGCGGACGCCACTCAGGCCTGAAACAGGCCCCATGCTGCCCGTACGCCCGGCGCGTCGCGCGTCGGGCGTGCCGGTTGCCCCGTCTAGGGTGGCGGACCATGACCCCCCGCCGCTCCACGGGCGGCTTTCCGTGTGACGGCGGGGGTATCGGATTGGCTTTCCCGCCGCTGGTGGGGGCAGGATGCAGTCACAGGGACTCGGTCCTGGGGAGACCTGATACTCCCTGGGACCACGTTTCGGGGACACCCCCACGGGGCGCGAGGGTTCTCGAAAGAAGGCCCGGGTCCGGGGAGTGTCCGAGGGCCCTGGCAGCATCGGCTTCGATCTCACGCCTCACAGGCAAGAAGAACACGGGAGTAAGAACATGAACCGCAGTGAGCTGGTGGCCGCCCTGGCCGACCGCGCCGAGGTGACCCGCAAGGACGCCGACGCCGTTCTGGCCGCTTTCGCCGAGACCGTCGGCGAGATCGTCGCCAAGGGCGACGAGAAGGTCACCATCCCCGGCTTCCTGACCTTCGAGCGCACGCACCGTGCCGCTCGTACCGCGCGCAACCCGCAGACCGGCGACCCGATCCAGATCCCGGCCGGCTACAGCGTGAAGGTCTCCGCGGGCTCCAAGCTCAAGGAAGCCGCCAAGGGCAAGTAGTCCTCGCGACGGTCCTGCACGGCAGGACGGCGATACGGCAAGACCAAAGGCGGCCTCCGCAACGTCGGAGGCCGCCTTTGTCCTGCCACCGGCCGCCGCGCCGCCCGGCGGCGCGGCGGCCCGTCCGAGGGGCCGCCCCGCTGCCGGCCGTCAGCTCAGCGGGCCGCCCGGCAGCTCCACCTTCGCGCCCAGCTCCGCGAGCTTGTCCATGAAGTTCTCGTAGCCGCGGTTGATCAGGTCGATGCCGTGCACGCGCGACGTGCCCTGCGCCGCGAGCGCCGCGATCAGGTACGAGAAGCCGCCGCGCAGGTCGGGGATGACCAGGTCGGACCCCTGCAACCGCGTCGGCCCCGACACGACCGCCGAGTGCAGGAAGTTGCGCTGGCCGAAGCGGCAGTGCGAGCCGCCGAGGCACTCGCGGTAGAGCTGGATGTGCGCGCCCATCTGCCCCAGCGCCGACGTGAAGCCGAGCCGCGACTCGTAGACCGTCTCGTGCACGATCGACAGGCCCGACGCCTGCGTCAGCGCCACCACAAGCGGCTGCTGCCAGTCCGTCTGGAAGCCGGGGTGCACGTCCGTCTCCAGCGCGATCGACTTCAGCGAGCCGCCCGGGTGCCAGAACCTGATGCCCGCGTCGTCGATCTCGAAGGCGCCGCCGACCTTGCGGAACGTGTTCAGGAACGTCATCATCGAGCGCTGCTGCGCGCCCCGCACATAGATGTCACCCTCCGTGGCGAGCGCCGCCGACGCCCAGGACGCGGCCTCAAGGCGGTCCGGGAGCGCCTGGTGGTTGTAGCCGCCCAGGCTGTCCACGCCGGTGATCCTGATCGTCCTGTCGGTGTCCATCGCGATGATGGCGCCCATCTTCTGCAGCACGCAGATGAGGTCCTCGATCTCGGGCTCCACCGCCGCGTTCGACAGCTCGGTGACACCCTCGGCGAGCACCGCCGTCAGCAGCACCTGCTCCGTGGCGCCCACCGACGGGTACGGCAGCCGGATCTTCGTGCCGCGCAGCCGCTGGGGCGCCTCCAGGTACTGGCCGTCGGCCCGCTTGTCGATCGTCGCGCCGAACTGGCGCAGCACGTCGAAGTGGAAGTCGATCGGCCTGCCGCCGATGTCGCAGCCGCCGAGCCCGGGGATGAAGGCGTGGCCGAGCCGGTGCAGCAGCGGGCCGCAGAACAGGATCGGGATGCGCGAGGAACCGGCGTGCGCGTCGATGTCCGCGACGTTGGCGCTCTCCACGTGCGTCGGGTCGAGCACCAGCTCGCCCGGCTCCTCGCCGGGCCGCACGGTCACCCCGTGCAGTTGCAGCAGGCCGCGCACCACGCGCACGTCGCGGATGTCCGGCACGTTGCGCAGCCGGCTCGGCGCGGCGCCGAGCAGGGCGGCGACCATCGCCTTGGGCACGAGGTTCTTCGCGCCGCGTACGCGTATCTCGCCCTCCAGCGGGGTGCCGCCGTGGACAAGCAGGACATCATCGGAGCCGGTGCCGGTCATGAATCTCGCGTTCCGGAGTGGGCGGGCGGGGGGTGGACCGAACATACGGCCCGGACAAGCGTAAGGCGCGCCGGACCCCGCTCCGTAGGCCCGCGCAGGGGTCTGGAACGTAATGACTTCGGCACAACACCCTGTGTGCGGCGGTGCTCACGGGTGGTCGCCGGCACGGGAGTTGCCGTCCGCGCTCCCCGTGCGCCCTGAACTGCGCGCACACGCGCCGGGCACACGCGTGCCCACGAAAGCGCGGGATGCGGGATCATGTGTCCCATGACCGAGGTGTCCTCGCTCACAGGGCGGTTGCTCGTCGCCACACCGGCCCTGGCGGATCCGAACTTCGACCGGGCGGTCGTCCTCCTGCTCGACCACGACGGGGAGGGCTCGCTCGGCGTCGTGCTCAACCGCCCCACGCCGGTCGACGTCGCGGACATCCTTCAGCCGTGGGCCGAGCACACGGGCGAGCCCGGCGTCGTCTTCCAGGGCGGCCCCGTCTCGCTCGACTCGGCGCTCGCGCTCGCCGTCATCCCCGGCGAGGAGGGCCCCGTCGGCTGGCGCAGGGTGTACGGCGCGATCGGCCTCGTCGACCTGGAGACCCCGCCCGAGCTGCTGGCGCGTGCGCTCGGCTCGCTGCGGATCTTCGCCGGCTACGCGGGATGGGGCCCTGGCCAGCTCGAGCGCGAGCTGAAGAAGGGCGCCTGGTACGTGGTGGAGTCGGAGCCGGGCGACGTGTCCTCGCCGCGCCCCGAGGCGCTGTGGCGCGCCGTCCTGCGCAGGCAGCGCGGCGAGCTCGCCATGGTCGCGACATACCCGGACGACCCGTCGCTCAACTGACGGGCGCCCTGCGCTTTACCGGCGACGGCGCGAGAGCGTGAGCGCCCGGCTGCGGAGTGCTCCCACCCGCCCTCCGGGAAAACCATGGCCGATGAGTACTCTTGGCTGTTATGAGCACTCTTGAGCCCGAGCGCGGGGCAGGTACGGGCACCCTCGTGGAGCCGACACCGCAGGTGTCGCGAGGCGACGGCGACCACGAGCGCTTCGCCCACTACGTCCAGAAGGACAAGATCATGGCGAGTGCCCTGGAGGGCACCCCCGTGGTGGCACTGTGCGGCAAGGTGTGGGTACCGGGGCGCGACCCCAAGAAGTACCCGGTCTGCCCGATGTGCAAGGAGATCTACGAGTCCATGGGCCCCGGCGGCGAGGGCGACAAGGACAAGGGCAAGGGCGGCGACAGGAGCAGCGGCGGCAAGAAGTAGCGCCGCCCCAGGGGGCGCCGGGCGCGCTTGCCCGGGTGCCGGGTGCCGGGTGCCGGGTGCCGGGCGCCGCTCGCCCGGAGCCTCCCCGCCGCGCCCGTACGGGCGGTTGCTCTGTGCTCGCTCTCTCCCGGCTCATGCCGTGCGACCGGCAGGTAGGACGGGCAGGTGCTCTCCCGGGCAGCGCCCGGGTGCCCTTGCCGTATCCGCCGCCGTGTGTTGGTCTTCCGTAATTGGTACAGACCTGTTCGGGTCCGTTCGGTCCCGACCGGTCGGCCCGACCACTCGGCGGAGGAGCAATGGCGACACACCGTTGCCGACACCGTAGTCAGGTGTCAGCATTCCGGGCGTTTCTGCGCGGAAGGTCCGTCTCGTCACCAGAGCGTGAGTGCTTCGGCTTGGGTACGGTCTCTCGTTTCTGTCTGCCGCTGGTGCGGCAGGGTTGCGCCACCTGCCCGCCCCGCCTCCGCCTTGCGGCGGGTGCGGGTGGTGCGGGTCTTGCGGTCGGCTCCACGAGGTTTCGGCACCGCCGGGGCGGTGTCCTGGTCTCCGGCCACTCCGGTACCAGTTACTGCGGTTGCCGCGAGGGCGGCGAGGTTGAGTGCGGCGTTGTCGTCCCGGTCGATGACCAGGCCGCAGGCGTCGCATTCGTAGGTCCGGACGTGCAGCGGCAGCTTGGCTTTCACCGCGCCGCACCCGGAACAGGTCTTGGAGGAGGGATACCAGCGGTCCGCCACGATCATGCGGGTGGCGTGGCGCTGGCCTGTCTTGTAGTTGAGTTGGCGGTTGATCTCACCGAATCCGGCATCCGCGATGTGGCGGGCCAGACGCCGGTTGCGGAGCATGCCGGCGACATGGAGGTCTTCGACCACGATGGTGCCGTACTCGGCTGCCACCGCGGTGGTGAACTTGTGCAGGGCATCCGTGCGCAGGTTCCCGACCCGGTGATGCACCTTGTTGCGGGCGGCGTTGGCCTTCACCCACCGCTTCGACGGCTTGCGTCCGGTGCGCCGGTCGGGTCCCTGGCGGCGGGAGACGGTGCGGGAGGTGCGGCCCAGCAGCTTCAGCGAACGGTCGTAGTGGCGGGGGTTGGGGATGGTGCGGATCTCGCCGGTGGAGTCGGCCAGCACCGCGAGGGTCTTTACCCCCAGGTCGATACCGACCACCACGTCCGGCCGGGCAACCCGGACGATGTCCCGCCGCACTTCTACCTGAAAGCTTGCGAGCCAGCGTCCGCGTTCGTGGCGGACAGTCGCGGACAGGACGCGGGCCGTCCCTGCGTGGACTCGGGTGCGGAGACTGCCGGTGGGCTCGTGTGTGCGGATCGTGCCCAGCCTCGGCAGCGTGACATGCCGGCCATCCGCATCCACACGGATCGTGCCGGTGGTGAACCGGCACGCCAAACGCGTCTTGCGCTTCGACTTGAACCGGGGCATCCCCGCGCGCTTGCCTTTGCGTTGCCCGCGCTTCGACTTGGCGTAGTTGTCGAACGCGGCGGCGGCGTTGGCCAGGCCGGTGTTGTACGCCTCCTTCGAGTTTTCCTCCCACCAGGCCGTGAACCTTGGATCTGTGTGCTTGGCCTCGTTGAAGGCCTTCCGCAGCGACGGCAGCGACCACGAGCGCCACTCGGTCAACTCCTTCTGGGGGATGCCGTAGGTCTCTTCTGCGCGGCGCTGCCACCACGAGGCGGTCACCCAGCCGACAGCCCAGTTGTAGGCGACACGCGCCGCACCGCAATGCGAACGCAACGCATGCTCCTGGGAGGCATTCGGGTCCAGAGCGAACCGGAACGCCTGCACCACAAAACCAGGCTGCGTCTGGAACTTTGTCACTCGGCGGCCTTGCCGGTCGCCACTGCTACCGCGCGAGTGGCGTGGTCCTTCGCCGCACGGCGCCCGTACAGGCGGGCACACATCGACGTGAGCGCCTCGGTGATGTCCCGCACCAGGTCGTCTGTCGTCTCGGTGGGGTCGAGGACTACCAGACGCCGACCGGACGCCGCCAGGACGGCTTCGAGATGCTCGGCGCCGAACCGGGCCAGCCGGTCACGGTGCTCGACCACGATCACCGCCGCCTGTGGGTCGGACAGCAGGCGGTGCAGCTTGCGCCGCCCCCCGTTCAGCCCCGAGCCGACCTCGGTGACGATCTCGGCGACGGCCAGGCCGTGCCAGTTCGCGCCGGCCACGACCCGGGCCGCCTGTCGCTCAAGATCGACTATCTGGTCGCCGGAGGACACGCGGCAGTACGCCACTACCCGCTCCAAGGTCGCAGAGGCAGCCGGAGTGGGCTCAGTGACCAGCCACGTTCCTGACGGCGTCTGGCGGACCGGAACGGGCATCTTGCCGTCCTTCACCCATCGCCAGGCAGTCTGGTAACTCACGCCCTGCTGCCGTGCCCATTCCGAAAGCTTCACAAAATCAAGATATTCGATATGGACTACTAGAAATGTCTATGAATGAATAGAAAATTTGTAGCAGCTCTCACGCCCGCGACCCCGGACACCGCTCACCCGGCACTGATCCCCGCGCCCGGCGCCGCCCGCGCCGGCGGCGGGGACTTCGCCGTCCCGGCGGGACTGCGCGTGGACGCCGGCCCAGGGACCGAGGCCACCGCACGCTGGCTGCGCGCGACGGTGGGCGCGGCGACCGGCCTGCCGCTCACGGAAACCGGCACACCCGATGGCGCGGACTGCGCGGACGGTATGGGACACGCCCGGATCGTCCTGCGCGTCAACGCGGACCTCGCGGCCGCACGCGGCCCCGAGGCGTACACCCTCACCACCGCACCCCCGGGCGACGGCGGCGCCGACGGCGCGCCCGCCGTGACCATCGAGGGCGGCGGCCCCGCCGGCGTCTTCTGGGGCGCGCAGACACTGCGCCAGCTGCTCGGCCCCGACGCCTTCCGCCGCGCGCCCCTCGACGCGCACCGTGTCTGGCGGCTGCCCGCCGTCACCGTCGAGGACGGCCCGCGCTTCGGCTGGCGCGGCCTGATGCTCGACGTGGCACGCCACTTCACGCCCAAGGAGGGCGTGCTGCGCTACCTGGACCTGCTCGCCGCGCACAAGCTGAACGTCCTGCACCTCCACCTCACCGACGACCAGGGCTGGCGCCTGGAGATCCGCCGCCACCCGCGCCTGACCGAGGTCGGCGCCTGGCGCCCGCGCACCAAGTGGGGCCACCGCGCGTCCGAACTGTGGAGCGAGACCCCGCACGGCGGCTACTACACGCAGGACGACATCCGCGAGATCGTCGCGTACGCGGCCGAGCGGCACATCACCGTCGTGCCCGAGATCGACGTGCCCGGCCACTCGCAGGCCGCCATCGCCGCCTACCCGGAGCTCGGCAACGCCGACGCCGTCGACACGTCCGCGCTCGGCGTCTGGGACACCTGGGGCGTCAACTCGAACATCCTCGCCCCCACCGACGCCGTCCTGCGCTTCTACGAGGGCGTCTTCGAAGAGGTGCTCGAACTCTTCCCGTCGCGCTACATCCACGTCGGCGGCGACGAGTGCCCCAAGGAGCAGTGGAAGGAGTCGGCCGCCGCGCGCGAACGCATCGCCGAGCAGGGCCTCGGCGACGAGTACGAGCTCCAGTCCTGGTTCATCAGGCACTTCGACACCTGGCTGACCGCGCGCGGGCGCCGCCTGATCGGCTGGGACGAGATCCTGGAGGGCGGACTCGCCCCCGGCGCCGCCGTCTCGTCGTGGCGCGGCTACGGCGGCGGGGTCGCGGCGGCCAGGGCGGGCCACGACGTGGTCATGTGTCCCGAGCAGCACGTGTACTTCGACCACCGGCAGGCGCCCGGCGACGAGGAGCCGATGCCGATCGGCTACGTGCGCACGCTGGAGGACGTCTACCGCTTCGAGCCCGTCCCGCAGGAGCTGGACGCCGCCGAGGCGGAGCGCGTGCTCGGCGCCCAGGCCAACGTGTGGACCGAGGTCATGCAGGACATGGGCCGGATCGACTACCAGGTCTTCCCGCGCCTCGCCGCGTTCGCCGAGGGCGTGTGGTCCTCGCTCGGAGCCCCGGCCGAACGGGACTTCGCCGGCTTCGAACAGCGTATGGCCGAGCACTACCGCCGCCTCGACGCGCTCGGCGTCGCCTACCGGCCGCCGTCGGGCCCGCTGCCGTGGCAGCGCCGCCCCGGCGTACTCGGCCGCCCGCGCGAGGGAACGCCCCCGAGCGTGTGAGGCGACACGTGCGCCCCGCGCGTGTACGGAGGCCGGCGGCCGGAGATCGCACAAGCCGTACAAGTACCCACGTCAGCACGGGAATACCGCGATACGCCCGATACGCTGAAGGCGGGGCGAATCCGGCGTTCCTCGGGTAAGGGGCGGATGCGCCCTTCGTGGACCCTCGCGTCGGGCTGCCCCGAAGATGTGCCAGAGTTGCCACGTCCGGCCTGTGAGCACGTACGGTACGGCACACAGGCGGGACTGCCGGGGACACCGGAAAGGGGCAGCTGGGTTGACCACGCACGCACCGCATACAGCGCAGTCCGTGACGCTGCCGGCCTCGCTCGACGAGGCCGTGGCGGCACTCGCGGCCATGCCCGCCGCAGTGCCTGTCGCAGGTGGGACGGACCTCATGGCCTCCGTCAACAAGGGGCTGCTGCGGCCCGCCGCGCTCGTCGGGCTCGGACGCATGAGCGAACTGCGCGGCTGGCACTACCAGGACGGCCACGCGCTGCTCGGCGCGGGCCTCACGCACGCGCGCATGGGACGCCCCGACTTCGCTGCGCTCATCCCCGCACTCGCCGCGTCCGCGCGCGCCGCGGGCCCGCCGCAGATCCGCAACGCCGGCACGCTCGGCGGCAACATCGCCACCGCCGCGCCCACGGGTGACACGCTGCCGGTCCTCGCCGCGCTGGAGGCCACCCTCGTGGTCGCGGGCCCCGGCGGCGCCCGCCGCGAGATCCCGGTCACCCACCTGCTCGCGGGGCGCGAGATGCTCGCGCCCGCCGAACTCATCGGCTTCGTACGGGTCCCGCTGCTGCACGCCCCGCAGGTCTACCTCAAGGCGACCGCGCGCACCGGCCCCGGCCGCGCCACCACCTCGGTCGCCGTCGTGCTCGACCCCGCCAGGCGCGGGGTGCGCTGCGCGGTCGGCGCCGTCGCGCCCATGCCGCTGCGGCCGTTGGAGGCCGAGCGGTGGATCGCGTCGCTCATCGACTGGGACGGCGCGCGCGGGCTCACCCAGGAAGCGCTCGCGGCCTTCGGCGAGTACGTCGCCGCCGCCTGCGTGCCCGACCCGCTGCCGCCCGCCGACGGGGGAGAGGCGCCGCAGCCCTCGCCCGCCGTACTGCACCTGCGGCGTACCGTCGCCACGCTGGCCCGGCGAGCACTGGGGAGGGCGCTCTCGTGACCGACAACGAAACACCAGGCGCGGGCGGCCCGAACGGCGCCCGCTCCACCGGCGAATGGCCGGAGCCCGAGCCCGGCGGCCAGGGGGACCAGGGCGGCTGGCAGCCCGTGCCGCACGGCGGCGAGTACGACGCGGAGGCCACCGCCTTCGTCCAACTGCCCCCGGAGGACGGCGCGGACGCGCCGCTCGCGGCGCCGGGCCACGGCTACGTACCGCCGATGATTACACCGCTCCAGCCCGACCCGTCCGTCGCGGGCACCTGGGGCGCGCCCGACCCGCAGGCAGCGCAGCACGGGGCGGCCGGCGACGAGCAGGCGCAAGCCCAAGCCCAGGCCCAGGCGCAGCTCCAGACCGACGACCAGCAGGCCGCGCAGCAGCCGTACGGCGATCCCTACGGGCAGGGCCCCTACGCGCAGGGGCCGTACGCACAGGGCCCGTACGGCCAGGACCCGTACGCCCACGCCCCCTACGCGCAGGCGGACACCTACGGCCAGGGTGCGTACGGATACGAGCCGCAGGACCAGGACCCGTACGGGCAGGAGCAGACGCACGATGAGCCCGGGCAGGGCTACCCGCACGCCCAGCAGTCGCACGATCCGCACGACCCGGAGCCGCACGACCTGCACGACCCGCACGCCTCGCAGGCGCAGGGCCCGCACTCCCAGGACCCGCACGCGACGGCGCACTGGAACTTCACCGACGCCCTGGGCGACTCAGGCCCCGCCGTCCACGACGCGCCCCCCGAGCCGCCCGCGGCACACGAGCCCCCCGCCCACACCGGCCAGTGGCGCATCCCGCTCGCCACGGGTGACGTGGCGGACGACTCCGGTGAGTTGAGCGCCGCGCTCGCGGCCTCCCCGTGGAACGCGGGCGTCGCGCCCCCGGCCACCCTCCCCGGTGGGGCCCGCGCCCCCTGGGCGACCGACCCTGAGCCGGACCCCGAGCCCGTGCCGGATCCCGAGCCCGTGCGGCCGCACCAGGCGCCGCAGGCGGCGCACGGCCCCGACGCGTCCCACGCGTCCCAGCAGTTCTGGGCCCCCACGGCGGACGCCGCGGCGCAGGGCCGCGCCGGGACGGACGGCGCGCCGGAGCCCATGGCCGACGGAGGGGAAGCCGAACCCGCCACAGCGAGTGCCGGGGAGCATGGCACCGCGGAGCCCGTAACGGAGGAAACCCCCGCCGCGCAGGACGGACACCCCGGTCACGCCGGTCACGACGGACACACCGTACCCGGGGCGCCGGAGGAGGCCCCCGCGGACGAGCCGGCGGCCGAAGCGGCCGCCGCGGTCCCGGACGACGCGCCCGAACCGCAGGCCGAGCCCGGGATCGACCCCGAGGCGGCCCACGCGCCGGAGCCCGAACCGGAGCCGGACCCGCGGACGGCCACCGGGGCGGACACGGACGCCGAAACCGACTTGGACACGGACACGGACGCGGACGCCGACGTCCACGCCGGGGCCGACGCGGCGGCCCCCGAACCCCTCTCCGGCCTCGCCGAGTTGGCCGCGGAACCGGCATCCGACCCGGCGCCCATGGCCGAGCAGCTCACCATCGGCACCGACATCGTCGAGCACCCCTCCTGCTCCTACTCCCTGCGCGTCAACGGCCAGGAGCGGCCCGTCAACGACGCCTGGATCGGCGAGTCGCTGCTCTACGTGCTCCGCGAGCGCCTCGGCCTCGCCGGCGCCAAGGACGGCTGCTCCCAGGGCGAGTGCGGTGCGTGCAACGTCCAGGTCGACGGGCGGCTCGTCGCCTCCTGCCTGGTGCCCGCGGCGACGGCCGCCGGGTCCGAGGTCCGCACCGTCGAGGGGCTCGCCGCCGACGGCGAACCGTCCGACGTGCAGCGGGCGCTGGCCGCGAGCGGCGCCGTGCAGTGCGGCTTCTGCGTGCCCGGCATGGCCATGACCGTGCACGACCTCCTTGAGGGCAACCACGCCCCCAGCGAACTGGAGACACGCCAGGCACTCAGCGGCAACCTCTGCCGCTGCTCCGGCTACCGCGGCGTGCTCGAGGCCGTGAGCGAGGTCGTCGCGGGCCGCGCCGCACTCGCCGAGGCCGCCTCCGCGTCCTCCGACACCCACGCCGCGGGCGGCCACCCCGGCACGGCCTCCGCGGCCCACGACGCCTCCGCGTCCCCCGACGCCCCCGAAGGGCCCGCCACGGACGGGCGAATCCCGCACCAGGCGCCACCGGGAGCGGGCGGCATCCACGGCGCCCACAACCCCCGGACGAACGAAGGAGGCATGGCGTGAGCACCGACCAGGCCACCGCACCCGCCTCCACCTCGACGTCCCCCTCCGACCCCGACGCCCCCGAACGCGAGGAGCCGACCCTCGGCATCGGCGCGTCCCTGCCCCCGGCCGACGCGCGGGCCAAGACCGAGGGCACCTACCCCTACGCCGCCGATCTCTGGGCCGAAGGCCTGCTCTGGGCGGCGATCCTGCGCTCCCCGCACCCGCACGCGCGCATCCTCTCCATCGACACGACCGCCGCCGCCTCCATGCCCGGCGTGCGCGCCGTCGTGACGCACAAGGACGTACCGGGCGATCCCTCCTACGGCAGGAGCGTCGCCGACCGCCCCGTCTTCGCCTCCGACCTCGTGCGCCACCACGGCGAGGCCATCGCCGCCATCGCCGCCGACCACCCGGACACCGCACGCCTCGCGGCCGCGGCCATCGCCGTCGAGTACGAGGTGCTCGAACCGGTCACCGACCCCGAGAAGGCGTTCGCCGCCGAACCGCTGCACCCCGACGGCAACCTGATCCGCCACATCCCGCTGCGCTACGGCGACCCCGCCGTGCAGGGCGACGTGATCGTCGAGGGCCTCTACCGCATCGGCCGCCAGGACCCCGCGCCCATCGGCGCAGAGGCCGGGCTCGCCGTGCCGCGCCCCGACGGCGGCGTCGAGATCTACACCGCGTCGACCGACCCGCACACCGACCGCGACCTCGCCGCCGCCTGCTTCGGCCTCCCGCCCGAGCAGGTCAAGGTCGTCGTGACCGGCGTACCCGGCGCCACCGGCGACCGCGAGGACCCCGGCTTCCACATCCCGCTCGGCCTGCTCGCCCTGCGCACCGGCTGCCCGGTGAAGCTCGCCGCCGGCCGCGAGGAGTCCTTCCTCGGCCACGCCCACCGCCACCCGTCCCTGCTGCGCTACCGCCACCACGCCGACACCGAGGGCCGGCTCGTCAAGGTCGAGGCGCAGATCCTGCTCGACGCCGGCGCGTACGCCGACGCATCGTCCGAATCGCTCGCCGCCGCCGTCGCGTTCGCCTGCGGCCCCTACGCCGTACCGCACGCCTTCGTCGAGGGCTGGGCGGTCCGCACCAACAACCCCCCGTCGGGCCACGTGCGCGGCGAGGGCGCCATGCAGGTGTGCGCCGCCTACGAGGGCCAGATGGACAAACTGGCCGCGAAACTCGGCATCGACGCGGCCGAGTTGCGGCTGCGCAACACCCTCGCGACGGGCGACATCCTGCCCACGGGCCAGACCGTCACCTGCCCCGCCCCGGTGGCCGAACTCCTCCGCTCGGTCAAGGACTTCCCCCTCCCCGCACTCCCCAAGGACACCCCCGAAGAGGCATGGCTGCTGCCGGGCGGCCCGGAGGGCGCGGGCGAGCCCGGAGCGGTGCGCCGCGGCGTCGGCTACGCGCTCGGCATGGTCCACATGCTCGGCGCCGAGGGCACCGACGAGGTCTCCACGGCCACCGTCAAGGTCCACGACGGCGCCGCCACGGTCATCTGCGCGGCCGTCGACACCGGCCAGGGGTTCGCGACGCTGGCCCGGCAGATCGTCCAGGAGACGCTGGGCATCGAGGACGTACACGTCGCGCCCGTAGACACCGACCAGCCGCCGGCCGGAGCCGCCGCCCACGGCAGGCACACCTGGGTGTCTGGCGGCGCGGTGGAGCGCGCGGCCAAGATGGTCCGCACACAGCTCCTCCAGCCCCTCGCCCACAAGCTCGGCATGTCGACCGAGCTGCTCCAGATCGCGGACGGCAAGATCACCTCGTACGACGGGGTGCTCTCCACGACCGTCACCGAGGCCATGGACGGCAAGGAACTGTGGGCCACCGCCCAGTGCCGCCCCCACCCCACGGAACCCCTGGACGAGTCAGGCCAGGGCGACGCCTTCGTCGGCCTGGCCTTCTGCGCGATCCGCGCGGTCGTCGACGTCGACATCGAACTCGGCACCATCCGCGTCGTGGAGATGGCCGTGGCCCAGGACGTCGGCCGCGTCCTCAACCCCGCGCAGCTGCGCGCCCGCATCGAGGCCGGCGTCACCCAGGGCATCGGCGCCGCGCTCACGGAGAACCTCCGCAGCAGCCACGGCCTCCTGCGCCACCCCGACCTCACGGGCTACGCCCTCCCCACGTCCCTGGACGCGCCGGACATCCGCATCGTCCGCCTGGTCGAGGAGCGCGACGTGGTAGCCCCCTTCGGCGCCAAGCCCGCGAGCGCGGCCCCGGTCGTCACATCACCGGCCGCGGTCGCCTCGGCGGTACGCGCGGCAACGGGCAGACCGGTGGGCCGCCTCCCCATCAGACCCCAGGCGGCCGTGGCCCAAGGGTGACGCCAACCCCGTTGCCCCGGTAACCCTCAGATGCGTACTGTCACTTGTAGTCGTTAGACTGGGCCAGAGATCTGATTGGCGTCCGATTTCGACAGATTCACCAGCAGGGCGGTGCGCGCACGACCATCCGCGCAGCGACGGGGACGGGGGGAGACAGTCGTGGTAGCGGCAGCAGCGGGCGGTGGCGGAGGGTCCCCGGGAGGCTTCGGCGGCCTCATCGGAAGCATGATGAGCATCGGGGCGACAGCCGTCAACGATCTCATGAGCGACCTGGCCGACATGAAGAAATTCAAGAAGGACGTCGACTCGATGCTGACGACGCTCCACAGCTCGCAGGCGGCACCCGGCCGAGTGGGTGAGGACCGCCTGCCCCGTACCCATCTGGGTGGCCACGGCTTCCTGGAGGCCCAGTTCCTGTACGCGTCGTACAACAACGTGCACGACGAGCTGGAAAGCCTCTCCAAGGCCCTGGGCCTCCAGATCGAGAGCCTGGGCATCGCGATCGAGACGGCCGGCAAGAGCTACAAGGACCTGGACGACGACGTCAAGACCCGCATGCACAAGCTGAACAGCGAGATCGAGGCGCAGTACCACCCGAGCCGGGACCCGTACGCGCACACAGACAAGAAGGAACTCAATCCGCAGTCGGGCGGCTACGCTCAGGGGGGAGACGGGGCGTGAGCGGTGGCAAGCCCGTCGCGGGCGAGACCGACTTCGAGTCGATGTCACATGAGGAGATGCTGGCTCTGCTCAAGGGGGCAGACCACGGAGCGGTCAGCGACGTGTCGGTGAAGTTGGCAGAGGTGTCCAAGACGGTCTTGGACATCGGTAACCGCCTGAAGGGACACGTAGCCGGGCTGAAATACGAAGGCGAGGGCGGCGACGCCTTCCGTGAGTGGAGCCACCAGACGGCGAACGCAACGCTGCGGCTGAGCGACTACGCGGACAAGGCCGGGAAGTTCATGGGCCACGTCGCAAATTCGATCGCGGAGACACACTCCAAGATGCCGGCGCTCTCGCAGACGACAAGCGCGCAGGCGGACCTGCACCATGCGACGAAGGCGCTGGAGCACAGCGACTCTCCAAGCCCGAGCCTGGAGAAGAGCGCGATGCTGGCGAACGCGCGCATCGAGTCGACCCGCGGCGACGCGGCATCGACGATGCGCGCGCTGGCAACGTCGTACGTCCACAACGGCGGCCAGATCAACGCCCTGAAGCCGCCAACCTTCCCGCCCCCGGCACACGAGTTGGGCAAGGACTGGATCGACCCACACGTGGATGTGAGCCGGGCAGGATCGTCGGCAGGGAGCGGAAGCCACACTCTGCCGGGCGGCGGTGGCGGACAGCGCGCTTACAGCGTAAGTGGCAACCGTTCCGTCGTTTCGCCTGGCGGGGGTGTGCCGGAGTCAAAGCACCTTGCATACGAAGGTGGCACAGACAGCCTTGCGCCCATCCCGCACGTGCCCGATGCCCATATGGAGATCAACAGCACCGCTCCTCCGGTAGCCCCACCGAACCCGACTCCTCATGGTGCTCTTCCTCCAGGCCCGAACGGTTCGCAAGCAGCACAGTCGGGTGTCGTCCCTCCTGCTTTCGGAGGACCAATCGGAAGCCTCCCTCACTCTGGTGGCAGGTCAGGAAGCAACTTCAGTGTGCGCCCGGGAGGCGGCTTTTCGGGCGGGCGAGTGCCGCGGTTCGGGTCAGCTTTCTCAGAGGGCACGACGCCAGCGGGTACCAGCGGATCTACGCCTCGCCCGAACGGCATCTCGGGTGGGCGACCAGTGCAATCACCCAGCGGCAGGCCACCTGCCCGGCTGCCTCGCGGCACGGTCGTCGGTGGTGAGGAGCCCTCGAACGGGTCGACTGGACGCCCCATGATGGGCCGAGGCACCTCGGCCATGCGTATGGGCGGCGAAGGAGCTGCAGGAGCGGGGCGCAACGGTCTCGTGGGCGGACGAAGGCTCGCTTCAGACCCGGGTGGAGTGGTCGGTAGACCTGCACAATCTGGGAAGTTGGGCGGCAGGCCGTTCACACAGGGAGGCTCTGGTCTCGTAAGAGACGATGAGGAGAACTCCCGTCAGCAGTCGAGGAACGGCCGTATGGGCATGACGCCTCGTGGCGGTAAGAGACCACGCAGTCGTGAAGATGAGCGCGGCGGCGAGCGCCCGGACTACCTGACAGAGGACGAGGAAACCTGGCAGCAGGGCAGCCGACAGGTTGTGCCTCCTGTGATCGATTGAGCCCGCCGGAATAGGTCAGAGGAATAATGCGCAGAGCACATGGACAGTCGCTGGGTCTCAAGACTGTCGCGACGTCAGCCGTAGCCATGTTGCTACTGGGTATTTCAGCTGTGCCCGCATGGGCTTCCGAGACTGTGCGAGAGAGACAGTGGCACCTGGATGCCATGGAAGCTGACTCGATCTGGAAGATCACCACGGGCAAGGGTGTCTCGGTAGCGGTGATCGACTCAGGTGTGGACAAGTCCTTGCCTGACCTGCAGGGGCAAGTCCTGCCAGGAAAGGACTTTTCCAAGCAAAAGGGTAACGAGTATACAGACGTCGCAGAGCACGGATCTGGCATGGCGGCACTCATCGCCGCCACCGGAAAACTGGGCCCGGTACAGGGATCATGGGGCCTGGCCCCCGGCAGTAAGATCATTCCCGTTCGGATTCCCTACGCGCTTGAAGCGTTGGCGAAGGATGGCGAACCGTTCGATACCAGTATGGCTCGCGCAATCAGGTGGGCTGCGGATTCATCGGCCAGAATCCTCAGTATTTCAGTCGCAGATCCGACTGGAGACAGTCCGGAGCTTCAAGCTGCCGTAAAATATGCTCTCAGTAAGAACAAATTGATTTTTGCTGGAGTGGGAAATAGTGCCGAAAAGGGAAATCCGGTCGAATATCCTGCTGCGACGCCAGGCGTCGTAGGCGTGGGTGGCCTAGACCGCAAGGCTACTCTCATGCCGTTTTCGGAGACAGGGCCGCAGGTTGATCTTTCTGCACCCGCGCAAGACATCATCAAGGCATGTGTCGGAACTACCGGGTTGTGTGGCGGCAGCGGCACGAGTGATGCGACCGCCCTCGCGTCTGCATCAGCGGCTCTCCTTTGGTCGGTACACCCGCACTGGACCAACAACCAGGTCCTGCGCGTTCTCTTGAACACAGCGAGCGGTGTTGCCGGTGGCGCCCGTCACAACGAAGCGGTCGGATACGGAGCTGTTCGCCCATACCAGGCGCTACTCCACCCCGGAAACCCGGGCCCCGCAGACGTCTATCCCCTGCCAGATCTCGCTGCCTCCGAGAAGAAGTCGGCGTCGCCCTCTGCCTCGGCTGGTGCTCCGGCCAACAAGGGAAGCGCCGGCAGCGAGCACAGCAGCAAGCCGTCGGCAGCAGCGGCCTCGGACGCCGGCGGAGGCGGCGGTCTCGGCCTGTGGATCGGCGTAGGGGCAGCCGCAGTTGTCGTCCTCGGCGGCGGCGCCTACGCGGTAACCCGCTCTCGTCGCAAGGCAGCAGCCCTCGCAGCGGCCGCCCCACCGCCGCCCTCGTACTACGCGTACACGACGCAGCCCCAGCAGTACTACCCGCCACAGTCGCCCGGCCAGCAGCCCCAGCAGGCACAGCCGTACCCGGGACAGCAACCACCACAGCCTCCGCAGGGCGGAGGAGGGAATCTGCCACCATCGGCCGAAGCCTGATGCGTCGGCAATCACCCAGCCGGGTCGCAACTTCCTCAGTGCTACGCGCTCACTTCCACAGAGAAGGCCGCAGGTCAGGTGAGTGCTTGGATGCCTCAGCACACAGCCGTAGCCCCGTTGCCTTGTCCAATAAGGCCAGAAAGCTCGATATGTCCTGGTAATTGGACTCCCGCAGGATGACAAAGAGACGATAAAGTACTCGGGCGCATGAGAAGCCGAGCGACGTCCTGGCGCGCGGCGACACGGGGATGGAAGGACGGGGGCACCATGTCGTTCGAGGACGAGTGGGCATCTGCTCGGGGGCAGGCAGCACAGAACGTCAGTATGAAGCTGAACCATCTGGCGCCTGAGCCAGGCGGATCGGGTGGCCCGTCCGCCAAGGACTTGCAGGTCAATCAGGACCACCTCGGAGCGCTAGGCAGTGCCGCATACCACCTGCACGACACGCTGACGACGGATGGGCGTCTCGCGGAAGAGAGCACGCAGACCGCAGCGTCGATGCTGACAGTCAGCAGCTTCCGGACGGGTCGAGCCCTGCAGACTGTGCACGACAACTGGAAGTCACAGGTCGACACCCTGTTGGGTGCCTGTGCACTCATCTCCAACCACCTGGACTACAGCGCATCGTCGCACGCCAAGGAGGAGGCCGACATCAAGACCTCGATGCAGGTGTCCGCCATCAACTCTTACTTCAAGTGAGCGGAGGGGAGCAGGCGTGCTGACCTACAACGACGTCTACAACGTGCCACTGGACAAGCTTGCCGAAGCCATGAACGACTGGTCGTCAATGGCCGGCAAGTTGGAGACACTGGCCAAGACGGCGCGTACGACGATGGCTGACAAGGCCAAGGACGAGTACTGGACCGGCAGTAACGCCGACGTCACCAAGCCTTTCATCGACAAGACCGCGAAGGAGTTCAGCGACGCGGCCAAGGAAGCGAAAGGCATCCACGCCATCATCTCGGAGGCGCACACCGCTTTCAAGAAAGCGCAGAAAGACCTCCAAAAACTCATCGATCACGACGCCCCTGCGCAAGGCCTTGTGATCGGCCCGCACGGCAAGGTGGAGGCGCTCCATCCGGTCGAGAGCGATAATCTCGCTCGGCACGACCCCGACTTTTCCGAGATCTACGGGAAGCAGCAATCCCGCATTCGTGCCATGCAGAAGCGGGTCGACGCCATCGTTGAGACGTGCGATGACGCGGACACCTCTGCCGCCAACGCACTCAAAGCCGATGCTACGCCGGACAAGCACCAGTTCAGCACTCCTGCGTACAGCAGCCTGGACGCAGAAGAGGCCCATCGTGCAGCCGCTCTGGCGAGGAAGGGTGCTGACCTTACACACACTGAGCTACAACAGCTGAACGAGCTGCTGAGCGATAACAGTAAGTCACCAGAATTCTCCCGAGACTTCTACAAGAACCTAGGACCGAAGGAATCGCTAGTATTTTACGGGCAGCTCGCGGAGAGCCCATACGGGCTCGGCAACGACATCGACAAGCAGCGTCTCAAGGACGTTAAAGCGCTCCAGAAGAACCTGGGGATGACGTTGGCGACGGCCACGCAGTCGCAGGGTAAGAACGATGACTGGCCATCCAAGTGGTCTACCCAAATGCGTCACTTGGGGACGCAGCAACTGCAGTTGACCAAGAACACTATGAACCCCAACGCGGCGCCCTACGGATACCAGTTGCTTGCTGGCATGCTGCGATACGGTGACAATTACAATCCGAAATTTTTGGATCCCATTGCGGAACATGTGACGCAGTTGCATGCGAAGGACCCCTACATGTTCATGCAGAACAAGGGGATCAATGTCCCGAACGATCCTAACTTCTTCAATCCGTCGGGGAAGGACGGTGCGGGGTACGATCCCGTGAACGGTGTCCTGGAAGCGCTCGGTCACAGCCCGGACGCCTCAAAGCATTTCTTCCACGACTCGCCGCACGCTTATGACCAGGATGGTGACCTGGTCAGCGGACCACCGAAGGACGCAGACGGCAAGGAGATCAAGAGCTACTTCAAATTCTTCGCCAACGGTGATTACCAAATGGCGCCAGACAGCACAAGTCTGGATCCAAAGGACATGAAGGCCGCCGCCAGCTACACCACAGATGCCTTCGGCCATGCTCTGGAGTCGGCAACACTTGGGTATCCTTATGACGACCCCAAGCCAGATCCGACGGAGGCGATGAAGCATCGCGACGCTATGTCGGCGAGCATCATGAAGGAAGTAATCACCACCTACGGTGGTGATTCAGGCGCTGAGCTGATCTTCAAGCATCAGCAGGCCCTGTCCGACAGCCTCGGGAATATGGCTGCGGGATACGTTGACGATCTCAACTGGGCGAATTCTGGTGATCACGCTGACAGTGCGTTTGCACCTTCGGAAAATCTTTCCGGGCACGTGAAGATGACCGATATCGAAGCAACGCAATTCCTGAGCACCCTCGGTCAGAGTCCGGATGCGTATGCCACAGTGTCCCAGGCGAATCGGATTTATGCAGATTCCGCGTTGGAGAAGTTTGCTGGCTCTGATGGCCATCAACCCGCGTGGGGGCGAATCGATGAGATCGGACGCTACACGGCGGGAATGCAAGGCACGCTGGACGACGGTCGCGCTTCTGAAATTATGGCTCAGCACGGACATACTGCTGAGGAATACAGCGAGTCCATGAAGGAAAGATCTTTTTGGGTGGATCTCGGTACAGGAGCTGTGGTTGCTGCTGGCGTAGCAGCCCTGCCGATTGCAGCCCCAGTGGCTGGGGCGTCAGCGGTTCTTGTTCCTCTCGCCATGAGTAACGGTCAAACTGTGGTCAATCACTACATCGGCGACCTCACCGGCGGTTGGGTCGACGCAAATACGGGCGATCACAATGATCAAGTGGCGCAGGCAGGACGTGATCAAGCCCGCGCCGTCATCAAGGCTGGTTCGGATAATGCTAGGAAGCCGTTGGACCTTTTCATTGATAACCATCATCTAAAGCGTGGAGATGAGCACTTGCAAATTGTGCTCAGTCAAAGTGACCACTCCTATGGGGAGGCATCGAACCGCTCTGAATGGTATCGAAGTAGCCCTCAGACGGATGGCTGAAACATATTCTGCGAAGAGGTGTACTTGGAAAACGAGCGCGATAAGAGAGGTGCTAACTATGCGTTATAGGCTGAGGGTGTTTGGTGCCTTGATGGGCGTCTGTTGTGTTCTTACGGGATGTACTGATAGTGGTAGTGGGCAAAAGCACCCGGCGACTCCAAAATTTATGAGTGCGCACAAACTCTGCGGCGATGAGGGACTTTCTCAAGAGGCGGCAAAAGCGGTCGAGTACCTCGCGGGCTCCAGGGACTTCGATAGAGACCAGGATCGACTCAGTCCTGAAAGTGCGGCAGAATCACTTGTGCAATCTTACCAGCCCGGTGATCCAACGGACGATTTGAAAAAAGCGCGGGCATGCGTAATTAACTTGCATGATGGCGACTGGGGGGCAATGACTGCCGGCCTTGCTATTGTGCCCAAGGATGATCCCCGTAAGGCGTCCGGGGGGAACGCAGGAACTTATCGGCTTGGCGACAACCTTGGCTACTCATATCCAGGCGGCGCCGATCTATACTTCAACTGTGTTAGTGCGCAGTTGGCCGACAGCTCACATGACCATCCGCTTGTGCGAGCGGAGTTGGTGGTTGCTCCGTCGCTCTGGCACCTTGCCGGGCATAAGAAGACCGATGTGCAGAAGGCGCAATTGATTCTCATCAATGCCATTGCGTTCACAGCGAGCAAGGAGCTTGGCTGCACGGACTATGGCGGTTTGCGGCAGACAACCAAGCCGCGTTTGGTGGCTCAGCATCAAACATCGTCGCCTTCCACCGCACTGGCCACCGATTAAGTATCGAACCCTGGCGGCGGGCGCCTGCAGAGCGGGCCGCCGCCAGCCAGACGACCGCCTGCGTGCCTGCCTGGGTCAACGCCCTGACGCGAAGCGTACGAAGCGCTCCCACTCTGCGCCGCCGACGGTGCACGTCGGGCCCGTGATGTCTTTGGAGTCCCGCACGCGGATGATGCTTTCGGTGATGGCGATCTCTACGCAGTCGTCGCCCTGGCTGCCGCTGTAGCTGGACTTGAACCAGGCAAGTTCTCTCTGACCGTTGCTCATAGCTCTCCTCGCAATCGCTCCAGCAGGTCCCACGACTCCTTGGCGTTCAGTGCCTGCGAGCGAAGTGTGTCATAGCGCTGGCAGAGCAGGCTCACCTCTTTCCGGTCGGAGATGAGACGACCGTTCTGCTGTCCCTCTGAGTAGCTGACCTTCTGCCCTACAGGGGTCTCCAGGATCCGCATGGGTCCGTCCAAGCAGGCGTGCAACCCGGCCTTCAGTGGTACTACCTGCAGCGTTACGTTGCGTGGGGCGCTGAGTTCCAGGACGTGGTCGATCAGTGAGCGCCTTGCTTGTGCATCGCCGAACTCCCGGCGGAACACCTGCTCTTCGATGATGAAGCTGAACGGCACTTTGGGCGCTCTCGCATCGTCGTCTGCCGTTCCATCCGGGCGGTGAGTTGTGCCTCCAGTTCTTCGTCGGTTCGCAGCGGGATCGTGCCCTCGAACACCGCTCGCGCGTACGCCTCCGACTGCAACAGCCCCGGCACCAGCCGGCACTCGTACGTGCACAGGCTCACTGCCTCTCGTTCCAGCCGGGCCCAGCGGCGGAACCATGTCGCCAGGCCTGCCTCGCCTCGGGTGAGGTGGCGGGCGGCTTTGCGTAGTGCGCCGGTGTTGCCGAGGGCCTCCTCCGCGCGTTCCACGAACGTCTGGTCCGGCATGCGGCGACCCAGCTCGATCGACTCCACCGTGTGTTTGGAGTAGCTGACCCGCTCACCGAGGTCGGCACGGCTCAGGCCGGCGTGCTCGCGCAGGGCCTGGACGAAGGCGCCGAACGTGCGCAGGCTGTCTGACGGGTGTGGCTCCCGCTCGTACTCTGCTGTCGGGGGTGCCGCTCCCGCGCCATCGCGCCCGGTGCTCCTTGCGGCGCCCGTCGAATCCTCATCTTCCGTGTCCATGTCGCCTCCCCTGTCCGTCCCTGCACCCTGACGCATCGTCACTTGCTCGGCTCTATGGGGACTCAGCGTGACGCACTCGTGCCCGTACCGTCCACAATGTGTGTCCGTACGCTGACTCACCGTACGGGCGCGGGTAGCCGGCAATCGGGCGGTCATGGCCCTGAGCTAGGTCGTGGCTTCCGCCGGGCCGGGTCGGCGTGTGCAGCGGCGCCGCGCGCCCGGCACGGAACGCGGGGATCAGCTCGCTCACACGAGGGAGACGCATGCCTCTGACGAAAGCAGGCCGTGTGTGTGGTTCGCTGCTTGGGTGACTCAGGACTTGGAGATCGTCGCGTTCGAATCCGCCGAGGCGTTCCGGGTGTGGCTCGGCGCGAACCATGCCGTGTCGCCCGGCATCTGGCTCAAGCTTCGCAAGAAGCCCTCTCTGTCAGCCTTGGGTGAGACGTTCCGCTTCGGCGGGTTAGCCTGAGAGGGCACGACAGGAGAACCACCCCTCATGACCAGCACCAAGCCCGCCGGATCCGATCCGGCTCCCAGGCCGAA
>NZ_JAGIQL010000047.1 GCF_017813245.1 Streptomyces montanisoli
GGCCGCGCTGCGGTGGCGCTCGGGCGCGCTGTGGGCGGTGGCGGTGCTCGCGGTGACGGCCTGGTTCGCGCGGCCCTTCGGCGCGGGCGAGACCGCGCCCGCGCCGCCCGGGCCCGTCGTCGCGCACGTGAGCGTCCTGACGTCCAACGTCGAGTTCGGCCAGGCCACGCCTGCGCTGATCGACGAGGTGCGGCGCGAGACGGCGCAGGGGCGGGGGCCCGGGATCGTCTTCGTCGAGGAGTGCTCGCTGCGCTGCTCCGCGCTGCTGGACGAGCGGCTGCCGCCGGCGATCTACCCGTACCGCGACGTCGTCAGGCAGGACGGTTCGAAGGGGTCGGCGATCCTGTCCGTCTACCCGCTGCGGAACACGGCCGGCATCCCGTCGACGATGGCGATGCCCGGCGCGGTCGCGCGGATCGGCGGCCGCGCGGTACGGCTGCAACTCGCCCACCCGCTGCCCCCGATCCCCGGGCAGGTGGCGGCCTGGCGCACCGAACTCGGCCGGATCCGCGCGTACGCGGCGGAGTCCGGCCACGACGGCACACCCGGGATCGTCGCGGGCGACTTCAACGCGACACGCGACCACGCGGCCTTCCGCGACCTGCTCGCGGCGGGCAACCTGCGCGACAGCGCCCTGTACGGCGGCGCGGCGCACACCCCGTCCTGGCCGCACGCGGCGCCGCGGCCGCTGGGCGTGCAGATCGACCACGTACTCGTCAGCCGGGAATTCCAGGTGCGGGACGCGCGGTTCATCGATCTGTCCGGCACGGACCACCGGGCCCTGCGCGTCCGCCTCGACCTGCACGGGTGACGGAGCGGGTGACGGGATGGCCCGGCGGGCGGACCCTGGACCCGTACGAGTGAGAGGTGGATGCGGCGATGACCCCTTCAAAGGACGACCAGGGCATCTTGCACACGATCAACGGCCTCGTTGACGAGGAACACGCGCTGCGCGAGCGCTCCACCGGCAACCAGGGACTCGCCGACGAGGAGCGCGCACGGCTGCGGGCGGTCGAGGTCGAACTCGACCAGTGCTGGGACCTGCTGCGGCAGCGCAGGGCCAAGACCGAGTTCGGCGAGGACCCGTCGGAGGCGAAGGTGCGCCCGGCCAACGAGGTCGAGGGCTACCGGGGCTGAGGGCCCCAGGGCTGAGCGCGCCGGGGCTGAGGTCGCGAGGGCTGGGGGCGCCGGGGCTGGGGCGCCCGGGCTGAAGATGCCGGGACGCCCAGCCGCTCATCAGTGGTGGCCGTGCAGCCGGTCCAGGTCCCTGCGCTCCCGCTTCGTCGGACGGCCGGCACCGCGGGGGCGCAGCGCGGCCGGTGCCGTGTACTCCTTGGGCGGCGGGGGCGGGCTGTTGTCGACGTAGCACGTCACGGCCACCGGCGCGCCCACGCGCTTCTTGATCACCTGCCGGACGACGACGAGCCGTTCGCGCCCGGCGTGCCACACGCGCACTTCGTCGCCCGCCTTCACCGGCTGGGACGGCTTCACGCGCTCACCGTTCACGCGGACGTGGCCGCCCTTGCACGCGGCGGCGGCCTGGGAGCGCGTCTTCGTCAGGCGCACGGACCACACCCAGCTGTCCACCCGCACGGAAGGACCGCTGCCCGCGGGCGGCGTGGGCGCGGTCGGCGCGGCGGCGGGCGGCGGCGTGGGCGCGTCCGTCATGGGCGCGGGTGTGGTGGCGGCCGGTGCGTTCGGTTCGGTCGCGTCCTCGGAAGCCATGCCACCGAGCCTAACCAACGGGGGCGGCTCTCTCCCCAGCCCGAGCGAAAGGCGCAGGTCAGCCCGGAGCCCGGGGCGAGCACGGGGCGAGGCTGGGGGCCCGCGGCCGGGGCGGCTAACCTTACGTACCCGCCCTGGCCAGAATTGCGGGGTCACCCGGGCCCGAACCACGGTCCCCCAGGTCTCCCCCCGGCACCCACAACTCATCTGAAAGGGCTCCCTCATGGGCATTCGGAGCTTGCTGCGCAAGGTGTTCGGACGCGACGGTGGCGACACGAGCGGCCCCGAGGGGCGCGACGAGTCGGCCGGTACCGTCCTCCCGCCGCAGGCGGACCGCGAGCACGCGGACCGCACGCAGCCGGCTCCGGCCGCCCCGGAGTCCGAGGACGCGGTGTCGGACCTGGTGGCGGCGGCCTTCGACAACCCGCGTGCCACGATGCCGACGACCCCGAAGGTCCCGGCCCAGGCGACGCCGGACCAGGCCCCGGACACGAAGACCACCACGGAACCGGTGACGGCGCCCGAGCCGGAGCCCGAACCGGCCCCGGAGAACCCGCAGGCGGCCCACGAACCCGAGCCGACGGAGGCGGCGTCCGCAGCGGCCCCCGAAGCCGACGAGCAGGAAGCGCACGCCGACACCCCGGCCGAGGCCCCGGCCACGGCGCCGGAGACTGCGGAGGACTCGCACTCCGAGCAGCCAGAAGCGGAACCGGCCGCAGAGCCGGCTCCCGAGCCGGACGCGGCATCGACCCCGGAGCCCGAGGCTGCGGAGCCCCCGGAGCCCGACGCCGCGGAGCCCCCGGAGTCCACGCAGCCCGAGGCCGCGGAGCCCACGCAGCCCGTGCAGCCGGGAGCGGAACCGCCGGCCGACGCCGAGAACGCGGCGCCCACCGACGCCGCCTCCGGCGGCCACGTCCCCGAGGGCCTGCGCGGTGCGTACGCCGCAGCGGGGGAGGCGCTGGGAGACCGTGCGCCCGAGCGCGCCGTCTACCTCGTGCTCGACCGGTCGGGCTCCATGCGGACGTTCTACAAGGACGGCAGCGTGCAGGGCCTGGCCGAGCAGGTGCTCGCGCTGGCCGCGCGGCTGGGCGGCGAGGACCCCGTCGTCCACACGGTGTTCTTCTCCACCGACATCGACGGCTCGGCCGACCTCTCCCTCGGCGCGTACGAGAACGTCATCGACGAGACGCACGCGGGCCTCGGGCGGCTCGGCCGCACGAGCTACCACCGCGCCGTCGAGGACGTCGTCGAGCACTACGAGAAGTCCGAGGCCGCGTCCGAGGGCCGCCCCGCCCTGGTCGTCTTCCAGACCGACGGCGCCCCCGACGCCAAGCTCGTCGCGCGCCAGGCGCTGAATGACGTCGCGGGCAAGCCGCTGGCCTGGGCGTTCATCGCGTTCGGCCCGTCCGACTCCAAGGCGTTCGACTTCCTGCGCAAGGCGGAGCAGGAGATGGACCACGTCGGCTTCTTCCACGCGGGCCCCGAGCCCCGCGGCCTGAGCGACGCCGAGCTGTACACCGGCCTCGTCGCGGCCTGGGACGCGGCGGGCGGCCGCGCCTGACCCACCACGAGGCGCACGTCCGCGGCTCGTTGTGACCGGGGTGTGACGGATAGTCGTTGCGGCGCCGCCATGGCCGTTGGCAGGATGGCGTACATGCCTGACCAGGGGGACGAGGCGGCGCAGCCGCAGGGCGGCGCGCGCGTGCTGCGCCTCGCGGACGTAGCGGAAACGGCGGAGCCGGCCGCACCCGCGCCGACGACACCCGGGCCGACCGCACCCGAGCCGACCCCGGCGGAGCCGACCACACCCGAGCCGACCGTCGAGGCGCACAGCGCGGCGGCGCGCAGGCGGGCGTTCGCCGAGCTGCTGGGCGAGTTCCGCCGCACCGCCGTTCTCGTGCCGTTGGGCGGCGGACAGGCGCCCGACGAGGAGCGGGGCGTGCTGACGGCCGACTTCAACGGTGTCCGTTTCATCCTGGCGTTCTCCGACGAGCAGGCGCTGGCCCGTTACGCGGTGGCGCGTGGCGAGGCGGCGCGTGAGTGGGTGTACCAGAGCGTCCTCGGCGCGCGTCTGCTGGACGTGGCGGTACCGGCGGCGGGGGTGCCGTGCGGAGTGGCGCTGGACTGCGCGGACGGGGAGGGCGGCATGGTCTTCCCGCCGGTGCGCGGAATCGTGCCCGACGCGGTGGCCGTGGACCGTCCAGCGGACGAAGGGGGCGCGGCATGACGGGCAGCGACGGCAAGGACCTGGAGACGGAGGGGCTCGGCCTGATCGCGCAGGGCCTGACGGCGGCTCTGGGCGAGCTGAAAGAGCTCGGCATGGTCGGTGAGGCCGGCGCGGGGCGCGGCTTCAGCGACATCGCACTCTCAGGCCTGCAACTTGGTCACGAGGGCCTGACGGGCGAGTTGAAGACGTTCTGCGACCGCTGGGAGTGGGGGGTGCGGGCGCTGGTCGGCGAGGGCAACGCGCTGGCGGCCAAGACGGGCATGTCGGCGGGTGCGCAGTACGAGACCGAGCACTATCTGGAGGGCAGCTTCAAGGTCGCCACGAACGCGGCGGTCGGCAACCCGTACGCGTCCGAGGACGAGATCGAGAAGACGGGCTGGGGCGACATCGTCACCTCCGGGGCGAGCACGGACTTCAGCAAGGAGTCCTTCGACCGGGCGCTGGCCAACAGCGAACAGGGCTGGAAGGACGCGGGCCGTGACGTCATGACGTCGCACACCCTGGGCCCCCTCGGCCCGCCGGGCCTGAACCCGGAGAATCTGCACGGTGCGTTCGGCATCTCGGACGATCAGTACAACCAGTACCTCGACAACACCTTCGGTCCCTCCCCCGAGGCCCGCGCCGAAGCGGCTCAGCAGGACGGCGAGGACTGATGGGCCTGCTGGGGGACATAGGCGACGGCATCAGCGGCGGCCTCAACAAGGGCCTCGGCTACGGCGAGCACCTCTTCGACGAGGGCAAGAAGAAGGCCGGCGAGGGCGTCGACTGGGTCACGAACAAGGTCGGCGACGGCCTGGACCACGTCGGCCTGCACGACTGGGCCGACCACGTGGAGGACTGGGGCGACGGCCTCGCCTCCGACCTGGGCGCCACCCCCGGTGAGCAGCAACTCGGGCAGAGCGACGAGCCGAACGAGCTCGTCCACGGCGATACCGGCAAGATACGCGACAGCGCGGGGCACCTGACGGACTTCCACTCCGCGTTCGGCAAGGTCGCCACCGGGATGAAGAAGGTCGACTCCTCGGGCTGGAAGGGCGAGGGCGGCGACGCGTTCCGGGAGGAGTTCGGACTCCACCCCGCGAAGTGGGCGCAGGCGGCCGCCGCCTGCGAGGCGGCGGCCGGCGCTCTCGACGCCTACGCGCACACCGTCACCTGGGCGCAGGGCCAGGCCAAGGAGGCCATCGCCCTGTACAAGAAGGGCGTCAAGGCCTCCAAGGAGGCCGTCAACGCGTACAACAAGAAGGTCGACGCGTACAACGCGAAGGTCGACGCGAACGAGGACCCCGGGCCCGAACCCGACCCGTTCACCGACCCCGGCGAGGCGGACGTCAAGGCGGCCCGCGCCAAGCTGGCCGAGGCACGCAAGCAGCGCAACACCGCCGGCTCTGAGGCCCAGGGCAAGATCAAGGCGGCGCTCGCCCACGCACCGGCCGAGCCCCCGCCGCTGACCCGCCTCGGCGACGACTTCCTCGACGCCAACATGGCCGTCAGCACCGAGCTGACCCATGTCGCGGGCGGCGTCATCAAGGGCACCGCAGGCCTCGTGACGTTCGCCCGCGGTCTCGATCCGATGGACCCCTACAACCTCACGCACCCGGCCGCATACCTGCAGAACGTCAGCATGACCCTGTCGGGCCTGGTCTCCACGGCCGCGCATCCCGAGCGGGTCGTCCGGACGGCCGTCGACGGGTTCAAGAAGGACCCGTCGGAATTCGTCGGCCGCCTCATCCCCGAACTCGTCGGCACCAAGGGTGTGGGCCTGGTCCGGGGCGGCCTGCGGCTGGCGGTGGAGGACGGGGTGAAGGAGGCCGCGGAGCAGGGCCTGCGCACGAGTGCGCGCAAGGCGGTGGAGGACGGGGCCGAGGACGTCTCGCGGCGGCCGGGCGAGAAGGTGTGCGCGAAGGACCCCGTCGACGTCGCGACCGGCCGCATGGTGCTGCCGTCCACCGACGTGTCGCTGCCGGGAGTGCTCCCGCTCATCCTGCGGCGCCAGTTCGAGTCGTCGTACCGGATCGGCGGCTGGTTCGGGCCCACCTGGTCCTCCACGCTCGACCAGCGCTTGGAGATCGACGCGCAGGGCGTCGTCCACGTCGGCGAGGACGGCGTGACCCTGGCCTACCCGCACCCCGCGCCCGGCATCCCCACCCTGCCTGCCCACGGTCCACGCCGGCCCCTGGACCGCACGGAGGACGGCTACACGGTCACCGACCCCGAGTCGGGTCAGGTGCTGCACTTCGAAGACCGGGGTGACGGCCTCGCACTGCTGGAGCAGCTCGACGACCGCAACGGCAACTGGATCGCGTTCGAGCGCGACGCCGACGGCACGCCACGCGCCATGGCCCACAGCGCTGGGTACCGGCTGCGCATATCGACGGCGGACGGCCGGGTGACGGCCCTGCACCTGGAAGGTGCCGCCGCGGACGGCGGCGACCAGGAGCTGCTGCGCTACGGCTACACCGGCGGCCACCTCACGACCGTCACCAACTCATCCGGCGACCCGACCCGGTTCGGCTACGACGAACACGGCCGCATCACATCCTGGACCGACACCAACGACAGCCACTTCGACTACACCTACGACGACCAGGACCGCTGCACCCACCAGTCAGGTGCCGCAGGCCACCTGCGCTCGTCCTTCACCTACAGCCCGGTCGACCCGGACACCGGCGAACACACCACCACCATCACGGACTCGCTCGGCCACCCCACCCACTACGTGGTCGACGCGCACTGCCAGGTGATCGCCGAGACCGACCCGCTCGGCGCCACCACGCGCTACCAGCGCGACCACCGCGGCCGCCTGCTGGCCCGCACGGACCCCCTCGGCCGCACCACGTCGTTCCACTACGACCAGGCCGGCGACCTGGTGACCGTGACCCGCCCGGACGGCCGGGCCACGCGGGCCGAATACAACGACCTGGGCCTGCCGACGAAGGTGGTGAACACCGACGGCACGGCCATCAGACAGACCTACGACGAGCACGGCAACCGCACCTCGCTCACCGGCCCCACCGGCCAGTCCACACGCTTCACCTACAACACGGCCGGTCACCTCACCTCCGTGACCGACCCTCTCGGCAGCACCACCACCGTGGCCTCCGACTCCGCCGGACTCCCGCTGCTGGTCACCGACCCGCTTGGCGCGACCACCCGCTACCAGCGGGACGCCTTCGGCCGCCCGACCTCGATCACGGACCCGACGGGCGCGACGGCACGCATGACGTGGACGGTCGAGGGCCACCTGGCCCGGCGCACGGCTCCGGACGGCACGGCCGAGTCATGGACGTACGACGGCGAAGGCAACTGCACCAGCCACTCCGACCCACTCGGCGGCGTGTCCCGGTACGAGTTCACGCACTTCGACCTGCTCGCGGCCCGCACAGGCCCCGACGGTGTGCGCTACGAGTTCGGCCACGACACCGAACTGCGCCTGACGAACGTCACCAACCCGCAAGGACTGACCTGGAGTTACACCTACGACGCGGCAGGCCGCCTGGCCGAGGAGACGGACTTCGACGACCGTACGCTCGCCTACACCTACGACGCCGCCGGGCAGCTGGCCTCCCACACCAACGCCCTCGGCCACAGCGTGGATTACGAACGCAACGAACTCGGCCAGGTGCTCCGCAAGAACGCGTCGGGCGGGGCGACGACGACCTACGCCTACGACCTCACCGGCCACCTCGCGCAGGCGACCGGCCCGGACGGCACGACCCTCACGCTCCTGCGCGACCGCCACGGCCACCTGCGCTCGGAGACGGTCGACGGCCGAACCCTGACGTACATCTACGACGACCTGGGCCGCCGCACCGCCCGCACCACGCCCGCCGGCGCCACCACCACCTACGCCTACGACGCCGCAGGCCGCCTGACCGGCATGAACGCCTCCGGCCGTGCCATCGACCTCACCTACGACGCGGCGGGCCGCGAGCAGACCCGCCGCGTCGGCGGGGCGATCGCTTTGAACCACACCTTCGACGCCCTGGGACGCCTGACGGAGGAGTCGGTAACGGCCGCAGGCGGCCGCCCGGTTCAGCGCCGCGCCTACACCTACCGCGCCGACGGCAACATCACCGACATCGATGACCAACTCTCCGGCCACCACCACTACGACCTCGACACGTCAGGCCGCGTCACGACCGTCCATGCGTCCGACTGGACCGAGTCCTACGCCTACGACGAGGCGGGCAACCAGACCCACGCGTCCTGGCCGGCCGAGCACCCGGGGCAGGCCGCCGTGGGCACCCGCGAGTACACCGGCACCCGAGTCACCCGCGCCGGCAGGGTCCGCTACGAACACGACGCCCTCGGCCGCACGACCCTCCGCCGGACAACCCGCTTGTCCCGCAAGCCGGACACCTGGCACTACGAGTGGGACCCCGAAAACCGCCTCACCCAGGTCACCACCCCTGACGGCACGCGCTGGCGCTACACCTACGACCCCCTGGGCCGACGCACCGCCAAGCTCCGCCTCGCGCCGGACGGCGAAACAGTCGCCGAACGCGTCGACTTCACGTGGGACGGCACGACCCTCTGCGAGCAGACCACCACGTCCCCGGCTCTCCCCGCCCCCGTCACCCTCACCTGGGACCACCACGGCCTGCGCCCCCTCGCACAAACAGAACGCCGCGCCACCACCACGGACGTCGCTGACGCGCCCCAGCGGGACATCGACTCCCGCTTCTTCGCCATCGTCACCGACCTCGTCGGCACCCCCAGCGAACTCATCGACGAACAGGGCGACATCGCCTGGCGCACCCGCTCCACCCTCTGGGGCACGACGGCCTGGACAGCCGACAGCACCACGTACACGCCCCTGCGTTTCCCAGGCCAGTACTACGACCCGGAATCCGGCCTCCACTACAACTACTTCCGCCACTACGACCCGGAAACGGCCCGCTACCTCTCTCCGGACCCCCTGGGCCTCGCACCCGCGCCCAACCCGATAACTTATGTGCGTAACCCCCACGTTTGGGCCGATCCATCAGGCCTTTCTCCCTGTCCCAAAGGCGAGAAGAGCAACCCATTTGAGGAGAGGGCGGATGCGGAGAGGGCTGCTTTCGACGCGGCAGGTGTCCCCTATGGAACAACTCCCGACGCGGAATGGATGGTGACTGGGGATAAGGCACTCAAGCATGCGCCTGGGTTCGTTTATTCGCCGGATGAAGCTCATTGGGGAAATTTCCGACAGTATGAGACGGATAGTGGATCAAGGGTCGTCGTCGAACATACGAGTGATCCTGCGGGAACTCATTTCCATGCCGGAAAGCCAAAGATTGACGACACGAGGAACCTCGTCAACTTCGGATGGGACAATGGGCGCATGATGCGCCCTGATGGAACTTCTGGATATCCATCCGACATGGAGCGGTATGCGAAGATCAACAAACCGGGTGGTGATCATCACTTCTTCTACGTGGGCAAGTAGCTCATTATCGGGTGAGAAAGGAGCACGTGCGTGACAATTGATGAAAAGCCGAGGTGGCTGGATGCTTTGGAGCGAAGCGGGCTCAGCGTGCTTCAGGGCCCACCACCGGAAGAAGCTCCTCAGGTGAGCGACGCCATCCATGCCGTAGCAGGATGGGAAGTCCAACCGGCGGCAGAGATCTCTGCGTCTGATCCTCGCGCCGCTGAAGAACTGGACGAGAAATGGCATGAGCGCGCCCGGGCGTGCAGTTTGTACGACGGGCAGGGAGTTTTTCTTATTCTCCCCCCTGTTTCCGGTGGCAGCCGTACCGGCTGGGTGAAGGTGAGTGATCCCGTCGGCGAACGACTTCCTTCCCGTATCGCGGCGGCGACTGGATCGCCGGAGTTCATCGCTGCCTCGTTGAACGGCTGCCACCTGTGTGCAGTATCGGTCGAGGACGATGAATATTGGGTTGTGCAGCACGATTTCACGTGATTCGATCCAACCCGAGCGCCACCGCCGGGTATGTTGACCGATTCGGGGCCGGAAGTGCTCCCTGGAATCGACGAACGGAAGAGGTCGTGGTGAATCGGATAGTCGTGGGCGAAGGAGGCCTCCATGCGGCCGATAACTTCACCGCCCGCGAGGTCCGCGCAGTTTTCGACGCGGAGGTCGTCACGGTCTACCAGGCTTACCCGGACCGGATCGCCGAACCCGCGCTGCGCGCCGGAAACTTCGTCGAGCCTTTCAAGCGGGCCCGCATGACCTGGGTCAAGCCGTCGTTCCTGTGGATGATGTACCGCTCCGGCTGGGCGGCCAAGCCCGACCAGGAGCGGGTCGTCGCCGTCGACATCACGCGGGAGGGCTTCGAGTGGGCCCTCGCCCACGCGTCCCTCAGCCATTTCGATCGCGACCACCACCCCACCGAGTCCGCCTGGCGCGAGCAGCTGCGGGGCAGTCCGGTCCGCGTGCAATGGGACCCGGAGCGCGACCTGGGGCTCAACCCCCTGCCGCACCGCGCGATCCAGATCGGTCTGTCGGGCGAGGCGGTCGACCGGTACGTGGACGACTGGATCACCTCGATCCGCGACGTGACGGCGCTCGCCCACGAGGTGCACGCAGCCGTGACCCGCGGGGACGCCGATGAGGCTCGCGGCCTGCTCCCCCGGGAGCGGACGTACCCGCTGCCGGACCACATCGCCGCCCGGATCGGCGGGCGCTGACAGGAGTCGGCGGGCCGGGCCGCTGCCACTCGCCTGTCACCGCCGGCGGCACACTGCCCATACCGTCTTGCCCGAAGGCGGGTACGGCCGTACTCCCCAGTCATCCGCCAGAGCCTCGACGAGCAGCAGCCCGCGACCCGACTCGCCGCCTTCCGCTCCGCACGGGTCGGGGGACCTGACCGGCAGCCGGTCGCCACGGCAGTCCGAGACCTCGATCCTCAGCTCTGCCGGGCCGAGCAGGACATCGAGCCTCGCCCGGCGCCCGCGCACCCGGCCGTGCACAGCCGCGTTCGCGGTCAGTTCGCCGACGAGAAGGGCCGCGACGGCGAGGAGGTCGTCACGATCGGGTGCGGTGGACGGCAGTTGGTCCGCCAGCCACCGCTCGGCGTCGTGCCGAACAGCATGGGCGCCGCGCCTGGTGGTGGGGAAGGGCCTGCTGAAACATGCGTGGTTGGCGTGCGCGAGTGCTACGCGGGTCGCGGTCCCGGATTCCTGATTCACCTCACCGAGCGTGAGGCAACGGCACTACGGTGGGTAGTAGTCGAGTACGTACGGTGAGTGACTGTCCGGCGGTGCGGGCGGGTTGTCCGGGCGGCGGGCGGTACTTGTCCGGGCGTCCGGGCGTGACACCGGCCGATGACGGTCGGTGGTCAGGAGAACGAGAACGGGGTGGCGGACATGGCGGTACGACCGGACGCGGGCCCGGAGGACCCGGCGGGCTCGGACGAGGTGGCGGACCTGTTCCGTGCTGTCGGCCGCCAGGTCAAGGCGGCGCGGGAACGGGGCGGGCTGAGCCAGAAGGAGCTGGGCGAGCGGACGGGGTACAGCGAGGAGCAGATCTCGTCCATCGAACGGGGTCGCCGCACCCCGCAGCCGGCCTTCCTGACCGCCGTCGACGAACTCCTCGGCTGCGGCGGACTGCTGGCGGTTGCAGCCGAGGACGTGGAGCGGGCGAAGAAGCGGCGGCGCCTGCGGCACCCGGAATGGTTCCGCGACTACGCGGAGCTGGAGGCGCAGGCGGTCGAGATCTGCTTCTACAGCACACTGACCGTGCCGGGCCTGTTGCAGACCGAGGAGTACGCGCGGACCGTTTTCACCGCGCGGCGTCCCATTCTCGACGAGGACACCATCGAGCAGCGCGTTTCCACACGCCTCGCTCGCCAGCAGATCCTGGCACAGTGGCCGCCGCCTGTAGTGACTGCTGTGGTCGAGGAGTCAGTGCTCCTGCGGGAGATCGGTGGGCGACTGGTGCAGCGCGGGCAACTGGAGCATCTGGTGGCACTGAGCCAACTGCGCAACGTGGAGATCCAGGTGCTGCCGCTGGCCTGCGAAGGGCACGCAGGGATGGAGGGTCCGTTCATCCTCCTTACTCCCAGGGGTAAGTCCCAGCTGGGGTACGGCGAGTTCCAGAGTGTCAACCGAATCATCACGGACCCCGACGAGGTCCGTATGCTGGCCGCACGCTACGGAAGCATCCGTGGTCAGGCGCTCACCCCGCCGGACTCTCGGGCGCTCATCGAGAAGCTGCTGGGAGAATGATGAAGAGCGAACAGGCCGACGGGCTCCGCTGGTTCAAGAGCACCCACAGCGGCGGCGACGGCGGCGAGTGCATCGAGATCGCCGCAGAGGACACCGTGGTGCACATACGGGACTCCAAGGAACGAACCGGCCCGCAGCTCGCCTTCGCGCGTGACGCGTGGACCGGCTTCGTCGCCGGTATCGCGCAGAACCTGCCGAGCTGACCAGCCCCGCCCCTCGCTCGCGCGCCGGTCAGGCGCCCACAGGGGCCAGGGGCTCGGAGTCGGGGACGTCGCTCTCAAGGTAGGCGCGCACCAGGGCTCGTCCTCGCGTGGCCGTGGCGGCCTGCTGGGAAGGTGCGTCCGCCGGCGGGACGTTCAGGTTCTCGCAGCCGCGGCAGGCGCCTTCGTGTGCCGTTGGCCGGCCGCACTCCGTGCACTCGTGCCAGCGCGGCGCGGTAGACGTGACGGCGGGCGGTTCTGCGGCTGGTGGCAGTTTGCGGGTGAGGCGGTCGCGCAGAAGCGCGGATGCGCTGTGGATCCGGCCCGGCAGGCCGCCGAGCAGGGCGTTTGCGAGCTCGCGGGGTCCGTGGCCGCGTTCCAGCCAGGGTGTCACCAGCGGGGCGAGTGCCACGGCCTCGGCCGCGCCGAGGCGCAGGCGCGGTTCCGGTGCCGTCACGCGATGCAGCAGGGCGGCGGCCTCGCCCATGGCCGTGTCCGATGAGGGCGCGGGGGCGGGGGCGGGCGCGGGTGCGGGTGGCGGGGAGCTTGCCTCCCGCCCTACCGCCCGTGCGCGCTGGCGGGGGAGGGTGGGTTGTTTCTCCGGGTTCTTTACGGGGTGAGCGCCCGCTTCGTCGGCGGCCAGCGGACCGGGACCCGGGTCCACGGCACCCGGCGCCGCCACCCCGGCGCCCCGGGGGACATCGAAGACATGGGCCTGACTGCTGACCGTGCCGTCCGCGTGCCGTACCCGTTCGACGAGGTAGTAGCCGAACGCGGTGAGTTCGCGCAGCGCCTTCGCCACGGCGAGGCGCCCCTGGGGGCTGGTGTCGGCCATCTTCCGGCCGTCCTCGCTCCAGCCGTCGGGCCTCGACAAGAGGTCGGCGAGCAGGCCGCGAGCGGTATAGGACAACCGCCGGTCCTGCAACAACGTGTTGGGTAGAACAGTGAAACCGCGCGTAAGGCGGCTACGATGGATGTGCATGGGGAGTTGGTGCTCCTTGTGCCCGGCCCCGGAGCGTTTGTGCGCTGCCGGGGTCATCTATTGAGTTTGTCGCAACAGACGGTACCACGTCGGTCACGCATGGTCATCGCGCGTGTGGACCTGCCTCGGTCGGCGGACGCAGCACCCGCAGTGGGCCGCCCACCATCGGCGGAACTGGGCTGGAGACGGACATCTCTCCCACGAGGGAGGTCAGGTGCTGGTCGGGGTCGCCCACCCAGCGGAAGCTGTCCCAGTGACGGGCGTAGTTCGCCGCGTCCTTGTCGGTCTCGCTGTAGACGGTGATGGTCGTCGCCTCGCCGCTCTCCTCGTACTTCTTCCGGGCCGCGGCCGCCTGCTCGCGGCGCGTGGCCAGGCCGTCCTCGCCGTGGACAAGGCCGGCGCCTGGCCGGACGGATACGTCTGCCGGACCTGCTCGGACCACACCGTCCGGACACGCGGCACCTGCCCGGGATGCGGCCAGGGCCGGGTCCTTCCCGCGCCCCGCTGCGGTGATGGGGACGGCGGAGTGGTCATGCCTACGAGCCGGCGTAGTAGAATTGAGAAAGTAGGAAAGTGAGAGAGTTTGATAGTTGCTATTTCCCGGGTAGACTGGCTGTCGATGACATGGATAGGAGGGAATTCCATGACTATGACCACATACCAGACCCGGATGCGCGAAAAGGGGCAGTTGACGCTTCCGGCACGCGTGCGGGAGGCACTGGGGGTCGCCCCGGGAGACGAGCTTGAGTTCGAGGTCAGCGACGCCGGCACTGTCGAGGTCCACGGACTTACAAGGATCCGCTCCGACCAGGCATGGTTCTGGACGCGGGAGTGGAGGGAGGGTGAGCGCCAGGCAAGCGAGGACATCGCCGCCGGACGCACCACCGTCCACGAGGACGCGGACGCTATGTTCGCGCACCTCAACGCAGACGACTGATCCCTAGCACCTGGAGGCCTATTGCCAACGTTTGAGACTGCTGCCCACTTCAAGCGCGACTTCAAAAGGCTCAGCCCGGAAGACAAGAAGCGCTTCGAGGAGGTCATCCAGACCAAGTTCGTTCCGGATGTGGTAGCAGGGCAGTTCCGACCCGGCCTCCGGGTCAAGCCCATGCAGGGAGTCAGCGTTCCCGCAGGTCAGAGCCCTATCATGGAGATGACGTGGGCTCCTGACGGCCGGGCCACCTGGCAGTTCGGTGCGCAGGTTCGCGACGACGAGACGCACATCGTCTGGCGCCGGGTTGGCGGCCACGAGATTTTCGATCCCGGACCGCCCTGACAGAGCGAGGAGCCCACCAGCACATGTGGTGGGCTCCTCTCGCATCGCTGCCTACGGCGCGGCCGTGCTTGGGATACGGGGGTGAGCAGTTGGCGTATACGAAGTCCCGGTGGGGACGATCATGGTCCGGTCGGTGCGAGGGTGCTGACGCGGTTCTCGTGCTCGCGGCGTGCCTTGCGCTGTGCCGGGGCCGCCGGAGCGCCCGGGCCGCCGTCGAGCGGCCGGCAGCGGGCGAGGGGTCGGTGGTGCACGGCCGGGATGGCGCTGACGCGCAGGGCGTAGCCCTGGCCGCGCCGTACAGTCAGCGCCTGGTCGAGCGCGGCCCGGGCGGACGCCCCCTCGCCACCGCAGCCTGAGGAACCCGGCGAACCTACGCGGTCACCAGCACACTAGTGAGCCCAGGGTGGTGTGATGGTGTTGCCGTCAGCCAGTTTGGCGGTGAGCCCGACACGTGTGGTGACCCACATGTGGGCGGGCTGGTCGGTGGTGTTGGCGACCGCCAGTTCGGAGCCTGCAGGGGCCACTGCCGCGTCACCTTCGCGGAGTTCGGCGCTCTCACCGTCGATGGTGAGTCGGAGGCGACCGGAGAGGACGCAGAAGGTCTCCTCGTCGCTGATCGTGTGGGTCGGCCCCACCATTGCGGCCGGGATCTCGACGCGCCAGGCGGCGAGGTCCCGGCTGCCGGTGTCCGGACGGATGTAGGAAACGAAACGGCCACCGTGAATCTCGTGTACGACGGCCTCGTCACTGCGGATGAACGGCATGCTCCAGCCTTCCTCTAGACAAGTTGCTTGTCTAGATAGACAAGCAACTTGACGAGTTATAGTCAAGCCCATGGACGACGCCCTGGCCTTCTCCGCACTCGTGCTGGCACTCTCCGGGCAGTTGGTGCAGGAAATCCACACCAGCGTGTCCCAGCAGGGATTCCAGGACCTACGACCCGCACACGGCTTCGCCTTCGCCCGCATCTCTGCAGGCGGCGCCACCACGGCCGACCTGGCCGAGCACCTGGGGGTGACCAAGCAGGCCGCCGCCCAGCTGGTCGAGGAACTGGTCCGAAAGGGGTACGTGGAGCGGCATCCACACCCGCACGACGCCCGCGCCCGCCTCCTGGAACTGACCGAGACCGGTTGGGCCGCTACGCGCGCCGCCGACCAGGCAGCCCGGGCTGCCGTCGCACCATGGCGAGAAGTACTGGGCCAGGCGCGCTTCAGCGAACTCGTCGCCGACCTGACACACCTTGCACCGCCGGGACCGATCCGCCCTGCCTGGTGAGCCGATGGCCCACCGCCCTGGAGACCGCTGGCCGTGAACGAACCGTCCGCCAGGGCAACCGGCCAAGGGGAGGACGACACGCGAGTCGCCGTGCCGAGCCCCTCCGCGGACCGGTGAACCTTCCCGGTCAGGGCACTAGCAGGTCGAGGGCCACCGACAGTTCGGGGGCGGAGGCGTCCTCCAGGCGCCGAGTCAACGGCGAGACGGGCACATCCAGGTCCTCGCGCAGCGCACGCAGCGTCGGACGCACCGGGCTCACGAGGCGGATCCATCGCGGCCGCCACCGCTCTCGGAAGTGCCTGACGGCCGCCGGCCGTCTTCCTCTTCAGGGACACCACCGAGCCGCTCAAGCGTCTCCCGATCGATGCCGGTCAGCAGCGAAACACGCGCGGCCCTTGTCCCGTCGAGACGGCTGAGCAGCCCCTGCATCCGGGCCTGCATCTCCTCGCGCCGCGCATCCAGATAGAACGCAACAGCCTGCTCGACCAGGTCCTTCTTCGTCATCCCGAGGAAGTTGGCACCACTGGTGATCAGTTGGTCGCCCTCGTGAGAGACCTTGATCGGCGATTGCCGTGCGAGACCCTCGGACATGAGCGATCACCCTCCCTTTGCAGCTCACCACAGGGCACCCCAGGTACCTGACCAAGCCCTGCTCGCCGTCTCAGGCGCGCCCGCCGGGCCCTCGCGTCCCTGCCCCCGCCAGGCGGTCCGTGCGGGTGGTGGGGAGGGTGACCGTGATCTCCAGGCCGCCCGTGTCGCCGCGGCCCGGTATCGCGGAGACGCTGCCCCCGTGCGCCTCCGCGATGGAGCGCACGATCGACAGGCCGAGCCCCGCGCCCGTGCCGCCGCCCAGGCGGTCCCTGCCCTCGCCCCTGCGGAACGGTTCGAACAGCGCCGGAATCTCGTCGGCCGGGACGGTGGGGCCCGTGTTCCGCACGCGCAGCGTGCCGTGCTCGACCGAGACGTCGACCGTGCCGCCCGGCACGTTGTACTTCTTGGCGTTCGTCAGCAGGTTGGCCACCAGGCGCGACAGGAGGAGACGGTTCGCGCGCACCACGCGCGGCGGGTCGGGCGCGTCCCCGGCGACGGGGCGCGTGTCCACGGGGCCCGCGACGCCGTGGCGTGCCGCCTCCTGTGCGACGAGTTCGCGCAGGTCCACGTCCTCCAGTTCCTCGTCGGCGAGCCCGCGCTCGCTGCGCGCCAGCACCAGCAGTCCCTCGATGAGCTGCTCGCTCCTGCGGTTGTTGTCCAGCAGCGTCCGCTTGGTCTCGGCGAGTTCCTCTGGCGACGACGCGTCGTCGAGGCCCACCTGGATCGCCGTGCGCTGCGTGGCCAGCGGGGTGCGCAGCTCGTGCGAGGCGTTGGCGATGAAGCGACGCTGGCTGTCGAACGCGTTCTCCAGGCGGGCGAGCAGGGCGTCGAGCGTGTCGCCGAGCTCCTTGAGCTCGTCGTCGGGGCCGCTCGCCGCGATCCGCTCGTACAGGTTCTGCTCCGACAGGCCGCGCGCCTTCTCCGTCATCGCACGCACCGGCCGCAGCACCCGGCCCGCCGTCCACCAGCCGACCACCACCGCGAACAGCGCCATCGCCAGCAGCGCGACCAGCGACCAGAACATCAGCTCGTTGCGTGCCGCGTCGCTGACGTGGTCCGTGAGCTGGAACAGCGTCACCCGCGCCGGCCGGCTCGACCGCTGCTCGACGACGCCCGGCGAGCCGATCCCGTGCCCCGCGCCCGGCACGGCGCTCCACACCGGTACGACGTCGGCACGCGAGGCGATCTCCGCCGCCTCGTCACGGGTGCTGGCGGCGGAGAGCAGGTTCACGACGCCGAGCAGGCCCGCGCCGAGTACGACGAAGACCGCGCCGTAGATCAGCGCGATGCGGGTCCTGACGCCCGAGCCGTGCCCGAGCACGGTCTTGCGGGGCGGCCGGCCGGACCTGGGGCCCGAGCCGGACCCGGAACCCAAGCCGGACCCGGGGCCCGAGCCGGAACCCGGCCTCGGCCCCGGTACGTGTGCGGCGGACGTCGTGGCACTCACAGCGCGTACCCCACTCCCTGCACCGTCCTGATCACCGGCGGATCCCCGAGTTTCCCGCGCAGCTTGCTCAGGCACACCCGTACCGCCCCCGTGAAGGGGTCGGCGTGCGCGTCCCATGCCCGCGCCAGCAGCTCCTCCGCCGAGACGGGCGCACCGTCCGCCTCCAGCAGGATCTGGAGCACCGAGAACTCCTTGGGCGACAGGTCGAGCCTGCGTCCCTCGCGCGATGCCTCGCGCCGTACGGAGTCGAGCCGCACACCCGCGCGTTCGAGCTGCGGCGGGACGGGTCTCGAGCTGCGGCGGCGCAGCGCACGCACCCGCGACACCAGCTCGGGGAACTCGAACGGCTTGCCCAGGTAGTCGTCGGCGCCCAGGTCGAGCCCCTCCACCCGGTCCTCCATGGACGCGGACGCGGTGAGCATCAGGATGCGCGTACGTGACGACTCGGCGACGAGCTTGCGCGCCACGTCGTCCCCGTGCACGCGGGGCAGGTCCCGGTCGAGGACGACGACGTCGTAGTCGTGCAGTCCCAGGTAGGCGAGGGCGGCATCGCCGCTGTAGACCGTGTCGACGGCGAACCCCGCCCGGCGCAGCCCCGTGGCGACCAGCTCCGCCAGGATCTCCTCGTCCTCCGCGACCAGCACCCGCATGCGACGTCTCCCGCCTTCCGCCCCGTTCCTTCGGCCCCGCGGCCGTGCGGGCCTGTGCGGCCCCCTGCCGGAATGTGCCCCAGCGCCCTGCGACACCGGCGCCCGGACCCGGAACCCCACGGTGCGCCCTGGCCCCTGGGCTTCGGCACCCGGCCCTCGGCAAATGATCCCCGCCCTTCGACGGAATCCGCCGTTCGGGGCGACCGCCGGCGGCCTCCGCCTGCCCTGCCCCGTGCCGGGCCGGGACCGGACCTCCGGCCCTCGTCTCCGTCCGCAGCACCGGATTCAGCCGGGTTCAATTGGGTCACCTGGTTGACCTGGATCACCCGAGATATGACAGCCGCTGCCACTCCTACCCGACCGGGTGTTTCGCAAAGCTCTCCACGCCAACGGCCCTGGGGGCCGACCAGGCAGGCGGTCGTGCGGGCGGCACGTAGGCGCGTGCGGGAGACCAGTAGGCGTGCGCGCGCCTACTGTTCGCCCACCACCAGCCGCTCCAGCGCCGCCCGCGCCCTGGCGTCCGAGCGGGCGCGGTCCGTGATGGCCCGGGCGAGCCGGCGCGCCCAGTCGTCCATCTCCACCGGCGTACGGGACAGGGCCACGCCCCGCACCACCTTCACGACCTCGGCCGCGACGCGCCCGTGCGCCATGGTGAGCACGAGCCGGTCGTCGCCGAGCGTCACCTCGGCCCGCTGGATCCTGCCCTCACGGCCCGCCATCCGGTCCGCGACCGAGCGCTTGCGCTCCAGCTCCACCGCGCCCGGCGGCAGCGCCTCGGCGAGCGAGCCGCTCAGCACCTGCGCGTACACGTCCAGGTCCGCCGCGTCCCTGCGCAGCGCCGCGGCGAGCAGCTCGACGGACGCGCCCGTGCCCTCCGGGCCCCGCGGCTCCCCCGACCCACTCGGGCCACCCGGTACGCCCGGCTCGTCCGGACCCTTCGGCTCGATCGGCCCGCCGGTCCCGCCGGTCCCGCCCGGCCCGTCTCCCGCCGCGTTCACCGTGCACGTCCCCCTTCGCTCGCTCCACGGCCGGCCCCGAGTCCGGCTCCGGCATCCGCCATCGTGACCATGGTGTCCATGAGGATCATGTGGTCCATGGTCGTCCGTCAGCACCATGGTGACCCCTCGCGCCCGCGCGCCCCTCAGCCGTCGAGGCTCAGCACCATCGTCGGCCTGGCGATCTCGTGGTCCTCGCGCAGCGGCCGTACCGCCGTGCCGATGGAGAAGAACTCCGTGGTGTGCCCGCCCCACCGGTGGTTGTGCGCGTTGAGCTGGACGCCGACGACGCCCTCCGCGTGCAGCTCCTCCGCCTCGGCCTGCATCCGGGCCATGGCCAGCTCGCGCGCGTCGTACAGGGCCTGGGTGAACTTCTCGATCTCGACGTTCTTGCCGATGTTCGACAGCGCGGCGCCCATCCGCTGGTGCGCGACGTGGTAGACGCACGTGCCCATCACCATGCCGAGCGGCGCGTACCCCGCCCTGATCAGGGTCCAGAAGTCCTGCCCTGACAGGTCGGACGTGAAGGGCTGGCCCTTGTTGTTGCGCCAGGACGTGCCGCCCGGCGCGGGCTCGTCCGCCTTGACGGCGGTGCCGATGGCGATGAACTCGGCGATGTCGTTGCCGAAGTCCCGCGCCTCGACGCTGAGCCGCACGCCGACGATGCCGTCGGCCCCGAGCTGCGCGGCCTCGGCCTCCATGCGCGTCATGGCCAGCTCGCGTGCGTGGTACATGGCCTGGCTGAGCGTCTCCAGCTCCTGGTTCTTGCTCCATCGGCCGATCTGGATGCCGACGTGGTAGATCGAACTGCCGAGCACCAGCCCGATGGGCCGGAACCCGGCCTCCCTGACGAGCAGGAACTCGTTGACGGACAGGTCGCTGGTGAAGATCGACCCCGCCTTGCCCGGCTGGAGCTCCGAGAGCCTGCGCATGGCGTCCTCGGGCACGCCCTCCTGCGAGAACTCCGGTCGCGTACCGCTCACGTCGTCGTCACCCCTGTCGTGTGAAACGTCCTGTTGTCCCTGGTCATCCCTGGCCCTGTGGTCGTCCCTGGCCCCCTGGTCATCCCTGGTCCCCCAGTTCGCGCAGCTCGTCCGCGAGGCGCGCGCGTTCCAGCGGGTCCCCGTACGGCGACGAGGCCACGGCCGCGAGCCGTGCGCGCAGCCGCTCCGAGCGGCGGCCGAGCGGCAGGACGGCCAGCGTGCGCGGCTCGGCGGGGCGGCGGCGGAAGCCGGCGACGGTCGTGCCGATCATCGTGGACTCCGCGATGCGATCCCGCGCCTCCGAGCCGTTCAGCACGCTGCGCTGGCACGCGCGCTCCCACACCCGCAGCGAGCCGTTGGCGAGGATCACGCCGTCGCCGCCGCGCGAGCGCGCCTGCAGTTCGAGCTGGTGACGGGAGTCGGCGCGGGCGCCACCCACGAGTTCCGTCCACCCGTCGACCTCGGAGTTGTCCCAGCCGTTGGCCTGCATGCTGGTGAGGAACGTGTCGTGCGTGACGCCGATGGACATGCCGACGAGCAGCTCCACCGGCACCCACCCGCTGTCGACGAGCTTCGCGAAGCCCTGGCCGTCGAGGTGGCACGTGAACGGGCGCGGCGAGCGCACCCCGCCCCGCGCCCGTACGGCGGTGCCGATGACCTTGAACTCCAGGCAGTTCTGCTGGGTGGCGAACGGCGCGATCGTCAGCTCAGCCGCCACCACCCCGTCGCCGCCGAGCGCCGAGCACTCCGCGCGCAACCGGGTCAGGGCCGTACGGCGCGCCTCGTCGAAGACGGCGACGAGCCGCTCGCTCGCGCCGCCGACGCCGGAGAGGACGACGGGCGCGGGCGCCTGGGAGAGCGAGATGCCGGCGCCGAAGTACTGGCAGTCGTAGTAGCCCCAGTACTGCCCCGCGCGATCTACGTGGTAGACGGCGGACCCCATGACCTGCCCCACGGGCTCGAACCCGACCGAGCGCACCGCCGCGAACGCGCCCGTCGACAGGGCGGACGTCCAGGTGCCGCCGCTGTGCGCGCGCTCCACGCGCTCGCGGGCGGCCGGGGGCAGCACCTCGCCCGCGCCCCACGAGGGCGGCTCCGCGCCGCCGGCATCGTCCGACCCACTCGCCACCGCCACCGGACCGCCACCTCCCTGCCACGACCGACCTGCCGGACAACCGACCTGCCGGAAACCCGGCGCACGAAGTCGAACGATCGGCCCCGCGCGGTTGCTCCCGCGGCACCGAACCTTAGACGCAAGCGTCCGTCCGCGCCGTCCACCCGCCGGGAAACGATTCGGACCCACCGGAACGCGCCGGATACCATTTCGTCCATGGCGGCCACAGAACCAGAAGCGCGAGGCGGGAAGACGTACTACGTCTCCACCCCCATCTATTACGTCAACGACGCTCCCCATCTGGGCCACGCCTACACGACCGTCGCAGGCGACGTGCTCACGCGCTGGCACCGGCAGCGCGGCGAGAAGGTGTGGTTCCTCACCGGCACGGACGAGCACGGTCAGAAGATCCTGCGCACGGCCGAGGCGCACGGTGTCACCCCGCAGGAGTGGTGCGACAAGCTCGTCGAGGAGTCCTGGCGCCCCCTGTGGGAACACCTCGACGTCGCGAACGACGACTTCATCCGCACCACGGAGAAGCGCCACACGGACCGCGTCCAGGAGTTCGTCCAGGACCTGTACGACAAGGGCGAGATCTACAAGGGCGGCTACGAGGGCCCGTACTGCGTGAGCTGCGAGGAGTACAAGCTCCCCGGCGACCTCATCGCGGGCGAGGACGGCACGCAGCTGTGCGCCGTCCACAAGAAGCCGGTGGAGCTCCTCAAGGAGGAGAACTACTTCTTCAAGCTCAGCGAGTACGGCCCGAAGCTGCTCGCGCACTACGAGGCGAACCCCGGCTTCATCCAGCCCGAGTCCGCGCGCAACGAGGTCGTCAACTTCGTCAAGCAGGGGTTGCAGGACCTGTCGATCTCCCGGTCGACGTTCGACTGGGGCGTCCCCGTCCCGTGGGACTCCAAGCACGTGATCTACGTGTGGATCGACGCGCTGCTCAACTACGCGACGGCCGTCGGCTACGGCTCCGACGAGGCGAAATTCGCGTCGACGTTCCCGGCCGACGTGCACCTCGTCGGCAAGGACATCCTCCGCTTCCACGCCATCATCTGGCCCGCCATGCTGATGGCGAACGGCCTGCCGCTGCCGGGGAAGGTCGCGGCCAACGGCTGGCTGCTCGTCGGCGGCGAGAAGATGTCGAAGTCCAACCTGACCGGCATCAAGCCGCAGGACCTCACCACGCACTTCGGCGTCGACGCGTACCGCTGGTACTTCCTGCGCGCGATCGCCTTCGGGCAGGACGGCTCGTTCTCCTGGGAGGACCTCAGCGCCCGCTACACCTCCGAGCTGGCCAACGACTACGGCAACCTGGCATCCAGGGTCGCCGCGATGGTCGGCAAGTACTTCGGCGGCGAGCTGCCCGAGGCGACGGCCGCGGGCGACGCCGAGAAGGCGGTGCACGAGGGCCTGGCGAAGGCGGCGGCGGAGGCGGACCGGCGCATCGGCGACGAGCTGGACTTCTCCGGCGGCATCGCGGCGGTCTTCGACTTCGTGAAGCAGGTCAACGGCTACCTGACGGAACAGGAGCCGTGGAAGGTCGCCAAGGACACCTCCGAGCAGGGACGGGCGCGGCTCGCGACGATCCTGTACACGGCGGCGGAGTCGCTGCGCGCGATCGCGGTGCTGCTGAACCCGGTGATGCCGGAGACCAGCGCGAAGCTGTGGGACTCGCTCGGCGCGGCGGAAGGCCTCGGCGCGCTGGCCGACCAGCGGGTGGCCGAGGTCGCCGACTGGGGCAGGCTGCCCGTGGGGGCGAAGGTCACCAAGGGGGCGGCGCTCTTCCCGAGGCTCGAAGAGCCGCCGACGGCGTGAGCCCGTCGCGGCGTGAGGCCTGGGGCGTGAGGCCTCACGCCTGAGCAGCGTGCCGCGCTCGCGCCCGGCCGCGGGGACACATGTCCCCGGCTCGCGCCCGGGCGCGGGGCGCGCGGCCTCTGTCCCGCGTCGGCCGCTGGGCTTGCGGCCTCAGGTCGTCTGCGGCATTCGCTCGGGTCGCTGTTGCCACCCGCCGGGGGCTCGGGCTCGGGCTCGGTGGGCAGCGGCCTGGGGGAGCCCGTGGGGCCCGAAGCCCGGCGGGCTATGAGCCGGTCCGGCGGCTGAGTTCGGCACGAGCCGGACAGCCCGCCCCGGGCTCGGCGGCGGCCCCGTCCCGCGGACGGTAGCGGCCGTCGGGGGGCCTCACGCGCGGCGCGGACGGGGTGATCACGGACATCCGTGACCACCCCGCACGTCCGGGCGGCCGAAGCGGACCGCGACTCCCGGGGAGTAGAGCACGCTCGCCGGGGGGCCGACGGGGGCCGGGAGGCCTGCGGCCGTGATCACCGTCTCACGGCAGTCGAGGAGTTCCGCGCGGTGCAGCGGCCAGCGAGCGTGCGTGTTCGGCAGGTGGGTGAGGCGGCCGAGCACGGTCGTGTGCAGGGCCCAGCGCGCGGTCAGGAAGTGTTCGAGCGGGGTCGGCTCCGCGATGGCCTCACCGACCCGGACGCCGATCCGGGCGGCGGCGCCCACGGGACCCGGCCACCTGCGGCCGCTGGTGTACGTGAACGTGCCGGCCTCGTCCTGCCTGATCCGCATCCGCGCCCACATGTAAGGCAGCCGCAGCGACGCGCGCGCCACCAGCACCGGGACGAGGCGCGACGCGTCGAGCGACCGGAAGACGACGGCGCGCCGGCCGCGCCCGTCCACGGAGTACAGCCGCACGTTCGTCTCGGGGAACGTGCCGAGGTACGGCACGCCGGGCAGCCGGAAGAACCCCACCCGATACATCCGGAACGCGATCAGCCCCACGTAGGCCGCACCGTCGAACACGTCGGGCACCGTGCCCGCCGGCAGCAGCGGCGCCACGGCCTCGGGCTCGACGGCCCAGTGCAGCATCGTCAGGTCACGCCACTGCTGCGTCAGCAGCGGCCGCCGCAGCTCGCCGCCAAGCGGTTCGGGGCTCACTGGCTCGGGGCCGACTGGCTCAGGGCTGACCGGTTCGGGGCTCACTGGCTCGGACGTTCCGCCCTCACGTGCCTCGTGTCCGCGCATGCCCCCACCATCGCAGCCGGAGGCGTCAGCGTGCGAGTGACGCCGCGTCACCCATCACCACGACCGGGTGGCTCTCCGGGTCGAGCAGGCGCAGCAGCTTCCTGATGTGGTCCTTGGAGATGGACACGCAGCCCTGCGTGGGCCCGCCGTGGTCGACGTGGATCCAAATGCCGCCGCCGCGCGCGTCGCCCATCGGCTTGTCCTTGTCGAGCGGGCTCGTGCCCGGGTCGCGGTTGTAGTCGATGGCCACGACGTAGTCGAACGCGCCCGAGAGCGGCTCGCCGTCGAACCCGTACCCGTACGCCGTGAAGTGGAAGCTGTGGTCGTACGGCATCCTCGTGCCGGGGTCGGCGAGCTTGCCGCCCGCGTCCGTGAGCGAGAAGACGCCCACGGGCGAGCGCCGATCGTCCATCATGTGGTGCCGCGTCCAGCCGTGCAGGGCGTTGTGCGCGCTCCAGACGTCGGTGACGGGCCGCCAGGGCGAGCCCGCGCTGTCGCGCTCGTAGAGGCGGAAGGTCGCGGTGTTGGTGTCGCTGTCCGCGCCCGTCACCAGGACGGCCTGGCGGGTCGACGGGGAGATGTCGCCGGTCATCAGGGGGCCGACGCCGGGGAGCGTGGGCGCGGACTGGTCGGGGATACGGGCGGTCAGCGCGGAGCGCGTCTCCGAGCGGTTCGCGTTCCCCTTGCCGTCGTCGGACGACTGCTTCCCGCCGCCGCCGCCCGCGCCGCCGCCCTGCTTCCCGCTGCCGCCGCCCTGCGCGCCGTGCCCGGCGTCCGTGTCGGACTCGGTACGGCCCGCCGACTTGTCGCCCGTCGCGTCGTGGTGGACGGCCGCCGGGCCGGCCGTGCCGCAGCCGGCGAGCAGCAGGCCCCCGACCAGCAGCGCGGCCGCCGGCCGTTGCCCGCCGCGCAGCGCGCGGCGGAGGCGGGGGCGGACGGACGGCAGAGACATGGACGAGCCCTTCGCGGTACGAGGCCGCCCGCCCGTACGGGGTGTACGGGCCTGTAGGCGGCGCCTGTTGTTGCGCTGTCGCGGGTGCCTGCGTGGCACCCGACCGGGTATCTGCGTGGCACCCGACCGCGTGCCGGCGTGGCACCCGGTCGGTCAAGTGTCCCTCAGTCCCTCGGTTGTCCTGCGGCACCCGAAGGTGTCCTGCGACACCCGAAGCTGTCCCGCACACAATAGCCGTCCTGTGCACGGCGGGTGACGGGCGGCCTGCCGAACGTCACCGTATGTCAATACGAAGAACCCGCCTCAGGCCGTGAAAGATCTCCGCCGCGGTTTCCCGGCCCCCGTCCGTCCTGCGACGATGGACGCAGACGTTCACGGTCCGCACGGGCCCAGGTGGGAGGACAACCTCACGTGGCAGAAGTCTTCTTGCGCCATCTGAGCAGGTGGCAGGCCGAGCAGCAGCAGGAAGAGCTCGCTGACGAGTTCATCGAGACGTACCGGCGGGCGCACGGCGCGGAGTACGAGGACCGGCAGGCGTTCCTGAAGGCGTTCAACCGGGCCTTCACCAGGGACGGTTTCGACATGGTGGTGGCCGGCGCGGCCGGCAGGACGGTGGGCCACGCGTACGGGTACCTGATCGACAGGTCGGGCGGCTGGTGGCGCGGGCTCGGCGCGGACGAGCCCTGGGACGTGGAGGAACTGACCGTCTCCGGCCAGGTGTTCGCGCTCGCCGAGTTGACCGTGAGGCCCCCGTTCAGGCGTACGGGCGTGGCGGGCCGGCTGCTTGACGCGCTGCTCACGCGCACGGACGCGGCGCTCGCTGTCACGCGCGTCGACCCGGCCAACGCGGGCGCGCTCGGCGCGCTGAGCTCGTGGGGGTGGGTGCGTCTCGGCATGGCGGGCGCGGACGACGCGCACGTGCCGTCGGTCGGAACGGGACCGGCCACCGAGATCTGGGGACGCGCCCTGCGCCGCGCGTGAACGGGCCGGCGCCGGGGCGGGGTACGCCTGGCCCGGGCGCGGTACGGCTGGCCCGGCGTCACCCGCTCCCGGCGTCACCCGCTCCCGGTGGCGGCCGCCTTGGACCAGTCGGACTCGATCCGGGAGAGGATCCGCCCGGCGCCGGTGTAACCGATGCCGAGCATCCAGAGGTTGTCGTCCACCCGGAAGGCCCGCCCGTCGCGTACCGCCGTGAGCCCGCGCCACAGCGGCCCCGCGACGACGGCGGTCTCCCCGGCCTTCTTGGGGTCGCCGTACGTCGAGTAGAAGAGGAGGCCCGCGTCGGCCTTGTCGATCCGCTCGGGGCTCACGTCCAGCGAGAAGCCGTCCTTGTCCTGGTCGGCGGGCCTGCCGAGGCCGAGGTCGTGGAAGATCGAGCCGACGAACGTGTCGTTGAGGTACAGGCGGATGTCCGCGCCCTCCACGAACCGCACGAACCCGACGGTGGTCGCCTCGGCCTTGGCGGGCCCGCCCAGCGCGTGGACGACCTGCCGCACGTGCGCCGTGTAGGCCTTCTCGACCCGCGCGGCGCGCGCGGTCTCGCCCAGCGCGCGGGCGTGCAGCGTGAAGTTGGCGCGCCAGTTGGGGCCCGTGGTGTTGGTGAAGACGGTCGGGGCGATCTTCGAGAGCTCCTTGTAGCTCTTGCCGTCGCGCACCTTGCTGCCGAGGATCAGGTCGGGCTTGAGGGACGCGATGGTCTCCAGGTCGGGGGAGCCGATGACACCGACGGGCCGTACGCCCGCGAGCCCCGACTTCGGCAGGTACGTGGACAGCGGCGCCCCGGCGGCGACGGTGGTGGCGCCGACGGGCGTGACGCCGAGGGTGACGGCGGAGTCCAGGGCGTCCGTGTCGAGCACGACGACGCGGTGCGGATGGGCGCTCACGGTGACGCTGCCCATCGCGGTCTTCAGCGTGTGCGCGCCGCTCCCGGAGGCGGCGGCGCCGGCCCCGCTGCCGTTCCCGCCGCTGCCGCTGCTCCCACCGCAGGCGGTCAGCGCCACCCCGAGCGCGACGGCGACGGCCCCCGCCCCGACGCGCGTACTGCAGCGCAACACCACGACAGCGCCTCCCCCCTAGGCCGTTACGACGAAGTTAGGTGAACCTAACCCGCCGAACCTAGCCCACGGCGGTGTGGCCCCACAAGTCCCCTTCAGCCCAACCGCGTTGCGTGCACGGGAGGGCGCGAAGACCGGTGCGCCGCCCGGGCCGCAATGCCTCAGTCCTCGGCCGTCAGCCCTCGACCCGACGCGCGACCCGCTTCTCGAACCAATGATGGGCGTACGGCTCGTCGTTGAAAGCGGGCACCTCCTGGAATCCGGCGGAGTGGTAGAGCCCGATCGCCGCGGACAGCGTCTTGTTGGTATCGAGTCGCAACACCTCCCGCCCCTGCTCGGCGGCCCGCGCCTCCAACTCGGCGAGGAAGCGGCGGCCGAGGCCGAGCCCGCGTGCACTTGGCGCCACCCACATGCGCTTGATCTCGGCGGGCGCGTCCGGTGGGAGCTTGAGACCGGCGCAGCCGACCGGCTCGCCGTGCAGCCTGGCCACGAGGAACAGGCCGCGGGGGAGCCGGAGTTCGCCCGCGTCGGGCAGCAGGCTGCGCGCCGGGTCGAAGCCCGTATCGAAGCGTTCCGCGAGCTCCTCGAAATAGCGGCGCAGGCAGTGCTCGGCGTCCGGGTGGGCCGGGTCGACGGCGTCGAGCGTGACGGTCGCGGCCGTCAGCAGCCGCTCGGCCTCGGCCATGGCGGCGACGAGCCGGGCGCGCTGCCCCGCGTTGAGCGGCTCGAGCAGCGACCCGGCGAGCTCGTCGCTGCGGGCGTCGAGCAGCGCGTGCTCGGCGCGGCCCGCCTCGGTGAGGCGCACGGTCCGCACGCGCCGGTCACGCGCCGACGGCTCCACGACGACGAGGCCGTCGTCCTCCAGGGAGCGCAGCAGCCGGCTGACGTACCCGGAGTCGAGCCCGAGCCGCTCACGCAACTGCCGCACGTCCTGCCCACGCTCCCCGACCTCCCACAACAGCCGGGCCTCACCGACGGGCCGGTCGCGGCCCAGGTAGTGCTCGTGCAGCACGCCCACACGCTGGGTGACGACGCGGTTGAACCGCCGCACCTGCTGGATCTGCGTCTCGTCCATTCTCTGACCTTAGTCAGACACTGAGCTTCCGGCCAACCCCGCAGACGAGCCACCGCCCGCGCCCGCGCCGGTCACCGATGCCAGAACAGGTAGTGCGTCACTCCGCTCGGGCTCGGTACGACATCCAGATGGAACCGGTCGAGCAGCTCGTCGGGCGACTTCCAGAGCCGCATCCCGGTCCCGAACTCCTTCGGCGACACCGCCACGTGCAGGCTGTCCACGAGGTCGGCGTCGAGGAACTCCCGGATGGTGGTGGCTCCGCCACCGAGCCGTACGTCCTTGCCCTGCGCGGCTTCCCGCGCCCGCTCCAGGACCGTGGCCGGGTCGTCGTCGACGAAGTGGAACGTGGTGTCGGAGAGCGTGAAGGACGGACGCTTGTGGTGCGTCATGACGAACACGGGCGAGTGGAACGGGGGCTCGTCACCCCACCAGCCCTGCCACTCGTGGTCCTGCCAGGGCCCGCGCTGGGGCCCGAACTTGTTGCGGCCCATGATCTCGGCGCCGATGTTGCGTCCGTAGTCCCGCGTGAGGTAGTCGTCCAGCCCCCGGCTCCCGCCGGGCTCGGCACGCATGGGCCAGCTCGCCGTGGCGCCCGCCCAGGCGAACAGCTTCCCGGGGTCGACATGACCGAACGGCCGCTCCAGCGTCTGATCCTCGCCGGCGCCGATCCCGTCACTCGAGACGTTGAAGTTCTGCACCCTCAGTAGCTGTTTCACGGGTTCCTCCGGTGATCCGGCGATGTGGACGACGAGGGTGAGACTCCCAGGATCGGACAAACTCATCGCCCGAGAGGCAGCTCGGAAGGCGCCCTTACCGAGCGTGCAACAGCGTTAATGGGTTTGCCACGCGGCGGACAGAGTGGTGGTGTCATGGGCTCGGGCACATGACCATGGTCCGATCGGTCCGGTGGAAGGATCCTGCCATGCCAACGACCCTCATCGAGGTGCGTCGCCAGTACTCACAGGCCGAAGAGGCGGGCATCATCGATGCGGTTCACGGCGCGCTCGTGGCTGCCTTCCTCATCCCGCCCCAGGACAGGAGCGTCCGTCTCGTCGTGCATGAGCCGCACCGGTTCGCCTGCTCGCCCAGCAGGGCGAAGCCCGAGTTCTCCACCCTCGTGTCCATTGACTGCTTCGAGGGCCGGTCCTTGCAGGCCAAGCGGAACCTGTACCGGGAAATCGTCGATCGGCTGGCGGAATTCGGTATCCCGCGAGACCACGTGACGATCACCGTCCGTGATACACCGACCGAGAACTGGGGCATCGCAGGAGGCCAAGCGGCCTGCGACATCGACCTCGGCTTCAACGTACGCGTCTGACCCCGCGACGCGCGGCGCGGAGCCCGAGGGCGCCATCGCCGTGCCCCGTCGCCTAGACGTCGCAGCGGTCCTTCGCCGAGACCGCCGAGACCGCCGCGGCCTCACGCGCGGGCGCCGCGGCCGCAGCGCGCCTGCGTCGTCGTAGCGTCGCTGCCGTCGCTGCCGTCGTGGCCGCGAGTACGGCGGCGGCGGTGGCGAACGTGCCCGGTACGCCCATCGCGTGGCTCACCATTCCCCCGCCGAACGAGCCGATCCCGGTGCCGCCGTCGTAGGCGACGTTCCACACCGTCCCCGCCCGGTGGGCGTCGGTGTGCAAAAACATCACGCTGAGCGTGTCGTTCTGCAGCGCCCCGAAGCCCAGACCGTAGAGGGCGGCCCCGGCGAGGACGCCCGCCGCAGAGCCGCCCGCGGCACAGGCGGCCAGGGCGCCGAGTCCGAGCGCGGACGCGGCGGCGGAGGGCAGCTGCAACCCGCCGGCGCCATGCCGGTCGGACCAGTGCCCGGCCGCCCACCGGCCGACCGTGATCCCGGCCGGGAGCAGGAACAGCGCGCCCGAAACGGTGGCGGAGGAGATCCCGGGGGCGAGCGCGAGGAACGCGCTGAGCACGCCGAGCGCGATGGCCGCGGCCACCATCAGTGCGGTGGGCCGGACGAGCGCGCGCCCCGCGCCCGAAACGCGCGGCGGGGCCGGCTCCGCCGCGGTGGAGTCGGCGGAGGCGGTCGCGGTCGTGGTCGTGGTCGTGGTGGCGTCCGGCTCCCGGATCGCCCAGGCCAGCGGCGCCGCGGCCACGCTGAGCAGCGCGGCGACGACGAACACGGCCGCGAAGCCGAGGTGTTCTGCCGCCCACAGCCCCAGCGGCAGCCCGACGAGCTGCGGGACGCCGATCGCCGCCCCGTACAGTCCCACAGCCCGCCCACGCCGTTCGGCGGGCACCAAGACGGCGGTGAGCGCGCTACCGGCCACCGTGACCATCCCGAACCCCATGCCCCGCACCGCGGACACGGCCAGCACGGGCGCGAGCGCGTCCGAGATGATGTACCCGAACGTCGGCAGGCCCATGAGCAGCGACCCGACAGCGGCCAGGCGCCGCAGCCCGAACCGCGGAATCAGCCGCCGCATCGCGAACTGCGCCCCGACGGTCGCCGCCATCGTCACACCGGTCGTGGCCCCAAGCCCCGCTGACGAGGCACCGCCGTGCGCGGCCCAGACGGGGACGACGGGGAGCAGCGGCGCGTAGTTGGCGAAGGCCCCGAGCGTGGAGAGCAGTAGCAGACGGAATGCGGACATGGTTTCCGTTCTAGGTTCGAACGGCACGCGTGTCCAACGCGTTCGCGTCGGCGGAGGCCGGAGACGCCCCACTTCGCCTCGCCAGATGAAATGACCACGATTTCCAACGAAAGGCTTACGGATCATGCGGCGTTACGTTCTCACGGGCACGCCTGGTGCAGGCAAGACGTCGATCCTGCGGAGCCTGGCCGAGCTCGGCCACGGGGTCGTCGAGGAGGCGGCGACAGCGGTCATCGCGCGGTCGCAGGCGCGGGGCGAGGACGAGCCGTGGGCACGGGCGTCCTTCATCGACGAGATCGCCGCGCTCCAGCGGCAACGGCAGTTGGAGACGGTCGCCACCGGCTCCGTCCAGGTCTTCGACCGGTCACCGGTCTGCACCCACGCACTCGCCACCTACCTGGGATGGCCCGTATCGCCGGTCCTGTCGGCCGAGCTCGAACGGGTCACCTCCATGGGGATCTACGAGCGGCAGGTGCTCTTCGTCCGCAATCTGGGCCACTGCGAGCCCACCGCGGCCCGCCGTATCAGTTTCGAGGAGTCGCTGGTCTTCGAAGAGATCCACGAACAGAGCTACCGCGCGTTCGGTTACGAGCTCATCGACATTCCTGCCGCTGACCTGCCCCAACGTGTCGCCGCGGTCAACGCGGTGATCTCCCGGCCCACCGGGTGAGGGCCCTGCGGGCCGGCCTGCATGCACCTCATGTGGGATGCCTCCGGGATGGGTATGCGGGAGCATGGTGCGGTGGACACTCGTTTCCTTGGCATCGCCGAGCTGGCCGAAGCCCCTCCTGTGGCGGTCGTGATCGACGTCATGCGTGCCTTCACGGTGGCCGCCTGGGTCTTTGCTCAGGGCGCGGAGAAGATCGTTCTGGCTGAGTCGCTGGACGAAGCCCTGGGGCTCAAGGTCCGCCACCCGGATTGGCTGGCGCTCAAAGACGGTCCGCCCGCGCCCGGGTTCGACATGGTCAACTCGCCAGGCCTGCTGAGGTCTGTTGACCTTGATGGACGGACCGTGGTGCAGAAGACCACCGCCGGGACGGTTGGCGCCCTCGCGGTCAAGGAGGCACCACTGCTGCTGTGCGCCGGCTTCGTGGTGGCGGAGGCTACCGCTCGGCTGCTGCGAACGCACAAGTGCGACAGCGTCACGTTCGTGGTCACCGGCGAGGATGGCCAGGCCGAAGAGGATCTGGCATGCGCTCAGTACATCGCTCGCAGGGCTGCTGAGACAGGAGCGAACGCGGCCGGGTTCCTCCGTCGCGCCGGCGGATCGCGCGCCGCCACGGAACTGGCGGAAGGTGTGCGCCAAGGAGCCCATCCGGATGACGCCGCGCTCTGCCTGGAACTCGACCGGTTCTCCTTCGCCATGGTGGCGACGCTGGAGGACTCGCTCATGATTCTGCGCCCGTACGCCGTACCTTCTGGGTGAGGCAGCTGTGGCCGAGGCCGGGACGGTACGGGATCGATCGACCTGGCTAGGCAGATTCGGGCCCAGGCCCTGGCGCGGGCAGGTACAGAGGGATTCTGCAAGCCGCGCGGCGAACTCCCGAACCTCCGGCGTGCACGCGGCGGGTACCGTTCTTGTGCCGAGTCAGAACAGGAGCCAGCATGCACGCTTTGCCGCATGACCACACCGGCACACGCATCAAGCGCCTGCGCCTGGAACGTCACCTCACCCAACGGGCCCTGTCCGACCTGTCCACGGTGCCGTACAGCACCCTGACCAAGACCGAGCAAGGCGTCATCGCGGCCACTCCACACGTCATCGCCAGCCTCGCACGGGCCATGCGCGTGGATGTCGCCACCATCACCGGACAGCCCTACCTCAGCGAACTGCGCGCAGACGAACTCGACGTCCTCGTCCGGCCGATCCGCGAGGCCTTGGACGTGTACGACCTCGGTCCGGACCCCGACATCGCCCCCCGCCCCCGGCGGCTGCTTGCCGACGACGCCGAGCAGCTGCTCGCCGACGTCCGTGCGGGCGAGATCAAGAAGGCAGCCGGACAGGTGGCCGGCCTCATCCAGGAGGCAACGACCGCGGCACACGCGTCACCCACCACTGCGGGGTGGCTGCTGCTCGCATCCACGTACCGCACCGCATACGACGTTGCCACGAAGCTCGGGTTCGGTGACCTGGCAGGTATGGCGCTGACTCGCATGGACTGGGCGGCGCAGCGCGGATCGAGCGCCGTGATCGGCGGCATGTACCGGTACATGCGCGCCCTCACCTACCTACGAGAGGGCCAGTTCCGCACCGGTGATCGCCTGGTGAACCTCGGCCTGTCGACGCTGCAGCAGAGCGACCCGAGCCGAGAGCGCGACGTCGTCGCTGGACAGCTGCACCTGGGAGCCGCGGTCATGGCCGCGAGAGCGCAGGACAAGGTCCGCGCGGATGGCCACCTCGCAGAGGCAGACACGCTTGCCGACCGAACCGGCGAGGCCGTCAAGGTGCACTGGCTGTCCTTCGGGCCGACAAACGTCGCCGTACACCGGGTGTCCGTGTCCGCCGAGCTGGACGAGTACGGGGACGCGGCGGTCGTCGGCGGCCGGATCAGGTTCGGTGCCGACTGGCCGGCCTCACGGCGAAGCCACCACTATGCCGAACTGGCCCGAGCACAGATGTGGACCGGGGAGCTGGACAGCGCGTTCAAGAACCTGCTCCTGGCGAGGAAGGCCGCGCCCCAGCAGGCCCGGTATCACATGACGGTTCGGGAGACGTACGCCGGTCTGGAGGCTGCCAAGCGCCAACTGCCTGGCTCCTTCCTCTCCTATGGAAATTGGCTGGGCGTCTGACGCGCCGCCATGTCTTGGCCCTGGCTATCAATACCGCGTGATAGTCGGGCCCTTGCGGCCCACCCACCATGTCGTCACCAGCCCTTCCGTACCTGGAGCCGACCATGGTTCGAAGCCGAGGCGACGACGCCACCTCACTACCCCTGCCGCTTCTTCCGCACGATCTGTCCGACGACCAGCGCCGGGGCGCGGTGTGCGCGTACTGCGGTTTGGCCGTGTCGACCGGCAGCGCCGTCGACCTCGGCGTACGCCACGACGGCGACGGCGTACGAATCTTCCCGCGCGCGCACCGCGACTGCGCCTCGCACGTTGCGTCATGACGCAGTGTTTCAAGGGCGGCCATGACTACCCCATCGAGGACGAGTACGGCGCGTACTGCGAAGAGCACGGCGTCACCGCCATCTGGAGCCATCCCGACAAAAGGGTGCCGCATGACCCCCCGACGCCTCCGTCCGCCGAGGACGAGCCGCCGCCACGCTCGGCGGGCGGCCCGCACATGTCGTGAGGGGGCGTCCTCCACGAGGGCGAGGATGTGACTTTGGGGCGGCTCGCGCATCGCGTATCGAGGTCACCGGCGGGCGGCCGCCCGGCTCTACTGCGCGGCCTTGAAGGCCGTCGCCCAGGTGCGGTCACGGCCCGGCAGGCCGTCCGTTGCCTGGCGGCAGACGTACGGGCAGAACACACTGTTGAGCACCCACGGCGAGCTGTTCGCGTCGAAGTCGCGGATCGGTGCGCCCTGCGTGATGCCGTAGGCGGCCACGGCGAGTTTGCCGGTGTCGCGCAGGCGCGCCATCTCGTTGGTGAGGAACGTCTTGTGGTGGGCGAACCACGTGTTGGAGAGCAGGAAGTCGTTCCACTTCCCCTCCGTGAAGGGGCTGTTGGCCGCCTCGTGGATGACCTGCCACACGCGCGTGTGCGCCGGGGTGCCGTGGGCGCGGGCGAAGGACGGGGCCACCGGGTCGTGCATGTGCTGCTTCCAGAGCTTGATCAGGGAGAACTCGGTGGCGAGGAACTTCTGGTCGGCGCGTAGGTACGGCAGTACGAAGTCGGTGTACTTGCGCGCCGCGCCGATGCTCGCCACGTGCGGGTGGATGTCCACGCCGGCGATGCCGGCGTCGCCGGCCGCGAAGGTCATCCAGCGCTTCGTCTGCGCGTTGCGGAACGCGGGGTCCTCAAGGCGGTTGAGCGCGCCCATGTACAGGGCGGTCTTGCAGTGCGCGCCGAAGTGGGTCTTGCGGTACTTCACGGCGTGCCGCGCGAGCGCCTCGTAGAAGTCGTTGATGCGGGACGTGGCCCGGTCCGCCGGGCTCGTCTCGTAGAACGGCTCGTTGCCGATGGTGAGGATGTCGATCTTGCCGAGCACCGCGGCGAGTACCTTGTCGAGCCGCGCCAGGGCGGTGTCCATGGAGGTGGTGCCGGGCGCGGGGATCCGAGTGCCGTGGTACTGGAACTTCGTGGAGAGCACGGTGCCGTAGCCGCCCGAGGCTGCTTGGAGCAGCTTCGCCATCCCGGTCTGGGTCGCCGGGTTCGACCCGTCGGCCTTGGACATCAGGTAGAAGCCGCGTATCCACGTCGCGGAGAGGGCCGCCAGCTCGGCGTGGTCGATCTTGTCCAGTGACTCGTTGACGTTGGCGGCCAGGACGCCCGAGGCGGGTGGCGCGGCCCGCGACGGGCCGCCGGCTGCGGGTGTGGGGTCGTCAGCGCCGTCACCGCCGCCGCCACGACCGTCGCCGTGTGCGTCGTCGCAGCTCGCCACGCCGGCGACCGCGAGCGCCGCGCCCGTGGACAGCGCGAGCAAGCGCCGCCGGGACATCGTCCCGCGCTCCCGCCCGCCGCCTGATTCCGTTCCGGATCCGCGTCCGCGTCCGGTTCCGCGTCCGGTTCCGGCTCCCCGCATGTGCTCGCTCGCCCCTTCGCGCGTCCCCGTCAGGTCGTCCGGCCCGGCACCGTCACCGGACGTGCCCGCCGGTCAGATCACCGGGGGCCGGCCGAGCGCCGTCATTCTGCGTACCGTGCGCCACCGCATCGGCCGCCGCGTGCCGCACGGCTTGCGCATGCCCTCGCCGAAGCCGCCGAACCACGCGCGCAGGCCCGACACCGAGCGCGTGCGGGCGATCGTCAGCAGGACCCACGTGCCCAGGTAGACGGGGACGAGAGGGGCCGGGAGGTTGCGGCGCGCGAGCCAGACGCGGTTGCGCGCGGTCATCCGGTAGTAGACGGCGTGCCGCGCGGGCGAGGTGCGGGGGTGCTGGAGCACCAGCTCCGGCTCGTAGCGGATCTTCCAGCCCGCGTCGAGCGCGCGCCAGGCCATGTCCGTCTCCTCGTGGGCGAAGAAGAACTCCTGGGGCCAGCCGCCGATCCCCGCCAGCATCTCCATCGAGAGGGAGTGGCCGCCGCCGAGGAACGTGGTGACCTCGCCGCCCCGCATCGGGTCGTCCGCCCGCAGCCGCGGCACGTGCCTGCGGGCGGTGTACCCGGTCTCGTCGGCGATGCGGAAGGAGACGATGCCCAGCCGCGGGTCCGCCTCGTGCAGGTCCGCGACCCGCGTGAACACGTCCGTGTCGATCAGCAGGCCGTCGTCGTCGAGATCGACGAGGAGGTCCACGTCGCCCGCCTTCCGCAGCTCCTCGATCGCCGCGTTTCGGCCGCCCGTGACGCCCAGGTTCTCCGGGAGCTCGACGCCCATGACCCCTTCGGGCAGCTCGGGCAGCGGCGCGCCGTTGCAGACGACGACGATTTGCTGTGCGGGCTCCTGCTGCTTGGCGACGGAGTCCAGCAGCGCGCGCAGCTCGACGGGCCTCGTCCCCATGGTCAGGACGGCCACTCCCACGCGTGGTCGCGTCACGCCGCATCACTCCGCTCTGCTTCGGGCCCCTGTGCACGCCGGCGGCCTGCCGGTTCTCGTGGCCGCCTGGGGGTCCGGGGGTCTGTCGTACCGAGCCTATAGGGCCCTCTCCACCGTCAGGTCACTGCAAGGTACCGCCGCCGACGCCGCGGGTTCACCTTGCCGGCGCGCACCCGGCACCAAAGCGGAATCGGAGCGGGGGCACCGGCGCCCCCGCGCGGAACGATCACCTCCGGTCACGCCGTGGTCGCGTGGGGACGGCCGCGCGAACTGCGGCGGAACAATGTGTACCGTGCAGGTCCCCCGGCGATCCCCTTGTGTCAGACTGCCGGAATGGTTCAGCGCGGACGGCGGACGAGGGGTGGGCATGAGTGAGCCGCGTTCTGCCCCGACGATCGGTCAACTCGTCCTGAGCAGACAGCTGCGGGCCCTGCGCGAGGGTGCCAAGGTCAGCCGCGAGGAAGCGGCCAAGTTCCTGCATGTGACCGTCGCCACCATCCGCCGGATGGAGTCGGCCGAGGTCGCGCTGAAGATCCCGTACCTCCAGGTGCTGCTGCCCGCCTACGGCGTGACGCCCGACGAGATCGCCGCGTACCTGGAGCTCACCGAGGAGGCCAACAAGCCCGGCTGGTGGCAGCGGTTCCACGACGTACTGCCCGACTGGTTCGGCGGGTACGTGAGCCTGGAGGAGTCAGCCAAGACCATCCGTGAGTACGAGCCGCACTTCGTGCCCGGCGTCCTGCAGACCGAGGCGTACACGCGCGGGATCCTCATCAACGGGGCCGTCGGCCAGCCCGACCCCGAGCGCGTCGAGCGCCAGGTCGCCCTGCGCATGCGCCGCCAGTCGTTCCTCACCCGCACCGAGTCGCCCCCGACGTTCTGGGCCGTCATCGACGAGACGGTGCTGCGCAGGCCGGTCGGCGGCCCCGAGCTGATGCGCGAACAGGTCGAGCGGCTGCTGGAGATGACGGAGCTGCCCAACGTGACGCTCCAGATAGCGACGCTGGAGGCAGGCCACCACCCGGGCACGTACAGCCCCTTCGTGCTGTTCAGGTTCGACGTCCCGGAGATCCCGGACATGGTCTACATCGAGTACCTGACCGGCGCGCTCTACCTGGACGAGGAGAACGAGGTCTCCGAGCACATGGAGGCCATGGACCGCATGGTCGCCATGGCCGAGTCCGCCACCGGCACGCGCCGGCTGCTGGAGCGGTTCCGCGACGACCTGGTCTGAGGGCTGACGACCTGGTCTGAGGTCCGACGACCTGGGCCGAGGTCCGAGGGTGCGGCGCGTTTCCGCCGCACCCATCGCACCGCTCGCACCCATCGCCGCGCCCGCTCGCGGACCCCCTCGCCGCACCCCGTGTACGGGCCGCCCGCCCCCCCCGCGGTGGATCACGACACCCCGACCGGCTGCTGCCGCTCGCGGTCACGACCCGAGCCCGAGCCCGAGCCAGAGCCCGCGCCCGCTGCCTCCGCCGCGCCGCGCTCACGCGACGCACCGGGACCGCGGTGCCGCCAGCGCCGGTTCAGCGGCCGTTCGACGAGGTAGTACGAAGCGGTCGCCGCGGCGAACGACGCGGCCAGTGTCGCCACCAGGTGGAAGCGGGTCACGCCGAGGTCGGCCATCAGCCGTCCCAGCGGGTAGTGCCACAGGTAGAGCCCATAGCTGAGGTTGCGCCCGATCCAGGCGAGCGGCGCGAGCGACAGCACCCAGGAGAGCGCCGAGCGCGGCCGCAGCTCGAGCGCGGCGATGATCGTCGCCGAGAACAGCGCCGTGGCCAGGAAGCCGACCGTGTACCAGCTCTCCGTCCACGCCGTCGCGCCCGTCACCGGGATCTGCCACACGATCAGCCCGAGCAGGATCATGGCCGGCCAGGCCAGCCGCCCGGCCCACCGCCGCAGCGCCGCGAGCCTCGGGTCGTCGTGACGCAGCCTGGCCACGGCGATCGCCAGGAGCGCCCCGGCGAGCAGCTGGTCGGCGCGCGTGTCGGTGCCGTTGTAGATGCGGTGCGCCTCGGTCGGGTTCCACAGCAGCCACCGCCAGGCGACCGGCAGCAGGCAGAGCACGCCGGTCCAGATCAGCACGGTGCGCGGACGCACCTTGCGCAGCAGCGCGCGCACCAGCGGCGGCCACAGCAGGTAGAACTGCTCCTCCACGCCGAGCGACCAGTTCTGCGCGAGCAGCGCGGTGCCGTTCGAGTACGGTCCTGGCTCGGTCGCCCGTACGAGGTTGACCAGGAACGTCACGGACAGCAGGAGCGACGTCCACGCCCCGTCGAACCCGGCGAGCTCCGTCACCCCGGCCAGCACCGCGCACAGCGCGCACACCGTCAGCAGCGCGGGGACGAGCCGCAGCCAGCGCCGCCAGTAGAAGGGGGCCATGGCGACGTTGCCCGTGCGCGCGTACTCGGCGACGAGCAGGCGCGTGATCACGAAACCGCTGATGGTGAAGAAGATGTCCACGCCGATCGAGCCGCCGGGCAGCAGCCCCGGCTCCAGGTGGTAGACCATCACGAGCCCGACGGCGAGCGTCCGCATCCCGTCGACGCCCGGCACCCGCCCACTGCGCCGGATCGCGGACGGGAACCCCCGCCCGCCGCCCGCAGCGGCGGCGAGCTTCGGCTGGACGGGCAAGCCACCGTGCGACTCGCCGGAAGCGCTGGCGTCGGACCCATCGCCGGCCTCGGACGCGGAGCCCGAGCCAGGGGCGGGCCCCGAGGCCGAGGCGGAGTCGGGGGTGGACCCGGAGCCCGATCCGGAGCCGGAGTCGGTGGCGGACCCGGAGCCCGATCCGGAGTCGGGGGCGGCTCGCGCGGGCGCGCAGGGGCGCGGACGGGCATCGCGTCTGCCGCCGCCGTTCGCTTCCTCGGCCGAGCCGCGCGTGCGGCCGACCGCTGCCGTGTCGGTTCCAGGGGTAGCGTCCACGTCGTGCCCGTGCCCGCAAAGCGCGGCCGCACACGGTGGCCGCCATGCATTAAGCCAAAACTCATAGTGCCCGTATCGATGCGATGGGGTTGCCGTACCGTTATGCCGAATCGGCGGTGTGTCCGTTATGTCTGCTTTGGTCGCAGATGATATGTCCGCGGAGGGCCGACTGGCCGCGCCGCGGACCGCTGATCAGTCGGCCACCGTCAGTGCCGCGCGCGCGGCCGTGAGGATCTCCTCGGAGAGCGGAGAGCCGTTGGTGGCCCTGGCCAGGACGAGTGCGCCGAGCATGGTGCACAGCCGGGTGATGCCGTCCTGGTCCGCGGTGCCGAGCCGTTCGGCGAAGTCGGCCACGCCCTCCGTGTAGATCCGGCGCGCCTCGTTGTCCCCGCCCTCGCGCGCCATGTCGGTGGCGAGTGCGGCGACGGGGCAGCCGTCCGCCGGGCTGTCGCGGTGTTCGGGGGACAGGTAGTTGTCGATCAGCGCCCGCTGGGAGGCGTCGTGCTGCCCGCCGTGCGCCGCGAGTTCGTCCGCGTGGCGCCGGTCGAGCTCGCCGAAGGCGTGGGCGGTCGCCTCGTCGACGAGTGCCTCCTTCGAGGCGAACTGCTTGTAGAAGCCGCCGTGGGTCAGGCCGGCCTCCTTCATCAGGTCGGCGACGCTGACGTGGGTCCCCCGCTCCCGGAACAGGCGCGACGCGGTCTCCACCACACGCCGGCGGTTCTCCTCCGCCTGTGCCTGCGATACGCGGCCCATGGGTCACCTCCCGTTTGGATGTCGGCTGGCATCTATCGTAGACCCATGTTTAGATTGTGGTCGTAATCTATTGAGTGGGAGTGCGTCATGGAGTTGAAGAACGCGGTCGCGGTGGTCACCGGTGCCAACCGCGGACTCGGGCGGCATCTGGCCGCCCAGCTCGTGGAGCGCGGTGCGAAGGTGTACGCGACGGCCCGCCGCCCCGAGGCCGTCGATCTGCCGGGAGTCGTTCCGCTGCGGCTCGACGTGACGGACGAGGAGTCGATCCGGGCCGCGGCCGGCATCGCGTCGGACGCCACGCTGCTGGTGAACAACGCGGGAATCGCCACCGGAACGGCACTGGTCGCGGGCGGCCAGGAAGCGGTGCGCCGGGAGATGGACACGAACTTCTTCGGCCCGCTCGCGGTCACGCGGGCCTTCGCGCCCGTCATCGAGTCCAACGGCGGCGGCGCCGTGCTCAACGTCCTGTCGGTCCTGTCCTGGCTGCACCCGGCCGATGTCGGGGCCTATGCGGCGGCCAAGGCCGCGGCGTGGGCGCTGACGGGCGCGACCCGGGAGGAGCTCGCGCCCCGCGGCATCGCGGTCTCGGCGCTCCACGTCGGATACATGGACACCGACATGGCCGCGAGCATCCCCGCAGGACAGAAGGTCGACCCCGCACAGGTCGCCGCCCAGGCCCTGTCCGGCATCGAGGCCGGCCTGCCCGAGATCCTCGCCGACGACGTCACCCGGCAGGTGAAGCAAGGCCTGGCCGCGGCGCCGAACGCGGCGTGAGGGCGGCCGGGCGCGGCGTGAGGGCGGCCGGGCGCGGGCCTCAGGATCAGCGCGACGGCCGCGTCCCCGGCCTGATCACCGTCATCCCCGACGGCGGCGACGGCGACGGCGGCGACGTCATCCCCGGCGAGGGTGCCGGCGCCGGCGAGGCGGAGGGTGTCGTGATCGGCATAGCACACGTCTGTATTTCT